>DATGKD010000105.1:0-5897 GCA_035294855.1 Acidimicrobiales bacterium
TGGCCTTCGCCACCCTGCACCCCAAGCGCTACGCCGAGATCGAACAGATGGTGGCCACCCGCGCCCCCGAACGCGACGACTACCTGGCCCGGGTGCTGGTGGCCGTGCGCCAACGGCTGGCCGCCTCCGGTGTGGGCGCCGATGTCACCGGGCGACCGAAGCACCTGTGGAGCATCTACGAGAAGATGGTGGTGCGCGGCAAGGAATTCGCCGAGATCCACGACCTCGTGGGCATCCGGGTGATCGTCGACTCGGAGAAGGACTGCTGGGCCGCGCTGGGGTCGATCCACGCCATCTGGAGCCCCGTCCAGGGCCGCTTCAAGGACTACATCAACAGCCCGAAGTTCAACCTCTACCAGTCCCTGCACACGACGGTCATCGGCCTCGAGGGCAAGCCCATCGAGGTGCAGATCCGCACGAGCGAGATGCACCGGCGCGCGGAGTACGGCATCGCCGCGCACTGGGGGTACAAGGAGCAGCCGCGCGACGGCGGCGCCACCACGGCCGAGATGGCATGGCTGCAGCGGATCGTGGACTGGCAGCAGGAGACCATCGACCCGCTCGAGTTCCTGGAGACCCTGAAGCTCGACCTCGAGCAGGACGAGGTCTACGTCTTCACCCCGAAGGGGAAGGTGATCGCGCTGGCGGCGGGGTCGACGCCCATCGACTTCGCCTATTCCATCCACACCGAGGTCGGCCACCGCTGCATCGGCGCCAAGGTGAACGGCCGGCTCGTCCCGCTGGACACCAAGCTGCAGTCGGCCGACACGGTGGAGATCATCACCTCCAAGGTGCCGTCGGCCGGCCCGTCGCGCGACTGGCTGCAGATCGTCGCCTCTCCCCGGGCGCGCAACAAGATCCGCCAGTGGTTCAGCCGCGAGCGGCGCGAGGACGCCATCGAGACCGGCCGCGAGGAGCTGATCAAGGCGCTGCGGCGCGAGGGCCTGCCCGTGCAGAAGCTGGCCGCCTCCAACGCGTTGGAGCGCCTCGCGGCGGCCATGAATTACGCAGACCTCGAGGCGCTGCACGCCGCCATCGGCGACAACCACGTGTCGGCGCGTCCCATCGCCCAGCGCCTGGCGCGCGACCTGCGCGGCGGGGGCGGGGAGGAGCAGCTGCCGACGGCCGTCGGCCAAGGGCTGCGCACCCGCAGCCGCCCCGGCTCGCCCGCGGGGGTCTACGTCGAGGGCCTCGACGACGTCATGGTGCGGCTGTCGCGGTGCTGCACGCCCGTCCCCGGTGACCAGATCGTGGGGTTCGTGACGCGCGGCCGCGGTGTGAGCGTGCACCGGTCGGATTGCGCCAACGCCACCGCGCTGGCCGCGGGCGAGCACGAGCGGCTGATCGAGGTGGAGTGGGACCGCGAGGGGTCGACGGTGTTCGTGGCGTCGGTGGAGGTGCTGGCCTTCGACCGGTCGCGCCTGTTGGCCGACGTGACCCGGGTGGTGTCCGAGCACCACCTCAACATCGTGTCGTCCACGTCGCAGACCGCCCCCGACCGGGTGAGCCGCATGCGCTTCGATGTGGAGCTGGCCGACCCCGGCCATCTGGAGTCGTTGCTCAGCTCGTTGAAGCACCTCGACGGCGTCTTCGACGCCTTCCGGACCCTGCCTGGCCGGAAGGGCTGACGCCCCGGTGACCGCGGTGGGCGAAGAGACGACGGCGCTGCGCGCCCCGGTGGGGACGAAGGACGTGCTCGCCCCGGAGTCGGCGCGCTGGGAGGCCCTCGTGGCCGAGTTCGCCCGGCGGGCCGAGCTGGCCGGCTTCGGGCTGGCGCTCACGCCGGTGTTCGAGGACGCGCGCCTGTTCCACCGTGGCATCGGCGACGAGAGCGAGGTCGTGGGCAAGGAGATGTACGAGTTCACCGACCGGGGCGGTCGGGCGATGGCGCTGCGCCCCGAGGGCACCGCCCCCCTCGTGCGCGCCTTCGTCCAGCACCACCCGCCGGTGCCGTGGAAGGCGTGGTACGTCACACCCGCGTTCCGCTACGAGCGTCCCCAGGCGGGCCGGTACCGCCAGCACCACCAGCTCGGCGTGGAGGTGCTCGGCACCGACGACCCCGACATGGACGTGGAGGTCATCGCGCTGGCGTCGGATCTCTACGCCGGTCTGGGGCTGCGCCGCGTCGAGCTGTCGATCAACTCCATGGGGTGCGCGACGTGCCGGGGAGCGTATGTGGACGCGCTGCGGGCGTTCTTCCACGAGCACCGCAACGAGCTCTGCGACGAGCACCGCGAACGCTTCGCCTCGAACCCGCTCCGGGTGCTCGACTGCAAGCGTCCCGCGTGCGTGGCCGTGACCGAAGGCGCGCCGCGCATCGTCGACTTCCTGGACGAGCCGTGCCGCGCGCACCTGGCGCGGGTGCGCGCCGGGCTCGACGCACTCGGCATCGCCCACCGGCTCGAGCCTCGGCTCGTCAGGGGGCTCGACTACTACACGCGCACGACCTTCGAGTTCGCGGCACTGGCCCTCGACGCCGCCCAGAACGCCGTCGGGGGTGGCGGGCGCTACGACGGGCTCGCCGAGGACATCGGTGGGGACCCCACGCCGGGCATCGGCTTCGGCATCGGCATCGAGCGCCTGCTCCTGGCGTGCGACGCCGAGGGGTGCTTCGAGGTCCGCCCGATCGACCCGGCGGTGTTCGTGGTGGACGTGAGCGGGGGGGAGGCGGCGCGCGACCTGGTGCACGAGCTGCGCGTGGCGGGCATCGCGGCGGTGCGGGCCTACGACGACCGCTCCATGAAGGCGCAGCTCCGACTGGCGGACCGCTCGGGCGCGGCGTACGCGTTGATCGTGGGGCCCGAGGAGACCGCCGCCGGCGCGGTGACCGTCCGGGCGCTGCGGGGCGAAGGAGAGCAGCGGTCGGTGGCGCGCGCCGATGTGGTGGCCTACCTGCGGGAGGCTTCGGGAGCGGGGGTGGCGTCGTGACGGCGACCGGCATGCGCACCCACATGTGCGGCGAGCTGCGTCCCGCCCACGCCGGGGAGCGGGTCCGCCTGTGCGCGTGGGTGGCCCGCCGGCGCGAGCACGGCGAGCACCTCGCCTTCGTGGACCTGCGCGACCACACGGGCGTGGTGCAGTGCGTCGTCGACGGCGGCGTCGAGGCGCGCAGCGAGTGGGTGGTGGCCGTCGAGGGGACGGTGCGCCTGCGTCCGGAGGGGACGGTCAACGCGGACCTGGCCACGGGCGAGGTCGAGGTGGCCGACTGTGTCGTGGAGGTCCTCGCCACCGCCGAGCCGCCGCCGCTGCCGGTGGACGACCGGGCCGAACCGGACGAGTCGGTCCGGCTGCGCTTCCGCTTCGTCGACCTGCGCCGGCCGCGCATGCAGGACAACCTTCGCCTCCGGGCGCGCGTGCTCGGCGCACTGCGGGCCGCCATGGTGCGCCGGGGTTTCGCCGAGGTCGAGACCCCGCTGTTGTGGACGCCGACCCCGGAGGGGGCGCGCGAGTTCGCCGTGCCCGCGCGCCAGCAACCCGGCCGTTTCTACGTGCTGCCCCAGAGCCCGCAGATCGCCAAGCAGCTGCTCATGGTGGGCGGCCTGGACCGCTACTTCCAGCTGGCGCGGTGCCTGCGCGACGAGGACCTGCGCGCCGACCGCCAGTTCGAGTTCACCCAGCTCGACCTGGAGGCGTCGTTCGTCACCGAGCACGACGTGCAGGAGGTCGTGAGCGAGGCCGTGCTCGACGCCACCGAGGCGGCGGTGGGGGCGCGCCCGGACTCGGTGGCGCGCATGACGTGGCACGAGGCGATGGACCGCTTCGGGGTGGACAAGCCCGACCTGCGCTTCGGGATGGAGCTCGTCGACCTGACCGGGTTGTTCGCGGCCACCGAGGCGCGCGCCCTGCAGGCCCCCTGCGTGAAGGCGCTCGCCGTGCCCGGCGGGGGCGAGCTCGGCCGGGCGCGCCTCGACGCGCTCGTCGACAGGGCGAAGGCGCTGGGGGCGGCGGGGCTGGCGTGGTTCCGGGTCAGCCGCGCGGATTCTGACGGCGGCGGTGGTGTCGTCGAGCTGCAGTCGCCGCTCGACAAGGTGTTGTCACCGGCCGAGCGCGCCGGGCTGGTGGAGTCGACGGGAGCGGGGGCGGGCGACCTCGTGCTGGTGGTGGCGAGCGAGTGGCGCACCGCCTGCGACGTGCTCGGCCAGCTGCGCCTCGACATCGGGCGCCCGCCGGTGGGCGAGGGGGAGCTCCGGTTCCTCTGGGTGACCGAGTTCCCGCTGTTCGACGGCACCGACGACGAAGGTCGTCCGCTCGCCGCGCACCACCCCTTCACGATGCCCAACCCGGACGACATCGCCCTTCTCGGTTCCGACCCCTGGCGCGTGCGGTCCCAGGCGTACGACCTCGTCTTGAACGGGTGGGAGCTCGGTTCGGGATCGATCCGTATCCACCGGGAGGACGTCCAGCGCAAGGTGTTCGACGCCCTCGGGATCGCGAAGGACGAGGCCGAGGCCCGCTTCGGGTTCCTGCTCGGCGCGTTCCGCTACGGCGCGCCGCCGCACGGCGGGTTCGCCGTGGGCGTGGACCGGTTCGTGGCCGTGCTGGCGGGGGAGGAGAACATCCGCGAGGTGATCGCCTTCCCGAAGACCCAGTCGGGGACCGACCCGATGACGGGTGCGCCCAAGACGCTCCCCGACGCCACGTTGCGCGAGCTCGGCCTGCGGCTCGCGCCCGGCCGCTGAGGCGCCGGAGCGGGACGCCTCGTGCCGGCGCGCTCGACCAGGCGGCCACCGCGGGCGGCGTCGGGTGCGTCGGGCGACCTGTTCGACCAGGCGGCCACCGATCGCCTGCACGAGCGGGCCCCGCTCGCGGCGCGCCTGCGGCCTCGCACGCTCGACGACATCGTCGGCCAGCGCCACCTCGTCGCGCCTGACGCGCCGCTGCGCGTCCTCATCGAGCAGGACCGCCTGACCTCGGCGATCTTCTGGGGACCGGCGGGAACCGGCAAGACCACGCTCGCGCAGGTCGTGGCCAGCGCGACGGCCAAGGCCTTCGTTCCGCTGTCGGCCGTCAACGCGGGAGTCGCCGACGTGCGGCGCGTGATCGAGGAGGCCCGCCACCGCCTCGGCGAGCAGGGCCAGGGGACGATCCTGTTCATCGACGAGGTGCACCGCTTCAACAAGGCGCAGCAGGACGCGCTCCTGCCGGCGGTCGAGGACGGCCTCGTGGTGCTGATCGGCGCCACCACGGAGAACCCTTTCTTCTCCGTGAACTCGCCGCTTCTGAGCCGTGCCACCCTGTGGCGACTCGAGCCCCTGGCCGACGAGGACGTCGCCGAGCTCGTGCGCCGCGGCCTCGACACCGAGGGTGCCGCGGCCAGCCCCGACGCCGTCGACGCGCTCGTGTCGTTGGCCGACGGGGACGCACGGGTGGCGCTCGGCACGCTGGAGGTCGCCGTCATCCTGTCCGGGGGCCGCACCGTCGAGGGGGCGGACGTCGAGCGGGCGCGCGCCGGGCGGCTCCTGCACCAGGGCGCCGATGCCCACTACGACCAGACGAGCGCGCTCATCAAGTCGATCCGGGGCAGCGATCCCGACGCCGGGCTGTACTGGCTGGCCCGCATGCTGGACGCCGGAGAGGACGCCCGGTTCATCGCCCGGCGGCTCGTCATCCTGGCGAGCGAGGACGTGGGCCTCGCCGACCCGCTCGCCCTCGTCGTCGCCGACGCCGCGGCCCGGGCCGTGGAGTTCGTCGGGCTTCCCGAGGCCCAGCTCAACCTGGCCGAGGCCGTCGTCTACCTGGCGAGCGCGCCCAAGTCGAACCGGGTCACGACCGCGCTCGGCCGGGCGCAAGAGGACGTGCGGGCGGGCCCTCGTGGGGACGTGCCCGCCCACCTGCGCGACGCCAGCTACTACGGCGCCCGGGCGCTCGGCCACGGCGAGGGCTACGTCTACCCGCAC
>DATGKD010000106.1:0-8880 GCA_035294855.1 Acidimicrobiales bacterium
ATCGTGGCCTCGGAGTCGACCGCCAACGTCACCCGCGCCCCGGCGTGCGCGAGTGCCCCGAGGCGTTCGCCGCGCACGACCTCGTTGGCGAGCAGCAGGTCCTCCCCGAGGCCGGCGCGCGCCATGCCCTCCATTTCGGCCACGGTCGCGCACGTGAACGCCCGGTGGCCGTGAGCCGCCTGCCGGGCCGCCAACGACGTGCACTTGTGCGCCTTCACGTGAGGTCGAAGACGCGCGCCCGGGAGCGCAGCCGACATCGTCGCCAGGTTGTGCTCGAGCGCCGAGGCGTCGACCACGAGGGCGGGTGTGACCAGCTCGTCGAGATCCACCGCTGGAGCTTCGCGCCACCCGGAGCAACCGGCCGGCGCCCGGTGGCGGGCGGCCCGTGCCGGCACAACCTTGGGGCATGATCTCGACCGTGCGCGTCGGACTGCAGATCCCCAACTTCACCCTCGGTGTCCCGGACGCCGATCTCTTCGGAGCCGTGGCCGGCCTCGCGGTGGCGGCCGAAGACGCCGGGTTCGAGTCGGTTTGGGTGATGGACCACTTCTTCCAGCTGCCCGCGCTGGGTGGTCCGTCGCAGCCCATGCTCGAGTCGTACACGCTGCTCGGCGCGCTGGCGGCGCGCACCCGCACGGTGCGGTTGGGCGCGCTCGTCACGGGGGTGACCTACCGCAACCCCGCTCTGCTCGCCAAGATCGTCACCACCCTGGACATCGTGAGCCGAGGCCGGGCGATGCTCGGCATCGGCGCGGCGTGGTACGACGTCGAGCACGACGGGCTCGGGGTGGCGTTCCCGCCGGTACGCGAGCGCATGGACCGGCTCGAGGAGGCCGTCCAGGTGTGCCGAGGCATGTTCCGTGAGGAGCATTTCAGCTTCGACGGCTCCTACTACGACACGGACGACGCTTGGAACGTCCCTCGGCCCGTGCAGCCCGGCGGGCCCCCGATCCTGATCGGCGGCGGCGGGGAGCAGCGCACCCTGCGCTTGGTGGCGCAGTACGCGGACTACTGCAACATCACCGGAGACCCCGACACCATCCGCCACAAGGTGGGCGTGCTTCGGGAGCACTGTTCGTCGGTGGGACGCGATCCCGCCGAGGTGACGGTCAGCCGGCTGAGCACCCTCGTCGTCACCGACTCCGCCGACGAGACCGCGGCGACACGCGACTTCTTGCGCAACGCGGTGGGCGAGGAGGCCCTGGCCGGCTTCAACGTGGGCCAGGAGGACGAGATCCTGACGCAGTGCGCGGAGCTGACCGACGCGGGCGTTGAGTACTTCATCTTCAACATGCCCACGTCGGGCGTGGACGGCGTTCGCCGCGCCGGGGCGCTGTTCGCCTCCCCATCCGGGTTCTGAGCGCGCATGGGCCGCGCCATCCCGACCGAGGTCGGTGACCTCGACGCAGGGTGGTTCACGGAGGTCCTGCGCACCCACGCGCCCGACGTGGAGGTGGCCGCCGCCGAGGTCGTCGACGCCCACTCCGGCACGACCGGACGGGTGAAGGTACGCCTCGAGTACGCCGGGTCGCGCGGCGACCTGCCCGGCACCGTCTTCTGCAAGATCGCGCCGTTCGAACAGCGCCAACGCGCCTTTCTGCGCCAGATCGGCATCGGGGCGATGGAGGCGCGCTTCTACGCGGAGATCGCGCCCCATGTGGGATTCCTCCGCTACCCGCGGGTGTGGCACGCGGAGACCGACGACGACGGCGGATTCGTCATGGTCCTCGAGGACTTGGACGCCTCGGGGTGCACGTTCCCACGTCCGTCGGATCCCGATGTCGCCGGTCGTGCCGCATCGACCGTGGAAGAGCTCGCCCGGCTCCACGGGGCGCTGTGGATGTCGCCGCGCCTGCACGATGACCTCTCCTGGGTCCCCACGCGCGCGGGTTTCGGTTCGCGCGCTGCGCACGACGACCGAACGGCCAAAGCCGCCGCCCAGTTCGTCCGCGCCGCCCTGGACCGGTTCGCCGACGACCAGAGTCCAGGGTTCCGCGCCGTGGGCACCCTCTACGCCGAGCGGACCGCTGACATCCTCGACCTGTTCGACCAGGGTGAGCGCACGCTCGTCCACGGCGATCCGCATTCGGGGAACCTCTTCACCGACGCGGGCCGCACCGGGTTCTTCGACTGGGCCATGTTCAGCCGATCGCCCGGCATGCGCGACGTGGCCTACTACTGCTGCAACTCGCTCCCCACCGAAGTCCGGCGTGACACCCAGGGCGCGCTCGTCGACCGTTACCGGGCGCAGCTCGCCCGCGTGGGTGTCGATCTCCCCGGTGAGGTGGCAGAACGCCAGCTCCGGCTGTTTGCCGTCTACTCGTGGGTGTCGGCCACCTCGACGGCCGCGGTGGGAGGCCGGTGGCAGCCACCGGCGCGCGCCATCGCCGCCATGGAGCGGACGACCGCAGCGGTGGAGGACCTCGACTCTGTGGGACTGCTCCGGGAGATGCTCTGATGAAAGCCGCGGTCATGACGGGCTCGCTGCCGCTCGCCGAGGCGGGGCCGTTCGCGCAACGGTGCGCACAGGCGGGCTTTGCCGGCATGGTCGTGACCGAGGCGGGCCGGACCGCCTACCTGACCTGCGCGGCGGCGGCTCTTTCGGGCGCGCCGCTCGACCTCGCCACGGGCATCGCCGTGGCGTTCCCCCGCAGCCCGATGGTCACCGCCTCGGTGGCGTGGGAGTTGGCCGAGGCGTCCCACGGGCGGTTCCGGCTCGGCATCGGCCCCCAGGTGAAGGCGCACATCGAACGGCGGTACGGCTCGGCGTTCGACCCGCCCGGGCCGCGCATGCGCGAGTACGTGCTGGCCCTGCGGGCCATCTTCGCCGCGTTCCGCGGCGAGGCACCGCTCGACTTCCACGGCCGTCACTACGAGCTGACGTTGCTCCCCCCGATGTGGTCGCCGGGGCCGGTGGCCGTCGCCGACCCGCCCGTCGACATCGCGGCGGTGAACCCGTGGATGCTGCGCACCGCAGGTGACATCGCCGACGGCGTGCACGTGCATCCGCTCAACACCGACGCCTACTACCGCCAGACGTTGCTGCCCAACCTGTCAGAAGGGCGGGCGCGCTCGGGGCGCGACCCCTCCGAGCTGACCCTGTTCGTGCCCCTGTTCACGGTCGTAGGCGACGACGAGGCGGAGCGGGCGCGCTGGAGGGAGGTGAGCCGAACGATGGTCGGCTTCTACGGCTCGACGCCCAACTACGGGTTCATCTTCGAGCAGTTGGGATATCCCGACACGACGCGCCAGCTGCGCGCCGCCCAGAAGGCGGGGGACAGCGAGGGGGTGGGGCGGGCGGTGCCCGACGACCTTCTCGCCCATTTCGTGGTGGAGGGCACATGGTCGGAGCTCCCGCAGCGCATCGCGGAGCGGTGCGCACCGCTGGCGGGCTATGACGTGAGGCCGGTGCTGTACCTCGCCGGCATGGCGGCGCGCCAGCCGGGTGAGGCGTTCGACCGGTTCGGCGAAGTGGCGCGGGCCCTGGGCGACATGGTCAGCGCGCCGCCTGGGCCTCCTCCACGGTGAGCTCCGCGGCAGGGTCGGCTTCCAGGCGCTCATCGGAAATGGGAACGCCGCTCTTCACCGAGCGCCCGTAGGTTCCCGCTCGGAGGCGCTCGTCGGCGCGGTCGAGCGCGGCCAGGCGGTCACGCAGGCCGGCGGCGATGGCGTCGTCGGTGCCCTCGGCCACGAGTGACGGCGCAGGGTCGGCCATGTCGCCGGTCTCGAGCGAGGTTTCGCGGTTGGACCGTCCTGCTGCGGTGGTCTCGTCGAGCAACGCCTGCACCCGCTGCCGCTCGGCGGCCAGCAGCTCCCGGGCCCGATCGTCGTCCATCGTCTCCTCCTGTCCGCGGCGTCCCTGCGGCCGACTCTAGGCAGTGTGCCCGTTGCCCCCGGATCGGAACCACGACGGCGACATCGGTACGGTGGCGCGATGGCCGACACCGTCCTGTACGAGCGCGACGGGCACGTCGCCACCATCACCTACAACCGTCCCGACGTCCTGAACGCCGTCAACGGGGCCCTGCGCCGGGACTTGAACGCTGCCTTCGCGCGCTTTCGGGAGGACGACGACGCCTGGGTGGGCATCGTCACCGGCGCGGGGCGCGCGTTCTGCGCCGGGGCGGACCTGCGCGACCCCGGCGAGGCGGCGGGGAGCTTCCCCGGCTCGTTCTGGGAGCGCCCCACCCTCAACTCGTTCGAGAGTGGATGGGAGATCTACAAGCCGGTCATCGCCGCGGTGAACGGCCACTGCCTCGGCTACGGGCTGACCCTGGTGACGTGGTGCGACTTCGTCATCGCCAGCGATCGGGCACGTTTCGGCTACCCCGAGGTGCGCCTCGGGATGCCCGCCATGGTGGGCGCCATGCGCCTGTCGGGGCGCGTGGCGTGGCCCGACGCCATGGAGCTGCTCCTCACCGGTGAGCCGGTGGACGCCGCCCGCGCGCTCGACATGGGCCTCGTGTGGCGCGTCGTCCCGCACGACGAGCTCCTCGACCACGCGCGGGAGCTGTCCGACCGGCTGCTGGCCGGGGCCCCCCTCGCGCAACGCGCCATGAAGGAGGCCGCCATGCGGACCGGGCATCTCTCGGCGCTGGACGCCATCCGGTTCGCCGAGACCGTGCGGCAGGTCGTGGGCGCGACGGCGGACGCCTCCGAGGGTCTGCGCGCGGCCGCCGAGCGCCGGGACCCGCGCTGGCAGGCCCGCTGAGCGCGGGCGATCAGAACCGGCGGCGGCCGCCTCGGCGTTGACCGCGGGCGAACGCGTAGCCCGCCACCCAGAATCCGAAGAAGATCGCCGCGATGATCCAGAGCACATGGACTACGAACCCGAACCCCAGGAGGACGAGGGCCGCGGCCAGCAGGACCAGGAGCAGACACCCCACGCTCCCACGGTAGCTGGAAGGACCGTAGGATCGGCGGCGACATGGACGACGACGCGCTCCTCCGGCGGCTCGCCAGCCTCGAACTGGCGGTCGCTCACCTGACCGAGGCGGTCGAGGAACTGGCCAAGTCTCTCGACGCCACGGCGTCACCCAAGCGGTCGCTGATCGAGTCCCATCTGCGCGACATCCGCGAGAACTTCAACCAGGTCGCGGCGCGCCGGTCCGCGACCTGACTGCGACAGAACTCGCCATCCGCGATCCCAGCGCGGCCCGGAACGGGGCTCGGACCGCGCGCACTCCGGGGAGCGGTCAGACGCGGCTGTGGCGGTCCGGGGGCGCGCCGGCGGCGTGGCCGATGTCTGCAAGGGTGACGATGCCGGCGAGCCGGTTGGCGGCGTCGAGCACCACGGCGGGCGCACCGCCGGCCGCGTAGATCCGGTCGAGCAGCGCGCTCGCCGGCTCGTCGGGGCGTCCCACGGGCACGTCCTTGATCGGCACGGCCAGCTCGCCGAGTCGCGTCGTGGTCCTTCGCTCCACGGGAAGCGACGTGGCGCGTCCGATGATCACCACGCCGTCGAGCCATCCGGACTGACCGACGAGCGCGGCGGCCTCACCTCCGTGCCACCACGGCCAGTACGTCATCAGCTCGGCGACCGTCATCGCTGAGGGGAACGTCGGTGGAGGTTGCACCATGACGTCGCCCACGCGCAGTCCCTCGGTCCTGCCCCGCAGTCCGGCCGCCGCCTCCTCGGCGCGAGCCGCACTGAACAGGAACCATCCGAGGAAGGCGGGCCACAGGCCGAACGGGCTCCCCAGGAGGAACTCGAGCGCGCCCAGCGCGACCAGCACGACGCCGAAGCCGAGGCCGGCGCGCGCCGCCATCACGGCGGCGCGCGTGCGGTCGTGCGTCGCCCGCCAGAGACCGGCGCGCAGGATCCGCCCGCCGTCGAGCGGTGCGGCGGGAATCAGGTTGAATCCCGCCAGGAGGAGATTGATCTCCCACAGCCAGCGGGGGACGTCGACCGCCAGGGGGGCGGCGCCCAAGTGCTGCATCCCGACCTGGACCGCCGCGAACACGCCCGCGAGGGCAATGCTCGTCCCGGGGCCCGCCGCCGCAATCGAGAAGTCGGCGCCTGGGCCGAGGGCCTCGCCCTCGAGTTGGGCGACCCCGCCGAAGAGCCACAGCGTGATGGAACGGACACCAACCTGGTGGCGACGGGCCACGACCGCGTGCGACCCCTCGTGCAGGAGGAGAGACAGAAGGAACAGCGTGGCGGCCACGACGGCGGCGACCCAGTAGACGGGGCGGGAGCCGCCGCCGTAGCGGTTGGGGAAGACCCCATCGGCAAGCTCCCACGTGAGCAGGGCGAAGATGACCCCCACGCTCCAGTGGACGCCCACCGGGATGCCGCCGATCCGACCCAAGCGAATGCTCTGTTTCACACTCCCATCATGCCGGGAGGAGGCCCCCGACCAGGCCGCGCAAGCAGGGATTCACAGCAAACCGACAGGTCCCCCGGTCGGCTCACGTAGGAACAGGAACGGAGCGGTGCCGGCGAACGAAGCCCAGGCGCTGTGCTACGCGTGACGGGTGGCCCGAGGCGACGGTGGCCCCTCGGAGGGCGCAGCCGGCGACACCCGAGCGCAGGGCGCAGCCGGCGACGCCCGAACGCAGGACGTCCACGCCGCCGTGGCCGCTCACCCACCCGCCGACGACCGGGAGGCCGATGCGCGCCGACGCGTGCTCGACGGCCTCGAGCGATTGCCGCGACCGTTCGACGAGGACGCCGGGCCGGTGCACGTCACCGGCTCTGCCGTGATCGTCGGCCCGCACGGCACCGTGTTGCACCTCCACAAGCGCCTGCACCGTTGGCTCCAGCCCGGCGGCCACGTGGAGCCGGGGGAGTCGCCCGCCGAAGCGGCGCGCCGCGAAGCGCGCGAGGAGACCGGGCTCGACGTGGCCCACCTGCCCGGTGGCCCGCATCTCATCCACGTGGACGTGCACGCGGCCGCCAAGGGCCACACCCACCTCGATCTCCGTTATCTCCTCGTGGCCCCCGACGACGACCCCGTCCCCGCCCCCGGTGAGAGCCCCGAGGTGAAGTGGTTCTCCTGGGGCGACGCATGCGCGGCGGCCGACGAAGCATTGGTCGGTGCGCTCAGGACCGCGATGGCCATGCCCGAAGCACATGACGAGCCGTCCGGTGACGAACGGCACCGTTCCGCCCGGCAGAATGGGGTGGGCACATGAACGACAGCCACATGGACGACAGCCAGACACCCGACCGCCAGATAGACGACAGCCCCGCCAACGACGACGCACCCTCCCGGGCGACAGACCCGTCGACATCCGGCGCCCCGGGACCGCTCGAGCTGCTCCTGCAGGTGCAGGAGCACGACACGGTTGCCGACCAGCTTCGATACCGGCGGGCCACGTTGCCGGAGAGGGCCGCGCTCACGGACCTCGACAAGCGCCGGAAGGCCCTCGACACCCGCGCCGGCGAGGTGGGGACCCAACGCGACGAGCTCGGCGCCCGCCAGGCGGCGCTGGAGCAACAGATCGAGGCGTCCCGGACGAGGCGGACCACGCTCGAGAAGCGCCTGTACGGGGGGACGGTGGCCGCGGCGCGCGAGCTGCAGGCGATGAGCGACGAGGTGCGCCACCTCGGGCGGCACATCAGCGAGCTCGAGGACCGCGAGCTCGAGCTGATGGAAGCGCTCGAGCCGCTCGATGCCGAGCTCGAGTCCGCCCGGCTCGAACGCGAGGGGCTCGACGCCGAGGCCGGCCGCCTCCGGGAAGCGATCGCCGAGGCCGAGGTGGTCATCGACGCCGACATCACCGAGCAGGAGAAGGGGCGAGCCGCAGCGGCCGAGGGGGTGCGTCCCGATCTGCTGGGCCGTTACGAGAAGCTGCGGACGAAGTTGGGCGGGACAGGGGCGGCGCGGCTGGTGGGCGGGTCGTGCAGCGGATGCCACCTCACCCTTCCCTCCATGGAGGTCGACCGCATCCGCCGGGCACCCCCGGACGAGGTGATCACGTGCGACCAGTGCGGACGAATTCTCGTTCGTTGACCGCCGGCGGGTGACCGCTCCGGCGCGCTGACCGCGCACGATGCTCGTCCTCGTCCGGCACGGGGAGTCGGAGGCCAACGCGGCCGGATTGCTCGTCGGGCGGATGGAGTCTCCGCTCACCGAGCGCGGCCTGGTTCAGGCACACCGGATCGGCGAGGTCGTCGGCCCGGTGCAACGGGTGACCACGAGCCCCCTCGGCCGGGCGCGCCAGACGGCGGCCGCCATCGGCCCCGACGCACGCGTGGAGGTCGACGACCGCTGGGTCGAAGTCGACTACGGCGAGTTCGACGGCACGCGGCTCGGCGCGGTGCCGGCGGAGGTGTGGACACGCTGGCGCGCCGACCCGGCCTACCGGCCGCCCGGCGGCGAATCGCTCGACGAGCTGGGCCGCCGGGTCCGGCCGGTGTGCGAGGAGCTGTTCGCCGAGGACGGCGCGGGGGCGCGCGGCGCCGACGACGTGGTCGTGGTGAGCCACGTGTCACCGATC
Organism: Acidimicrobiales bacterium; assembly: GCA_035294855.1. Classification (GTDB taxonomy): domain Bacteria; phylum Actinomycetota; class Acidimicrobiia; order Acidimicrobiales; family UBA8190; genus DATGKD01. Next base: position 8,446 of record DATGKD010000106.1, read on the forward strand.
AAGGCGGCGGTGGCGTGGGCCCTCGGCGTGGGCGACGAAGTGGCGTGGCGCCTGTACCTGGCGCCCGGTTCGATCACGCGCATCGGGTGGGGAGCCGGCGTGCCGGTGCTGCACCGCTACAACGAGGTGCCGCTGCCCACCGACGTGAGCCCCCTCACCGACGCTCGGGCAGGCGACGAGGCCCCCCGTCTCGATCCCGCGTCGGGCGCAGGGTCCTCTGCCTGACGGCGCGACGCCGAGCGCGTCGGCAGGGTCGTTCAGGCGGCGGGGGTGGCGCGCACGAAGTCGGCGACGACCGCGGCGAGCTGCGGGCCGCGGTCCTCTTGCAGGAAGTGCCCGCCGCCCTCGATGGTCGGGTGGTGGCGGCCGGCCGCGCCCGGCACGGCGGCGAGGAACAGCGCGTCGGCGCCGCGCGTGATGGGGTCGCCGTCGGAG
>DATGKD010000107.1:0-11714 GCA_035294855.1 Acidimicrobiales bacterium
TCACGACGACGCGACGCACGAAGCGGCTTCCCGAGCGCGTCTTGCGCCGCTCGGGCGCGCCTGGCTCGATGACGCCGTTCCCCGACGTTGCCGGGTACGCGATGCGGACGACAGGGTGCTCCGGAACGTGCGAAACGGCGAGTTGCGCGGTCGCCGGGCTCGCGGCGCGAGTGACGTGCCGCCTCGCAACTCGCAGCGACGACAAGGCCGCGTCCGTGAGCGTCGACAGCTCGACGCCGTTGTTGCCCGCTCCGATGCCGATCGCCACATGGAGGTCGAGTCCCGTGGGACCGACGGTGAGATGATCCCCGACCGCTCGTGCGAGCCGGCGTCCGAGCGCGCTGGGATTGATCCCGTTGCTCGTGCTGCCGAGGCAGACGGCGAAGCGTGCACCGCCCAACATGCACATCTGGTCGTCGGGACGGATGCAACGCTCCATGCGGCGGACCGCCAGTCGCCACAGCAGCTCCGGACGATCGGAGCGGAAGGCGACCTCTGACGCTGGCCGGACGTCCAGGCAGGCCACCACACGATTGCCCGCCGCAGTGACGCGGCGGCGGCCGCTGCTCGTCGCGACCACCGGGCTCTGCCAGCGGGCGGGCATATCGCCCCGCAGCACGGCGTCCAATGCAGTCGGGCCGGCGTCGCTCTCGCCTCTGACCGCCCGCCCACCGCCGTCGATGCGTTCGATGAACGCCGTCACCGTGTCATGCGGTGCCCCGCACCCCCCCAGGGGCTACCACGCAGTGTGAACCCCGAAGCACCACGGTATCCCGTTGTTCCGAGCTTGGGCAACTACGTTGCCATAGACAACGATCAGTCTCACATGCTGGGACCGTACCGGCCTGGTCTCAAGGCGGGTGTCGCCGTTCGGCGCCTGAATTGTCGCTTGCGGGGTGACGCCTTGTGGTCGAAAACCCGACGCCCGGCAAATTGTGACGACGACCCGGTTGCGGCCGACGAGTCGTGGCGCGACCAGCTTGTCCCCCTGGCCGACGCCGTGCCCTGTACCGTCGCTCGCCGCGGGCGCACGAACGCGTCGCACGGGTCATCGACACCGAGGGCCGGGCCATCCCGCCCGCGTCGAGGGGGGATCGTTGAGCGCGCCGGGCACCGAGGCACCCCACCGAGATCCCCGCTCGTCGGCTCCCCCGACACCCGCCGCCCGTCCACGGTGGTCGGCTCGCTGGATTCCCGACGCGGCCGGCGTGCTCTGGTTGCTTGTCCTGTCCGTCGTGGTCATGGCCCCCGCGCTCGTGCACGGTTCGGCGCTTGGCCCTTTCGATCTGCTCACCCGGCACGGCCTCACCAAACAAGGGCCGTCGCTGGTCCACAACGGCCAGGCGACGGATCTCATCGCGGAGATGATCCCGTGGACCGCGCTGTCGTGGACCCAGGTCCACGCCGGACACCTCCCATTGTGGAACCCCTACAGCGCACTGGGAACGCCCTTGGCCTTCAACTGGCAGTCCGCGGCCTTCAGTCTTCCCGCCCTCGTCGGTTACGCGCTGCCCGAACGACTCGACTTCACCACGCAGGTCCTCGCCACGCTCGCCATCGCCGGCGTGGGCGCCTACACGTTCGCCCGCGTGCTGCGCCTCGGCGTCATCGCCGCCGTCGTCGCCGGCACCGTCTACGAGTTGAGCGGCCCGATGATGGGCTTCCTGGGTTGGCCCATCGCCGGCGTGATGTCGTGGGCGGGGTGGATCTTCGCGGCCTCCGTGATCGTCTTTCGCGGCCGACGGCGCCTGGGCGGCATCGCCTTCCTCGCCGCCGCGTTCGCGCTCGCGGTCTTCGCGGGACAGCCGGGCACGCTGGCGGTGTTGCTGTTGGGCCTGCTCGTGTTCGTCGTCGTCGTGGTGGTCCTGACCCCGCCGGCGCGCACCGGACGCGGGTTGCTGCGGTTGGGAACCGACTTCGGATCGTCGGCGCTCCTTGGTTTCGCTCTCAGTGCCCCGCTCTTGCTGCCCGGGGCGCAACTGTTGTCACGTTCGGTCTTCAAGGACGTCCAGCGCGTCAACCAGGCGCTGCCCGCTCAGGACGCGGTGAACGTCCTCCTCCAAGGATTCAGCGGTGTGCCGTTGGCGCGCCTGGGGTTCTTCAACGTGGGGACGACTGCCTACGTCGGGGTGATCGCCGTGGTCATGGCCGTCGCCGGCTTCGCGGTCCGTCGACGACGACCGGAGGTGGCGGCGCTCGGTGCGGTTGTCGTCGTGAGCCTGGCCGTGTCGTTCCTCCCGCCGGTGGCGGCCGTCTTGAACGCGCTGCCGTACCGGGCGCGTTGGCACGTCGCCATGGTCGTGCTCGCTCTCGGCCTGGCAGTCCTCGCCGGCGTGGGGACCGACGCCCTTGTGCGCGCCCCGTTCGACCACCGGCTCCGGACCTGGATCGCCGGCGGATTCGGTGCGGCGATGCTCGTGCTCCTCGAGCTGTGGTTCTTCGGTCGGGGCTTGCTGCCGAGAGAAGAAGGCCGGATCCGTGACGAGAGCTTCATCTGGCCCCTCGTCTCCGTCGCCGTCGGTCTCCTCGTCGTGGGGGCGCTCGTCCGCCTCGAACGCCGTCACGGCCGGGGCGGTCGATTCCGGTTCGGCGCCGCCGTGGTGGGGCGAGGGGCGGGGCTCGCCTTGTTGGCGTGCGAGACCGCGTTCCTGACATCGGTCGGCTCTCAGGTCTTTGCTTCCAGCCCGACGTTCTTCGCCTCGCCGCCCGCGGTCGTCCGTCTCGAACGCGCCGTGGGCAACGCCGTCGTCGGCTTCGGAGCTCGCTCGTGTCAGGCGCCCCCCACGCTGGGCATCCTCCAGGAGGCCAACGACGCGTACGCCGTGCACGAGTTCGCGGCGTACGACCCCATCGCACCCCGGGCACTGTTCAGCTCCTGGAGGGCCGCTTCGGGGAACCCCGCCAACGCGGGCGTGCCGGTGTCGGTGTTCTGTCCCGTGGTGCGCGCCGCCGCTCAGGCGCGCGAGTTCGGGGTCTCCTTCGTCCTGGAGCCGCCAGGCGCCCCGGGACCGAGTGGATCCGTCTTCGTGCGCACCGTCGGAGACGAATCGCTCTACCGGTTTCCCGGGGTTTCCGTCGCCACCTTGGTCTCCGACCCGGGGCCGGGACCGCCCCCGGCACCGGGGGCCGCCGGGGTGCCGGTCGCGGTGAGTCACCCCGATGCGGCCACCTGGCGCGCCGAAGTTGATGCGACGTCGCCCGGGCTCCTCCGGCTCCGGCTGACGGACGTGCCGGGGTGGCACGGCAGCATCGACGGCCGGCCCCTGCGCCTCGAGCAGTTCGGCGGCGTGATGATCGAGGCGCGCATCCCACCGGGTCGGCACACCGTGGAGCTGTCGTACTGGCCGCGTTCGTTCACGGTGGGTATCGCCCTGGCGGCGGTCGGCTTGGCGGCGATCGCGGTGGCCGGAGTGGCACTGCCTTTCCGCCATCGGAGGGGCGCGTCCCGCCGGATCCCGACGTCGACGCGACCGGCCGATTGATCCGGGTAGATTCAGAAGGTCTGGGGGAGTGCCAGGCTCACGTGCTGGAAGCACACCAGCAACGCCCCCAGCGCCAGCGGGGTGCCCATAGCGAGGGAGACCACCGACCATGGTCGCCTGCCCCGGCGCCACGCCACCAGTGCGAGCACCGCGGCCAAGGCCGTGAGCGCTCCCCACAGCACCGCCTCGCCGACCTCGCCGCGGGTGCTGCGCCCGCTCAGAGCGCCCGAAGTCGCGAGGGCGCCCTCACCGGCCAGTGACTTCACCTTCGGCCCGGTGGGCTTCGGCACCGTCGTCGAGGGCGTGCTGGTGGCTGTGCTCGCCGCCAGGACCCCCGAGTGGAGGGCGGCCACCACGACCAGCCGCTGGGATGCGCTGTAGCGAGGGTTGCAGGTCGTGAGGGTCAGCTGCGGTGACGATGACTGGTTGAGCACCGTCGTGTCGCTCGGTGACACGACTCGGGACGTCGTCACCTGGTATTGGAAGAACCCCTGCTGCGTCTCGATTGAGATGAGGTCGCCGGGCTGCAGGGCGTTCAGGTTGTAGAAGGGGGCGCCGTACGTGGTGCGGTGGCCGGCGATCGCTGCGTTGCCCGCCTGGCCGGGGAGTGACGTCCCCGTGTAATGGCCCGGGCCCTGTTGGAGCTGGTGCTCGTCGGTCCCCTCCACGATGGCCGCGTCGGTCATGCCGATCCTCGGGATGGTGAGAAGACCGATGGGCGTCCCCGCCCCGGGTGCGCCCGTGGTGGCGGCGACACGGGCCGTGAGCGCCGTGGTCGACGTGGTCGGGGCGGGGCCGCTTGCCGGCGTGGAGGTCGGGGTGGTCGTGCGGGGGGCGGGGGAGACGGCGGCGAGCCTGCCCCGGAGCTCTTGGCGGAGCTGGTTCTGGGCGTTGTGCTCGTACAGGGCGGTGCCCCACAGCTGGTAGGCGACGAACGCGAGGAGCAGCACGCCGACGGTGACGAGCGCGAGCGCGACGCGACGAAGAGCCCGATGCCCCCTCCTCACGAAGAGCCAGCATACGGGCGGGGCCGCCGCTGAATCGGTCGCCCCGCCACCACGCCTCGTAGTGGTTTGCCTACAGAGCGGCCCGACCAGCCACGATGCCGCCGGCGCCCGTCACGATTTCGTCAATCGTGACGATGTGACCTCGAGCGGCCTCTCCTATGGTGACGTTCAGGCGGTTGCGGGACCGCTCGGCGCGCTTGCGCGTCGGGCATTCGGTCGACCACTCGTGTCGGAAGGGGGAGGAACAAGACGACCGTCGTCGAGCGACGCGTCGCTTGGATCCGCTGAAGAAGCTGAAGAAGCAGTACCGGTAGCACCACGGCGCTTCGGAACGAAGCCTCGTGCGGTTCTCAGGCGTGGGCCCTCCCGCTCCGGTGAACCACCTCGGGGGGGAAGTTGAACCGAACGGACGGACGGAGGAACTGAGAAGTGGCTCGGACAACGAGATTGCCCTCGGTGTTGGCCGCGATTGGCGCGACGGCCCTGCTTGCCGGTTCGGTGATGATCGGGACCGCCGTCACTGCCGGCGCGGCCACCACTTCGCTGAGCCTTTCATCGACGTCTGCCGGGGTGACGTGCGACAACTCGAACCCCGCCCAGCCTGTTTGTAGCGGCCTCGCGGGTGGCGACACCGTCACCCTGGCGGGCACCGGCTTCACGCCGGGCTCGCTGGCGTCGGACATCGAGTGCAACTCGGACATGCACCAGCCGGTGATTCTGTTCCTCGGCAACTACGTGCCGATCAGTTGCACCCCGCTCAAGCTGTCGCAGATCTCGTCCACCGGGGCGTACAACCCACCCCCGTTTGCCGTGGTCCAGGGGACGACGGGCCCGGTGTTGAACAACCCCTCGGTATATCCACCGACGTGCACCATCGACCCGACCAAGGGCAAGCCACCGTTGCCCGGCCAGAGCGGGCCGATCCCGGGCTGCACGACGTCGGGCAACCCCGCCACCGACGCGGCCAACTTCCCGTGTCCACCCACGTCGGCTCAGCAGACCGCCGGTGACGACTGCGTTCTGGCGATCGGCGACCAGGCGGGCGATCGTGGGGTAGGGGTCGTGCTCTTCGGCACCGAGACGCTGCCGACGACCACGACGACCGGTGCTGGTGGCACCACGACGACAGCGGGTGGCTCGACCACGACCACCACCGCGGGCACGACCACGACGACAGCGGGGACCACCACCACGACGTCGGGCACGACGACGACCACGGGCGGGACAACCACCACTGTGGCCCCGACCACCACGACGACGTCGGGCACGACGACGACCACCGGCGCCACCACCACGACGACGTCGGGCACGACCACCACGACGTCGGGCACGACGACGACCACGGGCGGGACAACCACCACTGTGGCCCCGACCACCACGACGACCGGCGGCGCCGTCGTTCAGCCGACGGGCGCGTACGAGCTGTACTGCCCGGGCACTCCGATCGGGAACATCGCGCTCAACGGCGCCATGACCGCGGGAACGATCTCGCCAGCGAGCCCCACGTCGGGTCAGCAGTTCAACTTGACGGGCTACCAGACGAGCGTGAACCTGCCCGCGTCGCTGGCGACCGCCGCTTCGGCGCTCTCACCGACACTGTCGGGTACGGCAGACGCGCAGCTGGACGCGAGCGGGGCCACCCCGGCAACGCTTCCCGTGAAGGGCCAGATGATCAACCTGACCTTCCCGTCCCCGATCCCGAGCGCCGGGGTCCCTCTCCAGGTGCCAGCGACGCCGGCGACCGAAGGCCCGTTCACGGCGACGGGTAGCGCCATCACCATCCAGGAGGACTCGAGCGTTTCCCTGACGTTGATGGTGTCGGGGGCCCCGTTGCCGCTCACGTGCACGGCCTACCCGAACGACTCAACCACGTCGGGCCTCAACCCGCCGGCCCCGAGTGGGAGCCCCATCTCACCCGTGATCGCCGTCGCTGGAGGCGGGGCACCACCGGTCACCGCGCCACCGACCACGAAGGGTGGAGGCAGCGGTGGCAGTGGCGGGTCGGGCGGTGCGAAGGCCGTGACCGCGGCCTCGAGCGGCCTGGCGTTCACCGGTCCCGGTCCGGGCATCGCGTGGCTGATGCTCATCGGGGCGGGCCTCGTGATCTTCGGGTTCGCACTGCTCGTCCTCGTGGACGCGCCTCGTCGGCTGTTCGCGCAGCTGGCGTTCGTGAACCCGATGCGGAGGCGGCGCCCGCGTGGCGAGAGCAAGCCGTCTCGCCGGCTGGGTTTCACGCGTCCGGACATCGACGTGCGGGCGTGGACCGGGCACCTCACGAGCGGGATCGCCAGCCGGGGACGAGGAATGGGCGCCCGTATGACGCGGATGCCCGACAGCGGCCGTGAGCTGGCGCAGACGACGGCGAAGGGCGTCGCGCGCGCAGCCCGCTGGTTCCTCGGGCGCTGACCTTCGCTCCAACTCGGCTCTGAGTCACGACCGGCCCTCCGGGGCCGGTCGTGGCGCGTCGGGGCCGGGATCCTTCCCGATGGCGACGCCCGCTCCGCCGGCGGCTCCTTGGTACAGGTCGCGCGTGAGCGGGTAGTTCATCTGTCCTGGGCCCGTACTCGGTGATGGCGGGTTATCCGGGTCAGGCCACGAGGGGCGGCGGGGCAATTGTGGTCGGGTTGTGAACCCGCGCCACCGCGCGGACCGATACGGACGACTGCGATCGTCGCGTTCGGCGGGGGAGGAGACGGGACATGGGCGCCACCGGGCACCGAGGACAGGGCCGTGATCACCAGCGGCGTGGCTCATCGGCGCGTGCCGCGCGCGTGCACCGTGCTGTGCCACCACGGCTTCGCCCCACCGGCGTGGTCCTGTTCGCCACCATCGACGACGGGGCGAGGGCCCGCTTCGTCGATCCCCACCAGTGGAACGCCGATCCCTACGACGAGCGCCGCGCTCGTCGCCTTCGTGCGGGTGCGATGACGAGGCACCCGACGGGCCGCCGGCTGCAGGAGGCCATCGCCTGGCTGCTCGGGCGCTGACCCGATTCAGTCAGACGCCAGCGGCGGCCGGCGCGCCTGTGGCGCGCCGGCGGGGCGCCTTCGGCCGACCAGCGCGGTCGCGGCCCCGGCCAGCAGGGCCAGCGCGCTCACCCCGGCCATCACGATCCCCACCGTGAAGGTCGTCGGCCAGTAGCGCAGCACCACCACGTGGCGCCCGGGCCCGACGCGCGCTTGGAGCATGACCCCGGCGAAGTGCTCGAGCGGCAGCGGACGCCCGTCCACCGTGGCGCGCCAACCGGGCACCGCGGTGACCCGCACGCGCAGGACCGAGGCGCGCGACGCGTCCGTCGTCATCGTCCAGTTGGCGGGATCGGGATGCCGAACCGACGCCGAGGCGCCTTGGGCGTCCGGCCCGGGCAGGCTCCCTGCGGGGTTCAACGCGGTCAACGTGGCGACGGCCGCGCCGGGGACCGAGTACAGGTCCTCGTCGCCCACCGTCGTCACCCGCCGCGTGCCCGGTGGGGCGGGTGCCCCCCGGGAGGTGAGGACGAAGCCCACGCCGTACCGGCGCGCCAGCGAGGCGCGCGCGACTGCCGGGCAGAAGACGAGCGGCGCACCCGCCGGGGCTCCCGGTTGCCCGGTCTCCGTCCGCCACGTCCGGAAGAACGCGAGCGGCGTCATGGGGTCGTAGACGGGGAGCTCGTGCACGCCGTACAGCACGTTGGCGTTCGGCAGGATGCCGAGGGTGTCCGGACCGTGGCACCGCGGCGCGGCGAACGCCACCGTCGAGGTCCCGACCGCGCGTGCGATGCGCTCCATCGGGGGCGTGGGGGGCGGCAGCCCCGGGCTCGATGCCAACAACGGAGCCCCCGCGGTGACGACGAACGCCGTCTGGCACGCGAGCAGGACGCCGCCGGCCATCAACCCGGCGCGGCGCGGGTCGGTGGCGGTCGACTCGCCGTGGTGTGCCGGCCGGGGGCGCACGAGCGCCAACCCCGCCGCCACGGCGAGGCCCACCGCGGTCGACACCGCGGGCCAGATGAAGCTGCGGGCGCGGACGACCGCCTCGGCGTGGGGGAGACGGCCGCGCCCAGCCACCCACAGCACGACGAGCACGGCGGCGGCTCCCGCGAAGCCGCCCGCCACCCACCACCGGACGTCTCGGCGCCGGTGGTCCCGGACGAGGACGTCGGTCCCCACGCCGGCCAGGACCGCCAGCCCGAAGGCAAGCTCGCCGACGGATCGGTGCCATGCGGCGCTGCGCACCCGGGTCAGATCCCCCAGCGCGCTCACCACCGGGGAGACGAAGACGAGGACGGCGGACACCGCGACGACAGCGACGAGCGCGATGACCTCGGGCCGACGGTGCTCACGCGCCACCGCCACGAGGGCGAGCACGACGACGATCACGCCGACGTAGGCGGCCGACTCCGGGTAGATGGAATGGCCGAACCAGCGGCTCGACGACACCGGCAACCCGTCGAAGCCCTGCACGATGAGGTGGATGGCGTCGCGCGCGGGGAGGGTGCCGTACGAGCCCGCCACCCGGCGGACCGAGCCCGAGGCCACTTGCAAGCCGGGAAGCAGTAAGGGCGCGGCCAGCGCGCCGCCCGCCACCACGCCGAGCACGACGTCGATGGCGGGCCGGAGGACGCCGCCGGCGTCGCCGTGCAACGCGCGCACGAAGAGCGTCACCGCGGCGAACGTCACGAGTGCCACCCCCGCCTGCACGGATGTCTCGGGCTGGCCCGCGTAGATGGTGAACGCCACGGCGACGGCAAGCAGCACCAACGGTCCCACGCGCCGTCGTGCCCGAAGGACGAGGAGCACGGCGGCGGTGAGCCAGCCAATGAACGACAGGGCCCCCGCCAGCGGCCAGCCGAGCCACCCGACGAGCGGTCCCGAGAGCTCGAAGGTGGTGGCGGCCAGCGCGGCTGCCAGCGCCGAGAGCCCGAGCACGCGGCACAGCACGTAGACACCGCTGCCCGCGACGGCCAGCGTGACGTACAGGCCCACCGTGTACGCCAGGTGCAGGGGCACGAGGTAGCCGACGAGGGCCGGCAGGGAGAACACCGCCGACTGCCAGTTGAACGCGAGCGGCATGCCCAGCGCGCTGTACGGGTTCCACAGCGGCAGTTGCCCGTGGTGCACCTGGGTCCAGGCGAGCGATGTCCACGGAATGAGCATCTGGATCTGGTCGGAGGGCCCCGTGTAGTGCGCCCCGCCACCGGGTCGGGCCGACAGGCCGTGCACCGACAGGACGTCGTAGGTGCCGAGCGACGTCCCGTGGACGAGCGCGGGGGCGAGCATGGCGCCCGCGGCTCCCAGCACCCAGACGATCCCGACCAGGTCGGCCCAGCGCCGTCGTCGGCCTGTCGAGGGGCGGTCGTCCGGCATCACACGTCGTGGCGTTCGAAGTGCGCTGCCCGCATGCAACCGGGCAGCAGTTGCCGCAGCCTACGTGGAGGCCACCCCCGAACCGTGGCATGCGCGCGCCGCGTCCTGCGCGCGGAACCACGCCACCGTGGTGCGCAGCCCTTCCTCGAGGCCGACGGGCTCGAGGAAGGGGAACAGGGCGCGGAGCTTCGTCTGGTCCGCCTGGGAATGCGGCACGTCGCCGGGCCGGCTGGGGCCGTGCCGGCGGGGGAGGCGCGTCCCGAGGATGGCCTCCAGGGCTCCGGCCAGCTCCAAGAGCGAATGCCGCCCGCCGAAGGCGAGGTTCACCGGACCGGGGTCGGGCCACCGACGCTGCAGCGCGGCGACGAGGACGGAGGTCACGCTGTCGACATAGGTGAAGTCGCGCGTCTGATGGCCGTCGCCGTGCACGGGGAGCGGTTGGCCGGCGAGCGCCGCGGCGACGAAGGCGGGCACGACCGCGGCGTAGGCGTGATCGGCGCGTTGCCAGGGGCCGTAGACGTTGAAGAAGCGGAACACCAGGACGGGGAGCCCGAAGGCGCGGGCGTAGGCCTGCGCGTAGGCCTCTGTGGCCAGCTTGCTCGCCGCGTACGGGCTCATCGGCGCCGGAGCGGTGTCCTCGCCGACCGGCAACGTGGCGTTGGCGCCGTACACCGACGACGACGACGCCACCACCACGGGCACTCCGCCCCCGTGACGGGCGGCCTCGAGTACCCGCAGCGTGCCGGTGGCGTTGACCTCATGGGTGGCCGCGGGGTCCTCGAGCGAACGCGCCACCGACGGCCGTGCCGCCAGGTGGACGACGCCGTCCGCGCCCGCCACGGCACGCGCCATGCACGCGTCGTCGAGGATCGACCCCTCGACCATGTCGACGTCGGCGACGCCGGCCAGGTTGTCGAGCCGTCCCGACGACAGGTCGTCGACCACCACGAGCTCGTCGGCGGCGCCGGATCGTCGCAGCGCGCCGCACAGGTTCGCCCCGATGAATCCGGCGCCGCCCGTCACGACCACTCGGCGCAGGGTGCGCGCCGTCACCTCAGAGCACCTCGACGTGGGGGCCCGTCATCCGGTTGCGGGTGTCGAGCACGAAGCGGGCGTGCTGTTCGACGAGGGCGTAGTCGAAGTCGTCGTGGTCGCAGATGAGCACGACGGCGTCCGATGCGGCGAGGTCGCGAGGATTCAGGTCGATGAGCGTGAACGGGACCTGGTCGGCGGGCACGTGGGGGTCCGCGGCCAGCACCTCGGCGCCCTGTTCGACGAGCGCTTGGCCGATCGCCAGCCCGGGCGCGGTGCGCGCGTCGGACGTGTTGGGCTTGAACGCCAGGCCGAGCAGCAGCACCCGCGATCCCCGCACCGGCTTGCCCATCCGGTTGAGGGCGTGGGCCAGCCGCCGGACGACGTAGCCGGGCATGTGGGCGTTGACGTCGTTGGCCAGCTCGACGAAGCGGAACGGGCGGCCCAGGCTGCGCCGTACCTTCCACGACAGGTAGCTCGGGTCGATGGGGAGGCAGTGGCCGCCCACCCCCGGCCCGGGCGTGAAGCGCATGAAGCCGAAGGGTTTCGTGGACGCCGCGTCGATCGACTCCCACACGTCGATGCCGAGGTCGTCCGCGAACATGGCGAGTTCGTTCACGAGCGCCACGTTCACGTGCCGGAAGGTGTTCTCGAGCAGCTTGGTGAGCTCGGCGACACGCGTCCCCGACACCGCGACCGTCCGCTCGACGAGCGCGTCGTAGAAGCGCTGCACGGCGCGGAGCGACGCGGCGTCGATCCCCGACACCACCTTGGGGATCTTGACGAACGTCCACGTCCGGTTGCCGGGGTCGATGCGCTCGGGGCTGTAGCCCAGGTGGAAGTCCTCG
>DATGKD010000108.1:0-20202 GCA_035294855.1 Acidimicrobiales bacterium
GACGTTCGTGCAGAACGGGTGGTTGCGGGCGAGCGAGCGCAAGCTCTCGAGCGGCACCCACAACATGTTCAAGCAGCACGGCACCAAGGTGGGCCCCATCCCCGCGTTCACGGCCGCGGCAGCCCAGCCGATGCCGGTCGGGTCGTTCAGCCAGGTCACGATCCCGCTGTACTTCGAAGGCCACGCCTACCGGGCGGGCTCGCGCATCCGGGTGACGATCTCGGCGCCCAACGGCACGCAGCCGGTGTGGGCGTTCGCCCAGCCGGTCCCGACCGGCACGGCGACAGTGTCGGTGGCCATCTCGAAGTCGATGCCCTCCAGCCTGGTGCTTCCCGTCGTGCCCGGGGTGAGCGTGCCCACCGCTCTGCCGGCGTGTCCCAGCCTGCGCAACGAGCCGTGTCGGCCGTACCAAGCGATCGTGAACACCTCGGCACCCTGACGCGGGTATGAAAGCGGCGAAGGCCCTTCCGACCGGCTCCGCAAGCTCTCCATGCGCTTCCATACCGAACACCACATCCGAGGACGCCCCGAACAGGTGGTCCGCCTCCTCTCCGATCCCGCCTTCTACGAAGGCCTCGACCTGCCCGACCTGAGCAGGCCCGAAGTACTGGCCCACGACGCGTCGCCGGCCGGAACCACGATCCGCCTCCGCTACGAATTCCTCGGGAACCTGGACCCTGTCGCTCGGCGCCTGCTCGGCAACCAACGCTTGACCTGGATCCAGGAGGTCCATGTCGAATCGGCCGACGGTTCGGGGACCTTGTCGTTCGGGGCCGAACGTGACCCGAAGCGCCTGCACGGCGACGCTCGGTTCACGCTCGAAGCCTCGGGCGGCGACACGATTCGTCTCCTCGACGGCGAGCTCGTGGTCGCCATCCCCGGTGTCGGAGGCATGGCCGAGCGACGGATCGTGCCCGGGGTGGTTCGCCGGATGGACATCGAGGCCGAAGCGCTCGATCGGGAGATCGCCGGCCTCCGATGAGTTCCCGACCGCTTCTCCGTCAGAGCTTCCGAACCTGAAGACAAGGAGAGACGACATGCCGAAGGTCACCCATCTGGGAAGAGTCCTCGTTCCGGTCGCGGACCAGGATGCCGCCATCGCGTTCTACACCGAGAAGCTCGGGTTCTCGCTCGCCGCCGACGTCCCGTTCGGTGAAGGCGACCGTTGGGTCGAAGTCGCCCCTCCGGGAGGCGGCGCCAACATCGCCCTCACCCAACCACAGGGCGAGTACCAGCCCGGGCGCATGACCGGCATCGCGCTCGAATCGTCGGACCCCCGCGCCGACCACGACGACCTCAAGGCGAACGGGGTCGACGTTGACGCCGAGGTCTTGGGCGGGGACGGCACCGTGCCGTTGCTGTTCTTCTTCCGGGACAACGACAAGAACCAGCTCATGATCGTCCAGGGCCAGTAGCTCTGGACGACACCCGAGCGGGAGCGACCTCAGCCGGTCAGGTCGTAGACGGTCACGCCGCCGACCGTCGTGGCGGTGAAGTGGCTCTCCACCCAGCCGGCGATCTGCTGGGCGTCGTTGCTCCCGCCGTTGGCGGCCCCGATGCCCCCTCCGCCGATGAAGTAGTGGATCTCGTGCGCGGCCACGTCCTTCTCGAACTGCCCCAGGGTGGGCGCGGGGTCACTGCCGTTGAAACCCCCGAGCGCCATGACGGGCTCGCCGGTGGCCAGCTGGTAACCCGCCGCGTTGTTTGCTCCCACCGTGGCCGCCACCCAGGTATAGCGCGAGGCGCCGTTGTCGAGCAGCCGCGTCAGCGCCCGATCGGGAGTCGAGCTCCCGAGAAGGCCACCCCCGCCGCGCAAGCCACCGAAGCCACGCCGGCCCGCGCCGCCGGCAGCGAACGGGTTCGTGCCGTTGCCGAAATTGAAGCCCCCGGGTGGGCCACCGGCGTTACCGGTCCCGTTCGGGAAGCCCGCCCCACCTGGCGCGCCGCCGGGGAACGGCGGGCGCCCGTTCGCACCGCCGAACCGGGGAACCCCGCCGCGGGCGCCGCGGCCGCCGTTCGCGAAGAATCGTGCGAACCCGCCCGGAGGCCCGCCGAAACCGAACGCCCCAAAGCCGGCGCCCGATGGTCCGGCCGAAGGGATCGCGTCGGTGTGCGGCGTGGCGGCGGTGGCCACCGAGTACGCCGCCGGCCCGAGCAGGACGGCAATGCCGCTGGCGAGCCCTGCGACCAGCGCGAGTCGCCGGAACCGGGACCCGACGACGAGGGCCACCGCGGCCACCCCGGCCGCGGCCATCACGGCGTTGCGGATCCACGGATGCCACCCCGGTGTCCGGTCGAGGAGCACCGCCGACCAGATGGCGGTGCCGAGCACGGCCGACCCCAGCACGGCGCGAGACCACCAGTGTGACCGTCGCGCCCAGAGCGCCGTGGCACCAATCCCCACCAACGCGCCGATCGCCGGCGCGAGGGCGATCGTGTAATAGGGGTGGATGATCCCCTGGCTGAAGCTGATCACGCCCGCGATGCCCAGCAACGAGCCACCCCAGAGGATCGCCGCGGCGCGCAGCCGGTCGGTGCGCGACGCGCGCAGGGAGAGGACGACGAGGACGACGAGCGACGCCAGGGCGGCGGGGATCAGCCACGCGTCCTGACCGCCGAATTGCGAGTTGAACAAACGGGACCAGCCGGTCGGCCCCCACATGGACCCCCCGAGGCGTCCGGCGAATCCACCCGTGACCGATCCGGTCTCGTTGCCGGACACCCGCCCGAAGCCGTTGTAACCGAAGATCAGGTTGAGGACGCTGTTGTCCTGCGAGCCCCCGATATAGGGCCGACTCGAGGCGGGCCACAGCTCGACGAGCGCGACCCACCATCCGCCGGCGACCACCAGTGCCCCGGCGGCGACGAGGAGGTGGCGGACGCGGCGCCAGAACGTCGTCGGCGCGGCGACGAGATACACGAGCCCGAACGCCGGCACGACGAGGAACGCCTGCAGCATCTTCGTGAGGAAGGCGAAGCCGACGAGCGCCCCCGCCAGCGCCAACCAGCGCACCGAAGCCCCCTCGAGCGCCCGGGTCACCGCGTAGGTGGCTGCGGTCAGGAGCAGGACGAGCAGGGCGTCGGGGTTGTTGAACCGGAACATGAGCACCGCCACCGGGGTGACCGCCGTGACGGCGGCCGCGATGAGGCCGGCGCTCGCGCCGAACCAGCGCCGCACGGTGGCGTACACCAGCGCCACCGTGGCCACACCGGTGAGCGCCTCGGGAACGAGGATCGACCACGCGTTCACGCCGAAGATCCGTGCGGAGATGTCCATCAGCCACAGGGCTCCGGGCGGCTTGTCGACGGTGATGAAGTTGGAGGAGTCGAAGGAGCCGAACAGCAACGCCTTCCAGCTCTTGGTCGACGCCTGGACGGCCGCCGAGTAGAAGGAGTTCGCCCACCCTGATGCGCCGAGGTCCCAGAGATACAGCACCGCGGTGGCGGCGAGGACACCGAGCAGCGCCGGGCGCACCCACGCGGGATCGTCCGGGCGGCCGCGCGCGAGGCGCATGAATGGCCGTCGACGGAGCGGTCGGCCCGCTCGGCGCCCAGGCTCCGGGTCGGGCTCGGGCCCGGTCACCCAGACCGGCGTGGCGGCCGGCGCGTCGACGGTGGTCACGCCGCACCGCCGTCGGTGGAGGTGACGGGGGCGACGGTGTCGATGGCAACGATGTCGATGGCACCGGAGTCGACGGCAATGGGCGGGCGGCGCGATCCGGGGAAGATCCAGGCGCGATACAGCAGGAAGCGGACGACGGTGGTGGCCAGGTTGGCGGCCACCAGGACCGCCACCTCGCGTCCCACGCCCGGGTGCGGCGCGAACTGGCCGAGCGCCAGCAAGGATCCGCTCGTCAGCGCCAGTCCCACGGCGAAGGCCGCGAGGCCCTGCGCCAGGTGACGCGTCGAGCCGCTGGGACTGCGCACGCCGAAGGTGACGCGCCGGTTGACGGCCGTATTGGCGAGCGCGGTGGCCAGAAGTGCCGCTGCATTCGCTCCTTGGGAGCCGAGGCTCGTGCGGAGGACGAGGAACAGCACGAGATACGCGGCGGTGCTGACCAGGCCGACGGCACAGAACCGGACCAGCTGGCCGGCCAGGCCCCCGGGGGCGTCGACGGCGTCGCCCGTACTGGCCGGGTCGCGGAGGACGGCCAACGGCAGCCGGCCGGTCGCCAGGCCATGGACGAGGCGGACGATGCCTTTCAGGTCGGCCACGGCGGTCGACACGATGTCGACGCGGGAGTCGGCGTCGTCCACCCAGTCGACGGGCACCTCGTGGATGCGCATGCCGGAACGCTCCGCCAGGACGAGGAGCTCGGTGTCGAAGAACCAGCCCGGGTCGGCGACGAGCGGGAGCAGGCTCTGGGCGCGGTCGGCGCGGATGGCCTTGAACCCGCACTGGGCGTCGGTGAAGCGCGTGGCAAGCGCAGCCCGGACGAGCACGTTGTAGCCACGCGAGATCAGCTCGCGTTTCGGTCCACGAACGACGCGCGCCCCACGGCTGAGCCTCGTGCCGATGGCGATGTCGCTGTGACCGGAGACGAGCGGTGCGACGAGGGGGAGGATGGCGGCGAGGCCTGTCGAAAGGTCGACGTCCATGTAGGCGAGGACACTGGCGCCGCTCGTCGACCACGCCGTCTGCAACGCGCGCCCCCGCCCCTTCTCGTCGAGGTGGACCACCCTGAGGTGGGCAAGCTCCCGGGCGAGGCGGCGGGCGATGTCGAGCGTGCCGTCGGTGCTCGCATTGTCGGCAATCGTGACGGTGAAGCGGTACGGAAGCTCGGCACGCAGGTACGTGTGGAGCCGCCGCACGTTTCCCTCCAGGACGGCGGCTTCGTTGTGGACCGGGATGACGAAGTCGATCTCGGGTGCGAGGGGCACGACCACCGCGGGTGCCGCGTCGAGCTCGGCCGTCCGGGTCATGGCGGTGACTATGGAAAGTGGACCTGTGCGGCCGCTGTGAGCTTGCTCCCACGGCTCTGAGAGAATCGGCGGCGTGACGGGCGCCTGATGGCCGAACGGGTCGACTACGACGAGTTCGGATTGTTCCACGAGAACGCCGAGGAATGGGGCCTGAACCACGACGGCCGGCCGGCCGTGGGGCGCCAGTCGGTCGAGGTGGCGCCAGGCCGCCGGCTGAGCGCACTCGTGTGGAAGGACCCGCCCGCGCAGCTCGTCCTGCTGCACGGCGGCGCGCAGAACGCGCACACCTGGGACACAGTCGCCATGGCGCTCGATCGCGCTCTGGTGGCCATCGACCTCCCCGGCCACGGCCACTCGGACGGCCCCGGCGAGGTTCCGGCCGGGGGCGCCGGGCTGGAGCGGGACGCCGCCGACGTGGCCGGCGCCGTCCGCGCGCTCGCCCCCGAGGCGCATGCGGTGGTCGGCATGTCCCTCGGGGGACTGACGACGATCGCTCTGGCGGCGCACGCTCCGGAAGTCGTACGCAAGGTGGTGCTCGTCGACGTGTTGCCGGGGATCAAAGGCGAGCGGGCGCGCCACATCACCGACTTCGTGAATCGGCCGCCCACCTTCGACAGCTTCGACGAGCTGCTGGAGCTGACGGTCCGGTTCAACCCCACCCGCTCGGTGTCGTCACTGCGACGGGGCATCCTGCACAACGCCGTGCAACAGGACGACGGAACCTGGATCTGGCGTTGGGCGCGCCACGGACCACGGCCCACCGCCCGGGCGGCGAACGACCCCGCCGCCGCCCAGCGTCTCTTCGAGCAACTGTGGCAGCTGCTCGAGGCGATCACGGTCCCCGTGATGCTCGTGCGGGGCATGCGGCCCGATTCCGTGCTCGGCGACGAGGACGAAGCCGAACTGCGACGCCGGCTGCCCTCGGCGCGCGTCGTCCACGTCGAAGCGGCGGGTCACAGCGTGCAGGGCGACGCCCCCCTCGAGCTCGCCGCGCTCATCGAGGAGTTCGTCTTCGGGACCTGACGGTGGGGGCCTTGTCGCCCGAGGGTCGCCCGGGCGGGGTCATCGCCCGGGCGATGAACGACAGGGTCGTCTCGACCAAGGCGTCGTCGACCGCGTCCGGGTCGATGAGCCGCATGCCGAAGAGTCCGCTCGTCAGGGCGACCACGATGCGGGCGAGGTGCACCGGGGGCTCGTCGATGTCGTACCCGTGGCGCTTGCGCTCGGCCTCGATGAGCTGGGCGATGGCGTCGATGTCCTGTTGTTCTTTGCGCGCCAACGCGGCGCGCGCCTCGTCGTTGCGCATGGCGTAGAGGCGGAACTCCTCGGAGAGGCGACCCCATGTGCCCCAGTCCGAGAACTGGCTCCGGATGAGCGCCGCGAACCTGCCGAGGTCGTCGTCACCGGTGACCTCTGACTCCGCCAGTGCGCTGCGCAGCGCGTCCATCTGCTGCTCGGCGTGGAACTCCATGAGAGCGAGGAAGAGGTCCTCTTTGTTCTTGAAGTTGGAGTACACCGCGCCCTTGGTGAACCCGGCCACGGCGGCCACCTCGTCGAGGGACGCACCATGGAACCCCCGGGTGGCGAAGACCTGCTCGGCGGCCTGCAGGAGGTACTCCCGCGTCTGCCGGCGGCGGCGTTCGGGGGTGAGGGGTTCGATCGCCATAGGGCCTTGCGCTACGCACCAGGATATCAGATACTGCAGAGTATGACGAATGCTGATCAGTACGGGAGAGGGCGGGACAGCCGGCTCGCCCCGGCCGACGGGTTCGGCCGGCGGGACGCGGCCGTCCTCACCACCGGGCTCGTCCGGCGCTTCGGCGCCACCGTGGCCGTGGACGGGATCGACCTCGACGTGAAGCGGGGCGAGATCTACGGCTTCCTCGGGCCCAACGGGGCCGGGAAATCGACGCTCATCCGGATGCTGTGCACGCTGCTGCGCCCCACCGCGGGGCGGGCGACGGTGGCCGGCTACGACGTGGCCACCCAGCCGCAGCAGGTCCGGGTGCGCATCGGCGCCGCGCTCCAGGACGCCGCCCTCGACGACCGGCAGACCGGTCGGGAGCTGCTCGCCCTGCAGGGCCGCCTCTACGGCCTGCGCCCGGGTGAGATCCGCCGTCGTCTCGACGCGGTCCTCGACCTGGTCGCCATCGGGGACGCCATCGACTGCCGCATCGGGACGTACTCGGGCGGCATGAAGCGCCGCCTCGACCTCGCCGCCGCGCTCGTGCACAACCCGGAGGTGGTGTTCCTCGACGAGCCGACCACGGGGCTCGACCCCGAGAGCCGCGCCCGGGTGTGGGCCGAGGTGCGGCGGCTGAACGCGGCGCTGGGCATCACCATCTTCCTCACGACCCAGTACCTGGAGGAAGCGGACGCCCTCGCCCATCGAGTCGGCATCATCAATCGCGGGCGCGTCGTGGCGGAGGGTACGCCGTCTGCGCTCAAGCGGCGCTTCGGTGCCGACCGCATCGTGGCGGACATCGAGGGCGCCCACGCCGACAACGCCGCCACCGGGGAGATGCTCCGGCACCTCGACGCGGTCACGTCGGTGGCGGTCGAAGAGGGCAGGGTCGTCGTCACGACCGACGACGGGCCCGCCGCGCTCGGCCCCGTGGCGACAGCACTGGCCGGGACCGGCGTCGGCGTCCGCAGCATCACGTTGCGCACCCCCACCCTGGACGACGTCTTCCTCGAGCTCACCGAGTCCCGCATCGAGGTCGACGCATGAGCCCGGCCGACTCGTCTCGGATCCACGGGCGGGCGGCGGGGTTCGGGCGCGACGTGCGATCGGTGGCGGGCCGCGCGCTGCGCCAGATCCCGCGCGAGCCGGCGTCGGTCCTGCCCGCCATCTTCGTGCCGGCGTTCTTCTACACCGTCAACCTGGGCGCGCTCGAGAACCTCGCCCACGGCGCGCACGGCTTCAGCTACAAGGCGTTCCTGCTCCCCATGGCGATCGCATTCGCGGTCACGGGCATGTCGCGTGCGCAGATGCTCGTGACCGACATCCAGACGGGCTATTTCGACCGCCTGTGCATGACGCCCATCCGCCGACTGGCTCTCCTGCTGGGGCTCATGACGGCGGATGTGGTGGTCATCGTGGCGCTCTGCATCCCGGTGTTGGCGATCGGGGCCGGCGTCGGGGTGCGCTTCGTCACCGGCGCCCCCGGCATCTTGGCGTTCATCGGCTTTTCGGCGCTGTGGGGGCTCGTGTTCACCGGGCTCCCCTACGCGGTCGCACTCCGAACGGGAAGCCCCGCCGCGGTGAGCTCGTCGTTCGTCCTCTTCTTCCCGTTGTTCTTCCTGTCGGACGCCGTGGTCCCGAAGCAGGTGCTCACCGGCTGGTTCTCGGACATCGCCACCTACAACCCGATCACGTACCTGCTCGCCGCCCTGCGGGCGCTCATCTCGGGCGGGTGGCAGACGCGGGCACTGCTCGAAGGGGGCGCCGCGCTCGCCGGCATCGGCGTGGTGAGCATGACCCTCGCCCTGCTCGCCCTGCGGGGGCGTGTGGCGCGCTCGGCCTGAACGGCCGGCGGGGCTACGGGGCGGTGATCGTCCGCGCCTGGGGCAGATAGACCTCGTGGGCGGGGTGGAATTCGGGGTTCACCTCGACGTCGATGCCGAGCTTGGCGAGTGCCGGGCCGAGGCGATCCCGGCCGAACGCCGCGAAGTCGGCTTCGGTCTCCCATGAGTCGAGGTTGTGATTGTCGGCGCCCTCCCACCAGGCGATGTGAGACAGCCCCCCGGTGGGCGCGGTGTCGAGCCAACCCACCTCCTTGCGGACCTGGTCGTACTGGTCGACGGTGACACCAGGCAGAACGACGTGCACCACGACAGCCATGGGAGATCCCCCTTCGCAACGTTCCCGGCACCGTCCGGGTCGGGCTTCTGTCGCCATTTCGGCACCGGCCCGGACAGTGGATCACCGGGCCGGGATGGGCGCCACCGCGGCGGAAGCCGAGAGGTCCGGCGGCCTCAGGAGGTCAGCGCGCCCACGAGCCCGTCGAGGTCGGCCACCGTCACCGTCAGCGCCGAGTGGCCGCGCCGGGACAACAGGGACGGCACCTTGTCGCCGAAGTGCACGCACACCCCGGCGTCGCGGTTGGTGCCGAACGTGAGCCCGTCGTCGACGAAGGACCGGCGCGCGCCCACCGCCGTCCACCACCGGTATCCCCTCGTCACGTGGGCGCCGGTCACGTTGGTGAGCGCCGTGTCGACCCGGACGAAGCCGAAGGTCGCCAGGAAGCGACCGTCTTCGGTGATCGAGACCGCGTCCCTGTGCGGCCGGAAACCGATCGGGGCCCACATGGGGGCGAACCGGTAGTCGACGGCGTACCTGAAGACGGCCCGCTTGAAGGATGGGTCCACGGGGGGACAACCTACGACGGCACGGCACAGGGAACGGAAGGCGGTCAGATGAAGATCGACGGGTCCAGGATTCTGGTCACCGGGGCGTCGTCAGGTATCGGCGCCGCGCTCGCCCCCGTGCTGGCCGAGCGCGGCGCCACCGTGGCCGTGGCGGCACGGCGGCCCGACCGGTTGCAGGCCACGCTCGAGCGCTGCCAGAAGCACGCGCCGGAGTCGCAGCTGTTCACCGTCGACCTGTCGGACGTGAACGCCGCCGTGCAGCTGGTCCACGACGCCTGGGACGCGCTCGGCGGTCTCGACTGCCTCGTCAACAACGCCGCCGTGGGCAAGCGCAAGCTGGTGGGCGACCACACCGCCGAGGACCTCGACACGGTGATGCGCACCAACTTCCTGGCGCCGGTGCGCATGAACATCGCCGTGTTGCCCCTGATGCTGGCGCGGGGCACGGGCACGATCGTCAACGTGGCGAGCGGTGGCGGTCGCTTCGGCATCGCCCACGAGTCCGCCTACTGCGCGTCGAAGTTCGCTCTGTCGGGCTGGAGCGAGGTGGCCGTCATGGACCTGGCCGACACGCCGATCGAGGTCAAGCTCATCCAACCGGGCGCCATCGCCACCGAGATCTGGAACCAACAGCCGGGCGAGCTTCCCGGCCTGACGGGGGCGGACTTCGCCACGGCAGACGAGTGCGCGGCGGGCATCGTCGACGCCCTCGAGACCGAGGGCTTCGAGTTCTTCGTCCCCGCCGACCTGAAGGGCATCGTCGACATGAAGAACGGGGACATCGGCGTGTGGCTCGACATGATGACGGACATCGGCCGCAGCATCGCCCCCGCCACGGGAATGACGCAGGAGGCTCCATGACCACCACCCAGGCAGACGTCGTCGTGCTGGGCCTGGGCCCGGGCGGCGAGGAAGCCGCCGGACGGCTCGCCGAGGCGGGACTCGACGTGGTGGGCATCGAGGGCAACCTGCTCGGTGGCGAGTGCCCCTACTGGGGGTGCGTGCCCTCGAAGATGATGATCCGGGCCGCGAACCTCGTGGCCGAGACGCGCCGCGTGCCCGGCATGGCCGGCACGTCGTCGGTGACGCCGGACTGGGCGCCCGTGGCCCGTCGCATCCGCGAGGAGGCCACCGACAACTGGGACGACCGCGTGGCCGTGGAACGTTTCGAGGACAAAGGCGGCCGCTTCGTGCGCGGGTGGGGGCGGCTCGACGGACCGAAGCGTGTGGCCGTGGGCGACGACGTCTACGAGGCGCGCCGCGCCGTGATCGTCGCCAGCGGCGACAAGCCGTGGTTCCCACCGATCCCGGGACTGGCGGAGCTGGAGGGCCAGTACTGGACCAACCGTCAAGCGATCGAGGCAGAGACGCTGCCCCGCTCGCTGGTCGTCCTCGGCGGTGGGGCCATCGGGGTGGAGCTGGCCCAGGTGTTCGCCCGCTTCGGTGTCGACGTGGACGTCGTGGAGGGTGCCGGCCGCCTGATCGCGGCCGAGGAGCCCGAAGCGAGCGGATTGTTGGAGGCGGTCTTCGGGCGCGAGGACATCGGCGTCCACACCGGTGTGAAGATCGCCGCCGTCCGACGCACCGGCGACGGCTTCACGCTCGACATCGAGGGAGGCACGGCGGTGTCGGGCGAGAAGCTGCTCGTGGCCACCGGCCGGCGGCCCGACCTCACGTCGATCAACGCATCGAGCATCGGCGTCGACGAAGAGGGCAGGGGCCTGCCGGTCGACGAGCACCTGCGCGTCACCGACGGGGTGTGGGCCATCGGCGACGTCACCGGCGTGGGCGCCTTCACGCACGTGTCGATGTATCAGGCGAACATCGTTGTGCTCGACATCCTGGGCGAGAACCCCCCCGCGGCGGACTACCGGGCGCTTCCCCGGGTGACCTTCACCGACCCCGAGATCGGGTCGGTCGGGCTGACCGAGGACCAGGCGCGTCGGCAGGGCATCGAGGTGCACGCGGCCGTCACCGAGGTGCCGACGTCGGCGCGTGGTTGGATCCACAAGGCGGGGAACGAGGGGTTCATCAAGCTCGTCGAGGACCACGACACGGGCCGGCTCGTGGGCGCCACCTCCGCCGGACCCACCGGCGGCGAGGTGCTCAGCATGCTGACGCTGGCGGTCCACGCCGGGATCACCACCGACCAGCTGCGACAGATGATCTACGCCTACCCCACGTTCCACCGCACCGTGGAGGCCGCCCTGGGCGAGCTCTGCGTGGTCGACTCACCCCGCCTGATGTAGGAGCGTCCAGCTGTCGGACGGGCCAGCCGGAGGACCGGCCAGCTGGAGGACCGCTCAGCGCTCGTCGTAGTCGAAGCCGAGGTCCGGCGCGCCCAAGAGCGCGCGGAAGGCGACGCCCTCCTTGCCGAGCAGCGCCTCGGCGGTGCCGCCCCGGTCGACCACCGCGACGACGAGGACGACCTCGGCGCCGGCCTCTCGCACGGCGCGCACGGCTTCGAGCGACGAGGTGCCGCGCGTGACGGTGTCCTCGGTGACCACGACCCTGTCCCCCGGGTCGAGTGCGCCGGCGATGCGCCCGCCCGCGCCGTGGTCTTTCGCCTCCTTGCGCACGCTGAACGCCTTGAGGGCCCGGCCGCGGGTGGCGGCCACGCCGGCGGTGACGAACGCCACCGGGTCGGCGCCCATGGTCAGCCCGCCGACGGCGGTCGCCTCATCGGGCATCACCGCCAACACGGCGTCGGCCACGAGCAGCATCCCGGCGGGACGGCACACGGTCTGCTTGGAGTCGATGAACCAGTTCGAGCGGCGCCCGGACTTGAGGGTGAAGTCGCCGGTCTTCACCGAAAAGGCGAGCAGGTGGCTGCGCAGCGACTCGAGCGTCGCCGCGTCGGGGCCGGCGACGGCGCTCACGACGCGGCCGGCGCGTCGCCCACGACGGCATTCACAGTGCCGCCAGCGGGTCGCGGCGCATCTGCACCTGACCGGTGCCGGGCGTTACCCGGCCGACCACCGTCGCCGGGCACGACGCCTGCTCCAGGGCGTCGAGCACGCCGGGCACGCCGTCCTCCGCCACCACCAGAATCATGCCGATGCCCAAGTTGAACACGCGCGCCATTTCGTCGTCGTCGACGTCGCCCCGGACGCGGATCTCGGCGAAGACCCGGGGCTCGGCCCACGAGGCGCGGTCGACCACGGCGTCGCAGTCGGCGGGCAGGGCGCGGACGAGGTTGCCGGGGATCCCCCCGCCGGTGACGTGGGCGGCGGCGTGGACAGGGGCACCGCCGGCGTGGATGGCGGCGAGCACCGCCGGCGTGTAGACGACCGAGGGAACGAGCAGCTCGTCGGCGACGGAGTGTGGCGCGCCGGGCCACGCCGGCTCGTCGAGCTGCATACCGGCGCGCTCGAGCAGCACGTGGCGCGCCAGGCTGTAGCCGTTGCACCGCAGACCGGGTGACACCAGCCCCACGAGCACGTCGCCGGGTCTCACGAGAGCGCTGTCGAGCATGGCGTCGCGCTCGACGACCCCGACGGCGAAGCCCGCCAGGTCGAACTGGCCCGGCTCCATGGCGCCGGGGTGCTCGGCCATTTCGCCGCCGAGCAGTGCGCAGCCCGCCTGCCGGCACCCGTCGGCCACGCCGGCCACCAACGCCTCCATCTGGGCGGGGTCGAGCTTGCCGGTGGACACGTAGTCGAGGAGGAACAACGGCTCGGCCCCGGTGCACACGAGGTCGTCCACGCACATGGCGACGAGGTCGATGCCGATGGTGTCGTAACGGCCGGCGGCGCCGGCGACGAGCGCCTTGGTGCCCGTGCCGTCGGTGGAGGAGACGAGGACGGGACGCTCGAAGCGGCTCGGGTCGAACGCGAAGGCGCCCCCGAACCCGCCGATGCCCCCGAGCACCTCCGGGGTGGCCGTGGAGGCGACGACGTCACGGATGCGGCGGACGGCTTCGTCCCCGGCGCCGATGTCGACGCCGGCGGCGGCGTACGTGGCGCGCTTCAAGCGGTGGCCGATGCCGTGGCGGCCTCGGCTCGGGCCGCACCCAACGAGACGGGCACCGGCACCGGGTACTCGCCGGTGAGGCACGCCGCGCAGAAGCCCGCCCCGGGGGCGTCGATGGCGGCGATCAGGTTGTCGAGCGACAGGTATTCGAGGGAATCGACGCCGAGGAACGCCTCCATCTCGGCGATGGTGCTCGTGGCCGCGATGAGCTGCTCGCGGTCGGGGATGTCGATCCCGTAGAAGCACGGCCACTGGAGCGGCGGCGACGAGATGCGCAGGTGCACTTCGCGCGCGCCCGCCTCGCGCAGCATGCGCACCACGGCGCGCTGGGTCGTGCCGCGCACGATGGAGTCGTCGACCACGACGATGCGACGGCCGACGATGTTCTCGCGCAGCGGGTTGAGCTTGCGGCGAACGCCCGCGGAGCGCGCCTCTTGGCCCGGGGTGATGAACGTGCGGCCGATGTAGCGGTTCTTCACGAGCCCCTGCCCGTGGGGGATGCCGCTGGCGCGCGCGTAGCCCTCGGCGGCGGGCACGCCCGACTCGGGGACGCCCATGACGAGGTCCGCGTCGACGGGCGCCTGCGCGGCGAGCAGCTCGCCCATGCGCCGGCGCGCGCCGTGCACCTCGCGCCCGTACAGCCGGCTGTCGGGGCGCGCGAAGTACACGAACTCGAAGATGCACAGGTGCGGGTCGACGCGCTCCTCGGGAAAGAGGAACTCCGAGCGCACGCCGCCGTCGTCGATGACCACCAGCTCCCCGGGCTCGAGCTCGCGCACGAACGTCGCGCCCACGATGTCGAGGGCGGGCGTCTCCGAGGCCAGAACCCAGCCCTCGGGTGCGCCCGGGGGGCCGAGACGGCCCAGACAGAGGGGCCGCAGGCCGGCCGGGTCGCGCACCCCGAACAGGTGGTGGGCGTCGAGGAGCACGAACGAGAACGCGCCCTCGACCTTGGGGAGGACGTCGCGCAGGGCCAGCTCGAGCGCGTCGTCGGGAACGTCGCCGGTGGCGTCGGGCTCGTGGGTGGCGGAGGGTGCGTCGACGTACGGCTCACCGAGGCCCGGGTCATCGCCGATGCCGATCCGGTCACCGATGCTCGTCCCCTCACCGACGTGTCCGCCACCGCCGAGGACCCCGTCCGAGGGGTGACGCAGAGCGAGGAGCTCGGCCACGAGGTCGCTGTCCGAGGCGACGACGCCGGGGAGCATGCCGGCCGCTTCCGCCAGGCCCGCGGTATTCGTGAGGTTGCCGTTGTGCCCCAGCGCGAACCCGGACGAGCCTACGGCCCGGTACACGGGCTGGGCGTTGCGCCACTCGGACGCGCCCGTCGTCGAGTAGCGGGTGTGGCCGATGGCGAGGTCGCCGGGGAGGCACGACACGGTGCGCTCGTCGAACACCGTCGTCACGAGACCCATGTCACGCACCACGGTGACGGCCTCGCCGTCGCTCACCGCCATGCCGGCCGACTCCTGGCCGCGGTGCTGCAAGGCGTACAGCCCGTCGAAGGTGAGTTGCGCGACCGCCTTGCCGGGCGCGTAGACCCCGAACACGCCGCAGGATTCCTTCATCCTGCCTCCGACAGTACCCTCCGGTCATGATCGACCTGCACACCCACTCCACGGTGTCCGACGGGTCGGACCCCCCGGCCAGGGTGGTCGAACTGGCTGCCCAGGCGGGGTGCTCGGCGATCGCCCTCACCGATCACGACAGCGTGGCGGGCCAGCCCGAGGCGCGCCGGGCCGCCGCGGCGGCGGGGATCACGCTCGTGCCCGGCTGCGAGGTGTCGTGCCGCAAGCCCACCCTGCCGACCGGGGAGCGGGCCGCGGGCTCGGTCCACGTCCTCGTGTACTTCGTGGAGCCCGGGACGGGGCCCCTCCAGGACGAGCTCCACAACCTGCGCCGGGACCGGGCGAAGAGGAACGAGGAGCTGGGCGAGGTTCTCGCCCGGCTGGGGACGGGCGTGACCTACGAGGACGCCGTGGCCGAGGCGGGCGGCGAGGCGGCGGGGGTGGGCCGCCCGCATTTCGCCCGGGCGCTGGTGCGCGCCGGCGCGGCCGAGGACGTGGACGACGCCTTCGAGCGGTGGCTCGCCGACGGCCGCCCGGCGTACGTGCCCAAGGCGCGCCTCGACCCCAGGGATGTCGCCGGCCTGGCGCACGGGTCGGGCGGCGTGGCGGTGCTGGCCCACCCGCTCAGCACGGGGTTCGAACCGGCGGTCCTGGAGCGCTTCGTGGGCGGTCTCGCCGACGCCGGGTTCGACGGCATCGAGGCCGTCTACGGCAGCTACACGCCCGACGAGCGGCGGTGGCTGGCGCGTCTCGCGGAGCGCCGCGGGCTCGTCGCCACGGGCGGATCGGACTACCACGGCACCTTCAAGCCCGACCTCCGGGTGGGAACCGGGCGGGGAGATCTGAAGGTGGGCGACGACGTCGTCCACGCGCTCCGAGAGCGGCGGGGCTGACGGGATCCTCCTCCGGGCGACGCGCCCCGAGCGCGGCTGGCGTGGCTCTCGACGCCCCGCCGTCCCCGGGGTTCACGCGCTCGGGGCGGTGGTGCCGACGGCGGCGTCGAGCACGGCGCACAGGACCCGGGAGCACACCTGGCCCGCCTTGTCGGGGGAGTGCCGGGGGAAGGCGAACGTCGCGAACGCCGACAGGTGAAGAGAGAAGGCGTCCACCACCCAAGCCGGCGGGCGCCCCGTGCCGCCGGCCTTGTGCCATGTCGAGGTGGCCACCCGCTTGGCGTACTCGTACCGGGCGCGCGCGACGTCGTTGATCGCCTCGAGCACCGGCTCCGCCACGCCGGGGCGCTCGATGTAGACGTCCCAGAACGCGCGTCCGACGTAGCGCGCGTTCAGCTCGTGGTACCTGGACGCGATCAGCCGGAGCCACTCCTCGATCGGTTCCTGGGCGTCGGTCGACTCCGGGAGGTGTGCGTCGTAGATCTCCTTCACCGCTCCGATAGCCGCCACGAAGAGTTGCGCCTGCGTGGGGAAGTGACGAAAGACGGTGCGCCGGCTGACGCCGGCCGCGGCCGCGACCTCGTCGACCGTGGCGCCGAGTCCCAGGTTCGCGAGCGCCTCCATGGCGCCGTGGAGGATGCGCGTGACAGCGACGGCGCGCATGTCGTCGCCCAACGTCGCTGGTCTCCCCAACCGCTCCTCAGGCATCCCGCTCCCCCCCGGGGCTGGACTTGACACCCAAGAATGTCTGTGTGACACTCTACAGTGCCATTCTGACCCTGACAAGGGCCACGGCCGGTTTCTCGCACGGGTCGAGCCCGGGGGTGAACAGACGGCATGTCCCCGACCTGTGCTTTCTCCACGCGTCCGCGGCGAGTGCAAGACGATGACCAATGGACTGTCCTGAGCGCCTCCTCATCCACAAAGACGGCCGCGCCACCTGCTCGGTACCCGAGTGCGTGGACGCCGACACGCTGCCCGGTCTCGAGAAAGCTCTCGCCCGCCATGCGGTGTGGGTGAACTGCGACGCCGTTCACGACCGCGGGTGCCCCGTGTGCGGGCGAGGACTACGCGACCGCGCTGAAGGCGCTGCGGATCCGCCGGAGGACACGCGCGACTGAACACGACCTCAGGCCACGACGGGCTCCCCCAGGGCGTTGGGGATGGCCGTCCGCCACGCCTGGGTGGCGTCTGACACGCTCACGTCGAGCAGGCCCTCAGCGACGAGACGGTCGCCACCGGCTTCGCCGATGACGCGGGCCGGGACACCTGCCTGCGCCGCCCGGGTGAGCAGTTCGTCGGGGCGGCGAGTGCAGAACAGCACCCGCGACGACGACTCCGAGAACAGCTCGGCGTACGAAGCACCGTGGTCGACGCGTGCCCCCACGCCCGAGCGCACGGCGCACTCGCCGAGCGCGACCGCAAGCCCACCGTCGGAGACGTCGTGCACACCGTCGACCATGCCCGGCTCGTTGACGGCCTCGGCCACGAACGCGAGCAGCCGGGCATGCGCCTCGAGGTCAAGAGAGGGGAGCGAACCGTTGCGGTGGCGGTGACGCTCGACCGCCCATCGCGACCCGCCGAGTGTCGGGTCGGTGGCACCGAGGAGGACGAGCGACCCACCCTCGACCAAGCGCGGCACGGGGGGCGGACGATCCAACGTGTCGATCAACCCGAGGACCGCCACCACGGGCGTGGGGTCGATGTCCTCGCCGCCCGAGGCGTTGTAGAGGCTGACGTTGCCTCCGATGACCGGCAGTTCGAGCGCGCGGCACGCGTCCGCCATGCCGTCGATCGCCTCCGACAACTGCCACATCACCGCGGGGTGTTCGGGGTCACCGAAGTTCAGGCAGTTGACGAGCGCCACCGGACGGGCGCCCGCGCACGCGACGTTCAGCGCCGACTCGGCGACGGTCATCGCCGTACCGAGGCGGGGGTCGATGGCGCACCAGCGCGGGTTCGAGTCCGTGGACAAGGCGAGGCCCCGGCGGCTCGGGGGGAGGCCCGGGGCGGCCAGCCGGAGGACCGCGGCGTCGGCGCCGGGCGCCACCACGGTGTTCAGGAAGAGCTGGTGGTCGTACTGGCGGTAGACCCACGAGGGGTCCGCCAGCATGGCCACGAGGTCAGCCGCGGCGGTCGCCGGGTCGAGATGCTCCGCGCTCGGCGCGTCGCGCCGGCGCGCCTCGAGGTCGGCGGGCGGCGACAGGGGGCGGTCGTAGCACGGGGCGTCTTCGGACAGCGACGCGGCCGGGACATCGGCGAGAAGGGCACCGTCGGCGTCCAGGACGCGTAGGCGCCCGTCGCGCTCGGGCGGGGGGTCGGTGACGGTGCCCACTACACGGGCGCGCACCTCCCAGCGGTCGCACACTTCCTCGACCGCGCGGAGATCGGCGGGCGCCACGATGGCGAGCATGCGCTCCTGGCTCTCGGACGTCATCACCTCGAACGGCTCCATGGCGGGCTGCCGACGCGCCACGGCGTCGACATCGACGTCCATGCCCATGCCGCCGCGCGCCGCGGTCTCGGAGGTCGCGCACGTGAGGCCTCCGCCGCCCAGATCCTGGATCCCCACCACGAGGCCGCGGTCGAGCAGCTCGAGGCACGCCTCGATGAGGCGCTTCTCCTCGAACGGGTCCCCCACCTGCACGCTCGGACGCTTGTCGGCATCCGCCTCGCCGTCGTCGCCGAACCCCGCGGACGCCAGCACGCTCACCCCGCCGATGCCGTCGCGTCCCGTGGTGGCACCGAGGAGCACCGCCAGGTTGCCGGCGCCGGTCGCCCGGGCGAGCACCAGGCGGCTCTTCGGCATCACCCCGAGACACAGGACGTTCACCAGGGGGTTGCGGGCGTACCCGGAGGCGAAGGTGAGCTCGCCGCCCACCGTCGGGACGCCCACGGAGTTGCCGTAGCCGGAGATCCCCGCCACGACGCCCTCGCAGATCCACCGGTTCCGGGCGTCGTCGAGCGGGCCGAAGAAGAGCGGGTCCATCAGCGCGATGGGCCGGGCGCCCATGGTGAAGATGTCGCGCAGGATCCCGCCCACGCCGGTGGCGGCCCCCTGGTACGGCTCGACGGCCGAGGGGTGGTTGTGGCTTTCGATGCGCAGCGCGACGGCGATGCCGTCACCGGCATCGATGACCCCGGCGTTCTCGCCCGGCCCCACCAGCACCTCCGGTCCCTCGGTCGGCAACCGGCGCAGGTGAAGGCGCGACGACTTGTAGGAGCAGTGCTCGCTCCACATCACGGCGTACATGGCGAGCTCGAGATGGTTGGGAGGCCGGCCCAGGATCTCCTCGATGCGCGCCGCCTCGTCGTCGGTCAGCCCGAGCGCGCGGTGGAGCGCGAGCTCAACGGTGTCATCGCGGCGTGCGTCGGCGTCCATCGGATCTCACCGTACCGGTGCCGGCGGGCACCGCCGAGAACCCGGTCCACGCCGTCCTCGGCGTCACCAGACACACCGGACGCGGCCCGCATGGTACGCAGAGATTCGGCCCGCTCACGACGGGCATCTCGGTTGCACGGGGTGAGGGGCAACCCCATAATCCTCGCCGTGGCGGCCTCCAGGCCCAAGAAGCGAGCGCCGATGACGGCAGCCCACAAGGCCGCGCTCGCTCGGGGGCGTGAGGAGGGACGGGTGGTGCGCCGATATCTCGAGGCGATCGAGCACCACCGTCCCCGGCGCGGACCCAAGAGAACCCCGGAGTCCGTCAAACGTCGCCTGGTGGCGGTGAGCAAACGCCTGGACAGCGCGGCGCCGCTCACGCGCCTCCACCTCATCCAGGAGCAAGCCGACCTTCAGGCCGAGCTCGAACGGATGGGCTCCGACGACGATCGGGCCGCCCTCGAAAAGGCATTCGTCAAGGTGGCCAGGTCCTACAGCAGACGCAAGGGCATCGGTTACCACGCCTGGCGCGCGTCGGGGGTGAGCGCGGCCGTGCTCCAGCGCGCCGGGATCACGCGGGCGACCGGAGCGGACGGGGCGTGACGTGCCGGCTGGCGTGTGGCCGCCGGCCGAGCGGGGTCCCGGTGGGCACATCGACGGCCCTGTGCATCGAAGAACCTGCGCGGACACCAGCCGCCGACCGGTGCCACGTCCATCGAGCGCGCTTCGGGCGGCTTCGGTCGTGAAGAAGGGGTCGTTCTCGTCCACCGCCACCCCGCACCTGGTTCAGCTGAACACCGATATCCCCGGGCCCGCGTGCGGGGGCGCGGTGTCGACGTTCAACATCACCGGCGGACGCGTCACGGTGTGACCGGTTGCCCCAGCCCGTGGGCGGCGACCTGCACCAGTGACCGCACGAGACCCGTGCCGTCGGTGGAGCCGGTCATGGCATCACAGGCGCGCTCGGGGTGGGGCATGAGGCCGACGACGTTGCCCTCCTCGTTGCACACCCCGGCGATGTCGTCGAGCGACCCGTTGGGGTTGTTCGTGTAGCGGAGCACGACTCTGTCCTCGTCCCTCAGACGGGCGATCG
>DATGKD010000109.1:0-2420 GCA_035294855.1 Acidimicrobiales bacterium
CGCAGCTGGCGCAGTGGTCACCAATGACACCGTGGTGCCGGCGGGCGCACTGGCGCTGGGCGTGCCCGCCTCCATCCGCCCGGACGCCTCGCACGTCTGGCTCATCGAAGCGTCCGCCGCCGAGTACGTGGCCAATGCGGCCCGTTACCGCCGCGAGCTTCGACGAGTCGATCGCCCGGACTGATTCCTCGGCCGGGGTCGCCGGCCCGGGGTCGCCGGCGTGGGGGGTAGTGGGCGGGCGCACCCCGGGCGCGTTGGGCGCCACTTCGGGCCTCGCCGAGGAGGCTCACTAGGACACTGTTGAAGAAGGCACTTTCACGCTGGCGGCGGCCGGGCGTACGCTCCTGGAAGGGTCCTCGGGGGTAAGCCCGTACCGAAGAGCCGGAGTACGAGGGGGAAGTCCGGCCGCGCTGGATGGTCTTTGACCAGAGGTGTCGTTCCCTCTGTGGGACGCTCCCGAGGGCCTCTACATCGCGTTGAGCGCCCAGCCTCTGTCTGTCTGGGTGAGCCCCAGGGCAAGCAGCCGGCGCAGGTTGAGGACGCCGACGCGCACGGTGAGCCACGCCTGGTTGCGCTCGATGCCGCGGTAGCGAAGGCGTCGGTTGCCCTTGGCCACGAGCCACGAGATGGAGCGCTCCGCCATGGGCCGGTGCTGTCTGTAGGTGGCGGTGACGTCGGGTTCTCGCCACGACGAGCGGGCGGCGACAAGCTCCACGTCGTGCGCGCCGACGCTGAAGGAGCGGTTGGCCGCCCGGGTGCAGCGCGCCCGCATGGGGCAGCTCGCGCAGTGCGGGGCGAACGAGGCCACGCCGCTTCTCTTGTAGCGGGCGCTGTGACCAGCCGGGCAGGTGACGCTCCGAGCGGCGTGGTCGACTCTGAAGTCGTCTCGGACGAAGCCCCCGGCGACGGCGGGGTGGGTCGGCAGGGGTTTGATCACGAGGTGGTGGCCCTTTTCCTCGAGCGCGTGGCGCAGCGCCCCCGAGCCATAGGCCGAGTCAGCGAGTACCTCGAGGGGCGGCTCGCCCTCGAGGAGGGTGGCCGCCATGGACCCGTCGGGGGCGTTCGCCGCGCTCATGGCGGCGGCCGTCACGATCCCCGTCGAGGGCTCGACGCAGATATGGGCCTTGAAGCCGTCGACACGCACCGCCCGTGACTTATGGCCGTGGCGGGCCTCGGTATCGACGGTCGAGATGACCCGGTCCTTGGCCACCTTGCGGGCGATGCGCCACGTGCCCTCGGCCTCGCCGGGCTCCACGTCCTGGCCGGCCACGAGCGAGAGCAGGCCGACGGCGTCGGCCGCCTCTGTGCCTTCTTCGACCTGCGGGCAGGCGGCGAGGACAGCCACGGCGTCGGCGACGAGCCCGCTGACCAGCTCCTCGCGCGCCTGTGGATCGGCCCAGTCGATGACGGGCTTGGAGCCGGTGTCGCTCGCGGCGCGCAACTCGACGGCGGCGGCCTCGGGCACGAGGCGACGCACCCGGCGGACGGCCGAGACCAGCTGGGTGACGGTGTCCTGGGTGGCGACGGCGTCGTCGAGGATGGTGGAGTCGAGGGCTCGGCGGTGCTTGGCCTTCAAGACCCCGGTGGCGTCGACCACGCTGCGGATGGCCTCGAAGATCCGCTGCGGGCGCGCCGAGCGCCGCAACCGGGTACGCCAGTAGGTCAGGACGGTGAAGTCGAAGCCCTTGTCGTCGAGGGCCAACCCGCAGGCCACCTTCCAGTCGATGCGGGTACGCAGCTGACGGACGGCGTCACGGTCCGACAGGCCCTCGAGGGCCTGCAGCACCATGACCGAGCAGACGAGCTCGGCGGGCACCGACGGCCGTCCCCGTCCTGAGGGGAACAGGTCGGCGAACTCGGCGTCGGGGAACAGCTCGTGGCGGTGGTCAGCCAGGAAGCTGTAGACGGTCCCCTCTTCGACGAGCTCCCTGCACAGTGCAGCGGCGTCGAGGAGCTGTCGGTCGGGATCGGGGCGCCCTTGCATCCACCAATTCTTGCCCGCGCCGCCGTAAATCGCGAGCCTTTCCGGGCGGATAAATCAACAGCGTCCTAGCACGCCGCCCCCGGGGTGGCGAACCCGGTCGGCGCCGTATGGGCGCCGACCAGGAAAGGATCGTCATGCCCAAGATCGCCTCCGAGCTGCTCGTGGAGCGCCTCGTCGATTGGGGGGTGGACACCGTGTTCGGCCTCCCCGGCGATGGCATCAACGGGATCATGGAGGGGTTGCGTCGCCACCGCGACCGCATCCGCTTCGTGCTCGTGCACCACGAGGAGGCCGCCGCCTTCATGGCCACCGGCTACGCCAAGGCGACGGGGCGCATCGGCGTGTGCCTGGCCACCTCGGGTCCCGGCGGCGTCCATCTCATGAACGGGCTCTACGACGCCAAGCTCGACCACCAGCCCGTGCTGGCCATCACCGG
>DATGKD010000110.1:0-25039 GCA_035294855.1 Acidimicrobiales bacterium
CGGCCGACGGCCACGCCGGCCTGCCGTGCGAGGACTACCGGCCCTATCTCGACGCGCGGTACCACCGCGCCTTCGAGGACTACCTGGCCGAGCGGGCCGCGCACCGCCAGGAGGCGCTCGCGTTCAACTACGACTACATCATGGGGTGGGAGACCGACAACGAACAGGGCCTGAAGGGCGCCTTCGACCCCGGTGTCCGTGACCAGGAGCTCGACACCGACGGCGTGGCCGCCGACGTCCTGTTCGCCGACGCCGACGCGGTGACGGGCAACGCGTCGCCGCCGTTCGGGGCGGGCCTGTCGGCCGGCGCCATCGCCGACCCCGAGCTGGCGTTCGCCGGCGCCCGGGCCCACAACCGGTTCCTCGCCGAGATGTGCTCGCACTCACCGCACCGGCGCGGGGGCATCGCGCTCGTGCCCGTCACCCACGACGTCGGGCGCGCCGTCCAAGAGGTCGAGTGGGTGGCCGCCCGACCCGGCATCCGCGGGGTGATGATCCCGACCATGTGGCACGACCGGCCCCCGTACAACGACGCCGTCTACGACCCGATGTGGGCGGCGTGCGCCGAGGCCGGGTTGCCGGTGCACACCCACTCGGGCGAGGCGTCGATGGAGGAGTACGGCGAGCACACCGGCGTGTACCTGGCCGAGGTGGTGTGGTGGGCGGTGCGCCCCGCCTGGCACCTGCTGTTCAGCGGGGTCTTCGAGCGCTTCCCGGACCTCAAGTTCGTCGTCACCGAGGCCGCCGCCTACTGGGCCCCCGACATGATGTGGAAGTGGGACCAGTACATGGGGGGCGGCCACACGACGAAGAAGCTGGCCGCCATGCTGAAGGGCAAGATCTCCAAGCTGCCGTCGGACTACTTCGGCACGAACATCTTCATCGGCGCCTCCACCATGTCGAAGGAGGAGATCCGCCGCCGGTACGTCATCGGCACCGACGTCGTCATGTGGGGCACCGACTACCCCCATCCCGAGGGCACGTGGCCGCACACCGCCGAACGGCTGCGGCGCGACTTCGCCGACGTGCCCGTCGACGACACCGCGGAGATGCTCGGGCTCACCGCCGCCCGGGTCTACGGCTTCGACCTCGACGCTCTTACACCCATCGCCGAGCGCATCGGCCCGTCACCGCAGTCGCTCGGCCAGGACGCGTCGGTGCGTAGCGACCCCGCGGCCCGGTCGTCGGCGCGGTGGTGGAAGGCGGAGTACGGCTTGAACGCCTAGCGCCCGGTCACCGACGGCAGGACGCGCTCACCACGAGCGCAGCACCTGGTGACGGTCGAAGGCGTTGCACGTGGAGTCGGTCGGGTAGTCGTCCACGGCGAGCGGGGTGGCCACCTCGGCGACGGTGGGCCCCACGCGGTCGCCGATGGGCCGCAGGGCGTCCAAGTCGAAGCCGTACAGGTCCGCGGCGTTGGTCTCGAGCATCCGGGTGACCTCGGCGGGGTCGCAGCCCCCGAACGCGGCCCGCAGCGCCAGCGTGCTGTACGGGTAGCTGCCTTCGGAGTGCGGGTAGTCCGCGCCCCACATGATGCGCTCCACGCCCACCTCGTGGCGGACGGCCGATTCGCTGGCGCGCAGGAAGCTCGCGCCGACGTGGAAGTTGCGGGCGAAGTACTCGCTCGGCGTGAGCGACATGCCCTTGGCCGCCGCGCCGAAGAAGTTGGACTCGGCCGCGCCGCCGTGGATCATGCGCCCGTAGAACCAGTCGAGGGTCTCAAGGCCGCGGGGGATCCACGCCACGCCCTGCTCGGTGAGCGCCACCCGGAGGCCGGGATGGCGCTCGAGCACGCCCCCGAAGATGAGGTGCCATGCGGAGCGGTGCGAGAACCAGGGGATCTCGATGAGCATGATGGCCCGGGACACCTCGTGCTCGCCGTAGTCGGGGATGCCGCCCCCGCCGTGGATGTTGATCACCACGCCGAGCTCCTCGCACAGCTCCCACAGCGGCTCGTAGACGGGCTCCCACCACGGGGCGAGGCCCGAACCGGGCGGCACCGACGGGAGGAGGATCCCGGCGAACGGCGACAGCGCGTCGACGGCCCACCGGATCTCGCGCAGCGCGTCGTCGACGTGGTTGACGAGCACCTGCGCGACGCCGGCCCGTCGCCCCGGGGCCCGGGCGCAGAAGTCGGCCAGCCACCGGTTGTGCGCCTGCAGCCCGGCCCACCGCCGTTCGTAGGTCTCGGCGGTGGGGGGCAACGCCACCAGGGCGCTCTCCTCGAAGAACGGCGGCACGGAGTTCGGGAACAGGACCTCGGCGACGATGCCGTCGGCTTCGTTTTCGGCGAGACGGCGGTCCGAGTCCCAGTTGCGGTAGGCGGTGGGCGCGAGCAGATCGGCGAACGGGTTCACGTAGCCGGCCGCCCACGCGTCGAACGCGTCGTGCCAGCGCGTGGCGAGGAACGGCCGGTAGTCGGGAATGTCGCCGCCCGCGTGGGCGTCGGCCGAGATGATCGTGTAGCGCCGGTCGGGCGCGGGCGCGCCGTGCGCGGTGCTCGCTCGCGGACCGCTCATGACGGTGGGGTGCCCGTCACGTGAGGCCCTCGAGGGCCGATGGGGGCAGCGCCCCACGCGCGATGGCGTCGGCGCGGGCGTGCAGGAGCCGGCCCGCGGCGTCGAGGTTGTGGCCGATGACGAACCGGTCCTCTTTCAACCCCTGCACTGCGAACCGGCCGAGCTCGTTCAGGTCCATGACGTCGGTCGGCCGCCCCGCGGCGGCGAGCGCCGCCTTGAACTCCGCGAACGTCGTCCCCGGCGCGGGAGGGCGGGGCCGCACCCGGGCGAGCTGCGCCGGCCGGTTGCGCTGCGCCTCCCACAGGCCCGTCTCGAGCAGCCCGCCCGACGGGTAGAAGATCGCCGCCCGCAGGTTCGTCTTCTGGGCGACGAACTGGTGGGCGAGGGCCTCGGTGAAGCAGCTGATCGCCGCCTTCGACGACGCGTAGACCGAGGCATACGGGACCGGGGCGATGCCGCCGTCCCCCGACGACGTGGTGACCACCACTCCGGGATCGCCCGAGGCGATCATCCGGGGCACGAAGGCGAGCACCCCGAACGCCGTGCCGAAGACGTTCACCCCGAAACACCATTTCCAGTCGTTCGGCTCCTGCTCCCACGGGTTGCCGCCGCCGCCCGAGGTCACGCCGGCGTTGTTCCACAGCACGTGGCAGGCGCCGTAGCCGGCGAAGACCGTGTCCGCGAGCGCCTCCACCGACGCGGCGTCGGAGACGTCGGTGACGATGCCCCGCACCTCGCCCCGGCCCGAGAGCTCGTCGACCGTCTTGTCGAGCACGGGCTGCTCGATGTCCGCGATGACGACCCGGGATCCCTCGTCGAGCAGCGCCTCGACGATGCCCCGCCCGATGCCGGCGGCCCCGCCGGTCACGACCGCTACCGCCCCTCGGAGCTCCACCGGATGTCCACGCCTCTCTCTGGGGGGCCGGGACGTGGCGCGCCGGCCTGGCCCACGACACGACACGACCCGAGGGGGTGCTCGACCGATCCTTGACCGGCACCGCCCATGCCTTGACCCGGGCTTGACCGGGCGGCGACATCGTGGCCCTGCCGGTGCCGGGGCACAGGCTCGGCCAGCCACGTGACCCCGATGCCTGCAGGCTCGACGACAAGGGGAGCGGGAGCGATGCGAGGAAGGGTATCGAAACGGGTTCCACGAAGGGACTCGTCCCGGCGTGGCCCGAAGCGGCCCGGGCCGTGAAGTGACCGCGATCGTTCGGTTCATCGTCCAAAGGAGAGACACCGTGTTCAGACGTCAGACCAATGAGGGCCGCATTCAGACGTTGAAGGGGCTCCCCCTCTTCCAGCGCTGCTCACCCAAAGAGCTGGAGCGGATCGACCGGATCATGACCGAGATCCACGTGCCTGCCGGCCAGATGCTCACCTACATCGGGGAGCCCGGCGACGAGTTCTTCATCATCCTGGCCGGCAAGGCGAGCGTCTGGTGTGACGGCGTGCAGTTGGACGTCCTCGGCGCCGGGTCGTTCTTCGGTGAGATTGCGCTCCTCGGCCGAAGCGTCCGCACGGCGAACGTCGTGGCCGACACCGAGATGCGCCTGCTCGTCATGTCGCGCCGGGAGTTCAGGAGCACCCACTTCCTGCTGGCGAACGTCGCCGAGGCGATGCTGAACGAGATCAGCCGCCGGCTCAGCCGAGCCGACGAGGGCTGGGCGACGAGCGAGACGCGACGCGAAGGCGTCCGATCGCTCCCGCGGTGACGGCGTCATGTCATCGATCTGGCAGTGGGACGAGCCGGACTCTCCTCCCGATTACGGGTTCATCGGCGGGTCGGACGAACCCGAGCAGGGCGACCCCGAGTTCGGTCGGCCGGTCGACATGAGCGACGATCGACCGTTGAAGCGCCAACCGGCACCGTTCCGGGTCCCGGGGAACACGAGCGTCAGTCGTGTGCGGCAGAACCTGCACGTGCGACGCAAGGTCGCTCTCCTACGTGGCGTGCATCTCTTCTCGCGGTGCACCGAAGCCCAGCTGGCGCAGGTCGCGGCGCTGACGATCGAGGGCGCCGTCCCCGCCGGAACGGTCCTCGCCAAGCGCGGAGAGCCCGGACTGGAGCTGTTCGTCGTCGTCGAAGGGCACGCCATCGTCGCCCGCAAGGGGCGGCGCCTGGCAGTGGCGGGCCCGGGGTCGTTCTTCGGCGAGCTTGCCCTGCTGGACGGCGGAAAGCGTGCGGTCACCGTCGTTGCCGAAACCGACATGCACCTCTTGGTGCTGCAACGGCGGGAATTCAACCGTCTCTATCAGTCGTCCCCGGCGATCATCCGGAAGGTCCTCGTCGAAGTGGGATCACAACTACGCGGCCTCGACGACCTGCTGGATCCCAGCCCCGCATTGGGACCGACCATCGGACCGTGGTCCTTGTGAGGGCCGGTCTCATCCGGACCGGCCCCTGCGAGTGACCGGTCACTGGGAGAGACCGGTCTCTGTGAGGCCCGGCCCCGGTAGCCTCGCCCGAGCTCCCTCCGCAAAGGAGACGATCGGCGATGCTGCACAGCAAGAACAGTGTCCGGGGAAACCTCGACGACGATGTCTTCGCATCGAACGACCTGTCGGTGTCCATGCCGAAGTACCGCTGTCACGTCGGCGAGCACGCCCCGGACCATGTGCGCCAGGTCATCCTCGACGAACTGATGCTCGACGGGAATTCGCGGCAGAACCTGGCCACGTTCTGCCAGACGTGGGCGGAGCCTCAAGTCAGGGCGATCATGGCGCGGACCCTCGACAAGAACATGGTCGACAAGGACGAGTACCCCCAAACCGCGGAGATCGAAGCGCGCTGCGTGCACATGCTGGCCCACCTGTGGAATTCGCCTGACGCCGACAACACGCTCGGAACGTCGACGACAGGTTCGAGCGAAGCCGCCATGCTCGGGGGGATGGCGCTGCTCTGGAAGTGGCGCGACCGCCGGAGGGCAGCCGGGCTGCCGACCGACCGGCCCAACCTCGTCACGGGACCGGTCCAGATCTGCTGGCACAAGTTCGCCCGGTACTGGGATGTCGAGCTCAGAGAGATCCCGATGGAGGGCGACCGGCTGATCATGACGCCCGACGAAGCGGTGAAGCGCGTCGACGAGAACACGATCGGTGTCGTCCCCACCCTCGGCGTCACGTTCACGTGCCAGTACGAGCCCGTCGAGGCCGTGTGCCGGGCGCTCGACGAGCACCAAGCGACGACCGGCCTGGACGTCCCCGTCCACGTGGACGGGGCCAGTGGCGGCTTCATCGCGCCGTTCGTCGATCCCGAACTGGTCTGGGACTTCCGCCTCCCCCGGGTCAAGTCGATCAATGCGTCCGGGCACAAGTTCGGCCTGGCGCCGCTCGGCGTCGGCTGGGTGATCTGGCGGGATGCCGCTGAACTGCCGCAGGACCTCATCTTCGACGTCAACTATTTGGGCGGCAACATGCCCACCTTCTCCTTGAACTTCTCCCGCCCGGGTGGGTCTGTCATCGCGCAGTACTACAACTTCCTGCGCTTGGGCCGGTCCGGTTACCGCAAGATCCACCAGTCAGGGTTCGCCAACGCGCAGTTCCTGGCCCGGGAGATCGCCGCCATGGGACCGTTCGAGATGATCTACGAAGGACAAGGCGGCATCCCCGGTCTGGCGTGGAAGCTCCGCGAGGGGGAGGAGCACCCGTTCACGCTCTTCGACCTGGCGGACCGCCTCCGCACGACGGGGTGGCAGGTGCCGGCCTACACCCTCCCGAAGAACCGGGAGGACCTGGCGATCCAGCGCATCATCGTCCGCCACGACTTCAGCCGCGACCTGGCCGGCTTGCTGCTCGAGGACTACAAGCAGGCGCTGCAGCATCTCGCCAAGCACCCCACGCCGGTTTCGCTCACCCCGGAAGAGGCAACCGGCTTCCACCACTGAGGGCCGGCGCCGGTCCCGCCCCGAGGCCCGGGTGCCCACGAGGGGCGCCCCCCGGGTTTGATTGACGGCTTGAGGTTGAAGTCGCCGCCTCGACCTGCCGATACGGACCCCACGGCGTCGCCGCGACTTCTTCGAGGCCATCGATGCACCCAAGCCAGTTGACGGTGAGGATCAGGGTCAGTGCCGTGGGTGCGGTCGTGCTCGTGGCGGGACTCAGCCTCGTCTCCCTGTCGCTCGACAGTGGGCGCGCCGAGGCGGCGACCCAGGGCGACCAGATCGCGGCCGTCGCCGCGTCGCAGGCGAACGTCCCGTACTGCGACAACGGCGGGAGCATCAACGGGCCGACGAACGGCGGCGTGAACGAACCGGGATGCGGTCCCGGCGTCAAGGGCTTCGACTGCGTGACCCTCGTGGAATACGCGGTCTACCAAGTGACGGGCATCGTGCTCAACGGATGGTCGCAGCCGAGCGGCGTCGGGACGTTCATCCCTCCCCAGGCGACGATCGCAGAGGACGTCGCGCAGCTCATGCCGGGCGACGCCGTCTTCTGGGGCGGGAACATCAACAGCTATTCCCATTCCGGCATCTATGCCGGCAATGGGGAGGTCTGGGACGCCATCGGCGTGAACCAACCGGTGCAGCAGCACACGATGACGTACCTGCAATCCGTCTACAACTACGACGGCGCCATGCGGTTCTGGGGCGGCGGGACGACCACGTCGGGCGGACTCGTGACCCCGATCGTGGGCATGGCATCCACGCCCGACGGCGCAGGCTATTGGCTCGCCGACGCGGCCGGAGGCGTCTCCGCGCACGGATCGGCCGTGAACTACGGGTCGATGGCCGGCCACGCTCTGAACGCCGCCATCGCCCACATCGTGTCGACGCCGGACGGCTGGGGCTACTGGTTGGTGGCCGCGGACGGGGGGCTCTTCGCCTTCGGGGACGCGCCCTTCTACGGGTCCATGGGCGGGCGGCATCTCAACGCGCCCGTGGTCGACATCGCTCCCACCCCCGACGGGGCCGGCTACTGGTTGGTGGGCTCCGACGGGGGGCTCTTCGCCTTCGGGGACGCGCCCTTCTACGGGTCCATGGGCGGCCGGCACCTCAACGCGCCGGTGGTCGGCATGAGCGCCGACCCGGCGACCGGCGGCTACTGGTTGGTGGCCAGCGACGGAGGGATCTTCGCCTTCCATGCGCCGTTCCTCGGCAGCACGGGGGGCATCCACCTGAGCCGGCCCGTCAACGGCATGGCGGCGCGCGCCGACGGACAGGGGTACTGGTTCGTGGCGTCCGACGGCGGCATCTTCGCCGAGGGCTCGGCGCCGTTCCACGGGTCGATGGGTGGAAGCGTGCTGAACGCCCCCATCGTCGGGATGGCCCCGGATCCCAGCACCAACGGGTACTGGCTCGTGGGCTCCGACGGTGGTGTGTTCAGCTTCGGGGCGCCCTTCTACGGCGCGGGGTAGTCGGCAAGGTCACGTCTCGTCGGCCGACCTGGTCGGGCCGGTAGCTTTCCCGACGTGCGATTCTCCGTGACGTATCCGTTGATCTCCCATCCGTACGACCCCGAACTCCTGACGCGTCACGGGCTCGAGCAGTTCGCACACGTCGCAGAACGCAGCGGCTTCGACGGGATGGGCTTCACCGACCATCCCGCTCCCACGGCGAAATGGTTGGCGGCCGGAGGGCACGACGCGCTCGACCCCTACGTGGCGTCGGCGTTCTGCGCGGCGGTCACCGATCGCATCCGCCTCATCCCCAATATCAGCGTGCTGCCCTACCGTCATCCCCTGATCGTGGCGAAGATGGTGGCCACCCTCGACCTGGTGTCCGAGGGCCGGTTCACCCTGGCGGTCGCGACCGGATATCTGAGAGGCGAGTACAAAGCGCTGGGTGTCGACTTCGACAAGCGCAACGACCTGTTCGACCAGGCCGTCGAGGTGATCCGGGGCGTCTGGTCGGACGACGACTTCACCTACGAGGGCGAGGGCATCGCGGCCGCCGGCCTGGCCGCCAATCCCAAGCCCCGGCCCCAACCACCGCTGTGGATCGGGGGCAACAGCCGACGATCCCGTCGCCGGGTCGCCCGCTACGGCGACGGCTGGACCCCGTTCCCCGCGCCCCGCGGCTTGTCGCAGACGACCAAGACCGCTCCTCTCGAGACGGTCGAGCAGTTGGCGCAGATGCTGGACGAGCTCTGGCAATTCGTGGAAGAAGCAGGACGGGACCGGAGCGACATCGACGTGGCGTTCGGGACACCCGAAGGCGGCACGGCGGGCAGCAGCCGGTTCCGGCCGGAAGCCCATCTCCGGGGGCTCGAGGAGCTCGGCACGATGGGTGTGACGTGGGCACACACGAGCGTGCCGGGCGACTCGCTCGAGCATGCCCTCGAAGCGCTCGAACAGTACGGAGAAGCGATCATCGCGCCGTCGCGCCACTGATCAGAACGGTCGAATGGGGCAGAGAGCGAGATGACGCACGCCGAATGGGGGCTACGGCAGGTTCCGCCCGAGCTCGCCGACCGCTACCTGACGCAGGGGTGGTGGCGCGACGACACCGTCGGCCAGCTCCTCGCCGGCGCCATCGACGCCCGGCCCGAGCTCACGGTCAAGATCCGTTCGGCGGTGCGGCCGTGGAGCGGCACCTTCGCGGAGGTCCTCGGCGCCGCCCGCCGTCTGGCGGGCTCGCTGCAGGCCCGCGGCATCGGAGCGGGCGACGTCATCGCCTTCCAGCTACCGAACTGGGTCGAGGCCGCCGTCAGCTTCTGGGCGGCTGCATTCCTGGGTGCCGTCGTCACGCCGATCGTCCACTTCTACGGCCCCAAGGAGGTGGCGTACATCCTCCGGCGCACCTCGGTACGCGCGCTCGTGACGGCGAACCGCTTCGGGCGCCAGGACTACCTCGCCAACCTGGAGCAGATCAGGGACGAGGCGCCGGCGCTCGAGCTCGTGGCGGTGGTCGGAGAAGGACACCTTCCGTCGTGGGCGGTGGGCTTCGGTGACCTGATGGGGGACAGCCCGCTCGCCGAGCCGGTGGCCGTCGACCCCGACACGCCCGCGCTGATCGCGTACACGTCAGGGACGACCGCCGATCCGAAGGGCGTGGTGCACTCGCACCGCACCATCGGCTTCGAGATCCGGCAGCTCGCGTCCATGCAGGCGGGCAACCCACCGCTGCTCGTGGGCGCCCCCGTCGGCCATGCGATCGGGATGCTGAGCGGGCTCCTGCTGCCGGTGTGGAAGGGCGAGCCCATCAGCCTCATCGACGTGTGGGATCCCGCCGCCGTGCTGGCGGGCATGCTCGAGGACAACTTGGCGTCGGGCAGCGGTGCGACGTACTTCCTCACGAGCTTGCTCGACCATCCGGACTGCACCGACGCGCACCTCAAGCTGATGAGCCGCATCGGCCTGGGCGGATCGCCGGTCCCTTCGGCGGTGACCGAGCGCATGGCGAGCCTCGGGATCTCCGCCATCCGTTCGTACGGGTCGACGGAGCATCCATCCACCACCGGAGCGCGGCACGAGGAGCCCGAGGAAAAGCGCCACCACACCGACGGGCACCCGTTGCTCGGCGTCGAGCTCCGCCTCATCGACGAGGGCGGCAACGAGGTGGCCGCCGG
The DNA here is from genome assembly GCA_035294855.1 of Acidimicrobiales bacterium. GTDB lineage: Bacteria > Actinomycetota > Acidimicrobiia > Acidimicrobiales > UBA8190 > DATGKD01. Next base: position 10,029 of record DATGKD010000110.1, read on the forward strand.
ACAGCGGGGCGAGATCCTCTCGCGCGGGCCCGACTGCTGCATCGGCTACACCGATCCCGACGTCACCCAACAGAGCTTCGACGCCGAAGGCTGGTTCGCCACCGGGGACGTGGGGGTGCTCGACAGCGACGGCTACCTCACGATCGTCGACCGCAAGAAGGACATCATCATCCGAGGCGGCGAGAACGTGAGCGCCCTGGAAGTGGAAGAGATGCTGCTCCGCATTCCCGAGATCGCGGAGGCGGCGGTGGTCGCCGCGCCCGACGCGCGCCTGGGAGAACACGCCTGCGCGTTCGTGCGTCTCGCTCCCGGCGCGGGCCCGGTCGACCTGCCGTACGTGCGTTCTCGACTGCAGGGAAGCGGCCTGGCTCGCCAGAAATGGCCCGAGGATCTCCGGGTCGTCACCGACCTCCCGAGAACGCCGTCGGGCAAGGTCAAGAAGTTCGTCTTGCGGGACCAGCTGCAATCGGCGGCGCCGCCCGACAGCGCCCAGACCTGATCCCCGCAACGACGGCGTTCGTCTGCGAGGCACGCGCCCAGAGCGCGGACGTTGGGGCTGCGGGTGAGCCCGCCGGAATGGCAGGCGGGGCGAGGAGGCAAACGCGCAGCGCAGACGGGGGCGGGCGAGGGTCGGAGGTGGGCGGGGAGGAACTGTCCAGGTGCCGGACCTAGGCTTGCCCGGACGGCACTCGTGGGGCCGGGGGTTGCCTGATGGGAAAACGGGGGGGAACGACGGCGCGGACGTTGCCCGCCGCCCGCACGCGGGTCAAGCGTGGGTTCTTCGCGGCGTCGATCCTCGGCGTCCTCGTGTTGGCGTGGGCGACGGTCGCGCAGGCGGACGCGGGGACAAGCGCGAGCGCGCCGAGCTCGAGCCGCCTCAGCGCGATTTCGTGCGCCAGTACCGCTTCCTGTGTCGTTGTCGGGGTCTCGGGAGACGCGTGGACCTACACGGGTACGGCATGGTCGCCCCCCGATCTTGTCGACGCCTTCGGCACGCTCAGCTCGGTGTCCTGTCCCACGTCGTCGTTCTGCATGGCCGTCGACTTCAACGGGAACGCCCTGACCTACAACGGCTCGACATGGTCGCCCCCGGTCCGCGTCGATGCCACCGGTCCGATCGTCGCGGTGTCCTGTCCCACGCCGGCGTTCTGCGCGGCCGTCGACCTCGGGGGGAACGCGCTGACGTACAACGGCGCCACCTGGTCGACGCCGAATGCCGTCGACCCGCCGGGCCTCTTGAGCTCCGTCTCCTGTCCGAGCACGTCGTTCTGCGCCGCGGTCGACTACTACGGCGAAGCACTCAGGTTCAACGGCTCGACCTGGTCACCACCCGCGACCGTCGATCCCGGCGGTGCCCTGACGTCGGTCTCGTGTTCCTCGAGCTGGTTCTGCGTCGCCGGCGACCTCGGCGGCAACGAGCTCACGTACTTCATCTCGGCGTGGTCCAAGCCGAAGGCCATCGACCCCCTGGGCGACTTGACGTCCATCGCGTGTCCGGTCGACCTTTCGTGCACGGCGGTCGACGGCTTCGGCAATTACCTGACGTTCCAAGGGACGGGGTGGTCCGCCCCCACCCTGCTGGATCTGTTCGGGCACCTGAACGCGATCTCGTGCTCGGCGGCGTTGTCGTGCGCGGCGGTCGACAGCACCGGCCACGAGCTGCTCTTCAGCCCGACGGCACCTCCTGCACCGCCGCCGGCGACGTCACCGACACCGCCGTCAGGATCCGGATCGTCGGGATCCAACGTCCCCACGAGCGGATCGCCGCCCCCGCCGACCACCACGAGCACTCCCACGACGACCTCGACCCAGCCCCCTGCTCCCACACCGACGACCGCCACGACAGGGACCACCACCGGGCCCACGACGCCGGCAGCGACGTCGCCTCCGTCGCCCGCCACCTCGCCGGCGGCGGCCGCACCTCCGGCTGCTGCGGCGACACCGCGTGCTGCGAAGGGCGGCCGGGCGTCGTCACCGCCCTCCTCGGCCCCGACCACGCCGGCGCCGGCGGCGACGAGCTCGAACCCGTCGGGCACGCCGTCGACCACGTCGTCGGGCGCGGTTGTCACGCCGCTCGCGCCCGCGCCGACCGACAACGCTCCGCCGAGCAGTCCTTCGGCGGGGACCGGCGCGACACCCACGATCCCGCCCTCGGCCGCGTCGTCCGGTCCGCTGTCGACCGCGAGACCCACCGCCGGGTCGAGCATCGTGCTCTCGGGTGGTCTCATCGGAGTCCTGCTCATCTTCGCCATGGGCGTGCTGTTCTTCGGGATCAGCCTCGGTCGGGGCAACACCGAGCTCGCGGGCGACCGCGGCATCGCGTGGTTCGCCGCCCTGGCCCGCTCGGACACGCGCTGGATCGCCGGGCTGGCGCGGCGCCTCGGCAAGGTGCACCGCGTCGCCATCAGCGTGCTGAATTCGTTGTTGGCCGCGGCCACCTGGCTCCTCGGGCGCTGAGAGGCTCCTCGGGCACTGAGGGGCTGCTCGGGCACTGAGCAGGCGCCGACCTGCGCTCGGCACCCGAAGGTGCACCAGCGCGTGAATTGGGCAGAAGGGACCTATGTCCTCGTGTCCTGGGGTGGAATGACGCCATGGGAGCGACAGCAGCGAAGCCCGTGGCATCCGCGGCGACGGCCGACCCGGATTCGCTCGCCCTCCGCCGGCAGCGGTTGGCGTCAGCCCGCCGCCGCGCCACCGCCTTCCTCGTCGTAGCGACCGGGCTGTTCATCGCGGTCACCGCGGCCGGGGCCCACGGGACGGGGTGGGGCTACGTGCAGGCCGGTGCCGAGGCGTCCATGATCGGCGGCGTTGCCGACTGGTTCGCGGTGGTCGCCCTCTTCCGTAGGCCGCTCGGCCTGCCCATCCCCCACACGGCGCTCATCGTCGAGCGCAAGGAGCAGTTCGGGGCCACGCTCGGCCGGTTCGTGCAGGAGAACTTCTTGAGCGCGGACGTGCTCGCCGAGCGCGTCCGGTCGGTCGGCCTCGTCCCGCGCGTGGCGGCGTGGCTCGACGACCGGGACAACGTCGCGCGGCTCGCCGGTCATGTCGCCGATCTCGTCGTCAACGTCGCCGAGCATCTGCGCGACGAGGACGTGCAGGCCGTGCTGGCCGGCGAGCTGGCCCGGGCGATGGAAGGCGTCGACCTCGCGCCGCTGGCCGGACAGGCGCTCCGGGTCATGACCGCCGGGGGTCGTCATGCCGAGCTGTTCGACGCCGTCGTGACCGGCGCCGACCGGTATCTGGTCGAGCACCGTGACGAGCTGTGCACGCGGTTCGAGGCCGAGTCGCCGAACTGGGTCCCCGATGCCGTCGACCGCCTGGTCTTCGATCGCCTCCACGCCCGGGTGCGCCGATGGCTGAGCGCGATGCTCGCCGATCCCGACAGCGACGCACGCCGACAGTTCGAGGCGTGGATCGCGGGGTTCGCCGACCGCCTGCAGACGTCCGCGGAGATGCGCGCACGCGTCGACCGACTGAAGCGCGACATCCTGGGCCGGGCGGAGCTGCGCGACTGGTCGGCCTCGTTGTGGAGCGAGGCCAAGGACACGCTGCGCGTCCAGGCGGCCGAGCCCGACTCCGAGCTGCGCCTGCGGTTGGCCGACGCCATGGCCGCTGTCGGTCGCCGCCTCGGCTCGGAGCCGAGCCTGCAATCGAGCGTGGAGCGCGTGGTCGAGTCCGGGGCGCGGGCGATCGCCGAGCAGTTCCACGACGAGCTCGCCGGGCTCGTCACCGGAACGATCGACCGGTGGGACGCGGCCGAGACCGCCAACCAGCTGGAGCTGCTGCTCGGGCGCGACCTCCAGTTCATCCGCATCAACGGCACCGTCGTCGGTGCTGCCGTGGGCCTCGCGCTCCATGCGATCGCCCAGGGCCTGGCGTGAACGCCGGGCCCGCGTCCCGGCGATGATCGCGTCTCAGGACTGGGTGGCCACCGCCATCTGCTTGTGCTCCTCGAGGTAACGGCGCGTCATCAAGAGGGCGGCGATGCCGTCGCCCACCGCCGAGCCCAGCTGCTTCGTCGAGCCGGCCCGCACGTCGCCGGCGGCGAAGACACCGGGCAGGGACGTCTCGAAGGTGGCGCTCGTGACGATGAACCCGGCGGGGTCGCGCTCGACGGTGTCCCCCAGGAACGCCGTGTTGGGCAGCAGGCCGATGAACACGAACGCGGCGGCGGCCGGGAAGCGCTTCACGTCGCCGGTCGACCGATCGCGAGCCTCCACCGCCGTGAGCCGGCCGCGCTCCCCGTCGAACTGGACGATGTCCATGCCCGTCTCCACGACGAATTGCGGATCCGAGCGCACCCGCTCGACGAGGACGGGCGCTGCCGACAGCTCGTTGCGGGCGATGACCCGGACCCGGTGGGCGAACTCGGACAGATGGAGGCCCTCCTCCAGCGCCGAGTTCCCCCCGCCGATGACGACCAAGTCCTCCGCGCCCTTGTAGAAGGGACCGTCGCACGTGGCGCAGTAGTGGACGCCCGCGCCGAGGAGCTCGTCTTCGCCGGGGACGTCCAGCCGACGGTAGGTGGAGCCGGTGGCGACGATCACCGCATGGGAGCAGATCTCCTGACCGGTGGACGTGGTCGTGACGAGGTCCCCCCCGTCGCGGACGACGGACGTGACCGAGACGGCCGACAGCAGTTCGACACCGTAGCGGCGCGCCTGAGCCACGAACCGGTCGGAGAGCTCGGCGCCGGTGATCCCCTCGGGGAAGCCGGGGTAGTTGTCGATCTGGTCGCTGATGCCCGCCTGGCCGCCGAGGCCGCTGGATTCGACGAGGATGGCGTCGATGCCTTCGCGTGCGGCGTAGATGGCGGCCGCCAATCCCGCGGGCCCGCCTCCCACGATGACGAGGTCGTAGGCGAGGCGTTCCGCCACCAGGTCGAGCCCGATGCGGCGCGCCAGGTCCTCGTCGCTCGGGTTGACGTCGTGGCTGCCGTCGCCGTAGACGACGGTGGGGATGATCTGGCGGCCGCCCTGGAGCGCCTTCAGCTCGTCGATCGCTGCGGGATCCCCGTCGATGTCGATCTGCCGATAGGGCGTGCGATGGGCGGCCAGGAACCGCTTCACGCGCTTGCAGTGCGGGCACCACGGTGCCGAATAGACGGTGAGGGCAGCGTCGTCGCGCGGCGTCATCGTGTCGACCTCCGACGTCTTCTTCCGGTCCGGTCACGCTAATGGCCGGCGGTCGCCAGACGAGCGACAGCCCGCACGTGGTAAGCGTGAGGCGGTGACATCCGACGCACGGCGCCCTGTGCCCGCATGGTTCGACCGTGCCGGGTTCGGCATCTTCGTCCACTGGACCGCCGCGTCGGTGCCCGCCTTCGCGCCCGTCGGGCCGTCGCCGTTCGAGCTGGCCGCCTCGGGTGGCTGGGAGCGGGCGTTCGCGGAGTCGCCCTACGTGGAGTGGTACCAGAACGCGCTCGCCATCGAGGGCAGCCCGGTGCAACGCCACCACCGTGAGACCTACGGCGACCTGTCCTACGACGCGTTCGTCGAGCAGTTCCTGGGCGGCCTCGCGACATGGGACCCGGCACCGTGGGCCGAGCTGTTCGCCGCCGCCGGGGCGCGCTACGTCGTCCTCGTGACTAAGCACCACGACGGCGTGTTGCTGTGGCCCAGCACCACCGTGAACCCGTTCCGCGGCACGACGTGGCAGTCGTCACGCGACGTCGTGGGCGAGTTCGCCGCCGCGGTGCGGTCGGCCGGTCTGCGCTTCGGCGCCTACTACTCGGGTGGGCTCGATTGGACCTTCGGCGGCCTGCCCATCACCGACGTGCATGCACTCATCACGGCCATCCCGCAGACGGCGCAATACCAGAGGTATGCCGACGCCCACTGGCGTGAGCTCATCGACCGGTACGAGCCGGACATCCTGTGGAACGACATCGGGTACCCGGCCGCCGCCGACCTGGAGGCCCTGTTCGGCGAGTACTACGCGAGGGTTCCCGAGGGTGTCGTCAACAACCGCTTCGACTTCATCGGTCAGACGAGCGGCACGGTGCACTGCGACTTCGTGACGCCCGAGTACTCGACCGACGCCGATCCGACCGGGCGCAGGTGGGAGACGTGCCGTGGCATCGGCACGTCGTTCGGGTACAACCGTCAGGAGACCGAGGACGACTATCTGTCCACCGACGAACTCGTCGCCATGCTGGCCGACGTCACCGGGCGCGGCGGCAACCTGTTGTTGAACGTGGGCCCCATGGCCGACGGCACGATCCCCGGCGGGCAGGCCGAGCGCTTGCGGGGCATCGGCGCATGGTTGCGCGACCACCCGTTGCCGGCGCCGTGACCGGCCGTTGCCGAAGGACAGCGAGGAGAGGAGGCGGCCCGTGGTGCAGACACTGTTGACGGCGGGCGAGCAGACCGAGTTGATCGGCCTCGAGGTGGTCGACCTCGACGTCGGCGGCACATGGGAGTCGCGCGCTGATCTCGAGGTCGTCGCCGTCGTGCTGAGCGGAAGGGTCGGGGTATCGGTCGACGGACGAGACCTCGGCGAGGCGGGTGCCCGGCGCAGCGTCTTCGACGGGCCCGGGCACGCCGTGTACGTGCCTCCCGACGGCGCGGTGCGCGTCACCGCGCGCGCCGCGAGAGCCGCGCTGGCCGTCGTGTCCGCGCCGAGGAGCTCGAGCCCGCCGGGTGTGCCGCGGGTCATCGGCCCGGACGACCAACGCGTCACGGAGACCGGACGCGGCAACTGGGCGCGGTCGGTGCGCACGTTGCTCGGCCCGGAACAGCCCGCCAGCCGCCTGCTCGTCGGCGAGACCGTCAACCCTCCGGGCAACTGGTCGTCGTACCCGCCGCACAAGCACGACGTGCAAGCCCCGCCGCACGAGGTGCGCCTCGAGGAGGTGTACCTGTTCAAGGTCGACCCGCCCGGTGGCTTCGGGGTGCAGCTCCGGTACGAGGACGACGGTCACGAGGAGGCCCTCGTCGTCCACGACGGCGACGTGGCCGTCATCGGCTCGGGGTACCACCCGGTGGCCGCCGCCCCGGGGTACGCGCTCTATTACCTGTGGGCAATGGCGGGCGAGGGGCGCGAGCTCGCCCCGCACTTCGACGCCCGCCACGCCTGGGTGCAGGAAGAAAGGTGACCGCCGCGAAATCCCCAGGCCGCCCCCCTTGCGCCCGGAGGCGAACAGGTGTTCGATAGCCCCTCCGGCGAGGGTCGCCGGGCGCAGAGGTGAAGGAGACGCTGTGGGCACGATCCGGATTCTCGACTCGAGCGGCGACACCGCCGTTGCCTGGGACATCACCGACACCGAGACCGTGCGCGCCGCCGAAGAGCTGTTCCGTCGGCTGATGGTCACCGACAAGAAGATCCCGTTCGCCCGTCCGCTCGGCGCCTCGTCGGACACCGCCGTGCAGATCGACGAGTTCGACCCCCGGGCCGAGGAGATCCTCTTCGTCCGTCCCATCGCCGGCGGCTGACGCCAGCGGTGGCCGGTGATCCCCCGGCTCGAGGTCGTCGACGAGATCGACGGCCGGGGAACGGTGGTGTCGCTCGTGGGGGGCACCTACGACGGGTACGAGGTGCTGCACATTCCCCGCCGTGCGAGCTCGTGGCGTGGGTCGCGGCGGGGGCCGCTCCGGGGACCGGGTCGCGCTCCGGCGGATGGTGCCGCGCTGGTGGCCGCGATGGGGAGGGCCGAGGAACTGCTCGTGAGCCTTCTCGACCCGGGGCAGAAACGGGACTGGACCCGGCACCGCCACTTCTGGGTGTCGACCCCCTACGGGGAAGTCGAGCTGGGCACCGTCAGCAACCTGACCTTCCGGCGCAACGACGGACGATCGCTCGTGCTGTGCGCGCTGCCCGAACCGTGGTCGGATCTCCCTGACGCCGATATCTGGACCAACCTGCTCCTCAAGCTGCGGGTATCACCGGAGGAGTTCTTCGCGGTGGCCAACTACCGAGAGGGCAGCACGTGGCGGCGGGGGCCGGTGCCGGTGGTGCCGGTGGTGCCGGTGGTGCCGGCTTCGGGCGTGCGGGCGTGAGCGAAGCGAGTCGCTTGAGCGGTGTCCGTCGCTCTGCCTCGTTGCGCCGCGTCTTTTGCGCCGCGTCGTTGCGCGCGTCGTTGCGCCGCTTCGTTGCTCCGCTTCGTTGCGCCGCTTCGTTGTCAGCGTCGTCAGCTCACTGGCGGCATGCCCAACATCGTGCGGAACTCGTCCGTGGTGTTGGTGACCGGGAACGGCTCGTCCGGCACGGCCAACCCGAGACGGTCGCAGATCGGGGCCCAACCGTCCGACGGGGTCCATTCGAGCAATCGATCGGACGGAATCGCCTCGCGCACGCCGTCGTTGTGGCGTTCGTAGGCGGCGATCATGGCCTGGGGATCGTCGAACCGGTCGCTGAAACGGTCGTGGAGGAGCTTGCGGACCGAGTTCATCCACGGGGCGATCTCGGGCGGAAGGTGGTCGAACGCGAGGAAGATCGTGTTCGACGCACTCTTGTACCACTCCTCGGAATCTCGCACCGACAGCAGCACGAGCGCATCCGGGTTGGCGGCGGACAGCTCCGGCCAGAAGCTCGCGCCGGGCCAGTCGACGAGCGCGACGTAGCGGTCCAGGACGGACCAGTCCGTCGGCTTGCCGTCGATGGCGTCCATCCAACTCGGCACCTGGGCCGGGTCGCCGAGGATCTCCAACATGTGATGGCACGGGCCGCCGAGCAGCTGCTCCAGGGCCAGTTTGAGCGAATGCGTGCCGGTCCGGCCGACACCGGCCCCCACGACCTTCAAGTCCATGGCGTTACCCCCAGATAACCGATGGTCGGCCAACGCTAAACGATGTTGCGCTCGGGGCGGGTAGACAGAGGACATGGAACTCGACCTTCACGTCAGCCGGTTCGATTGGGCGGGCGGGCCGTCGGGCATCGGCCCCGGCGTCGCCGATCTCGCCCAACGGGCGCAGGCCATCGGCGTCCGCACCATGTCGTTCATGGACCACTACTTCCAGATGGACTGGATGGCCCCGGCGGAGGACCCGATGCTCGAGGGCTACACCGCTCTCGGTTTCGTGGCCGGTGTCACCGAACGGCTCCGGGTGCGCCTGCTCGTCACGGGCGTGACGTACCGCCACCCCGGTCTCCTGGCCAAGATCGTCACGACGCTCGACGTGTTGTCGGGAGGTCGTGCCGAGCTGGGTATCGGCGCGGCGTGGTACGAGCGCGAGCACCGTGGCCTGGGCGTGCCGTTCCCGCCGCTGCGTGAACGCTTCGAGCGGCTGGAAGAGGCCCTCCAGATCTGTCAGCAGATGTGGAGCGACGACAACGGCCCGTTCGAGGGCCGCCACTACCAGCTCGAAGCGACGCTGTGCAGCCCGCCGCCGGTCAGCCGTCCCCGGCCGCGCATCCTGATCGGCGGGAGCGGGGAGAAGAAGACCCTGCGTCTCGTCGCCCGTTACGCCGACGCGTGCAACATCTTCGGCGGCCCGGAGGACGTCGCCCGCAAGCTCGAGGTGCTGCGGCGCCACTGCGACGACGTCGGGCGCGACCCGGCCGAGATCGAGGTGACCGCCATGTACCGCGACCTGGCGCGCGGCTCCTCGGTCGACGAGGTGGTGAGCGGCGCGGAAGCCTTCGCCCGGGTGGGGGTGGGCGCGCTCGTGACGGGGGCGGTCCCCAAGGATCCCGGGGGGTGGCTCGAGGACACCTTCGGCCCGGCGATGGACGAGCTGGCCGCCGTCAAGCCGGCGTCCTGGTGAACCTCCGTCGTCGGGTGCGCACCCTTCGCGCGCCTCGTCGGGGCAGGTTGGTCGCGCCGTAGACGGGCGCTCAGGATGTCTTCAACTTCCACACCGCAAGCGGCGCGAAGACGGCCACCAGCCCCACCGACCACAACAGCGACGGCACGAGATAGTGCGCCAGCGGGTGCCCGAGGAGGGCCTGGGTGGCGTGGCCGCCGGTGAGGAGGCGGACCGTGTTCACCATCACGGACATGGGCTGGTAGTCGGCGAACCCGCGCATCCAGCTCGGCATGGTCGCCACCGGGACGTACGCCGAAGACACGAAGCTCAGCGGGAAGACCAAGAACGACAGTCCCTGCGCCGCCTGTGGGCTTCCCGCCGCCATGCCCATGAAGACGAACAGCCACACGAACGCGAAGCCGTAGAGCACGGTCAGGCCGAGAGCGGCCAGCGCGTCCGCAACCGACCCGCCCAGACGGAAGCCGACGGCGAAGCCCACCACGGTCATGACGACCACACCCCAAGCCACGAGAGCCGAATCTGCACCCACGCGGCCCGTGACGATCGAGAGCAACCGGATCGGCAGGCTGCGAAGCCGGTCGAACAGGCCGCCCTCCAAGTCCTCGGCCACGCCCGCGGCCGCGCCCATGCCCTGGAAGAGCACGCCGGTCACCACGAAACCCGGGACGAGGAAGTCCACGTAGGTGAGGGCGCCGGTGTGGCCCACCGCGCCGCCGAAGACGTACCGGAAGATGAGCAGGAACAGGATGCCCTGGGCCGTGCCGGCGACGATGAGGGCGGGGGTGCGGACGAACTTCTTGAGTGTCCGCGCCGCCACGTGCGCCGACGCCGTCAGGTACGAGGCGCCGTGGTTGAGCGCGGCGGGCGGTTCGCTGCGGCGCACCGGTGCGTCGAGAGCCAGGTCGATGGTCATGCTGCCTCCTCTTTGGACGGGGTGGGATCGGATTTCGTCGTACGGCCGGTCAATGCCAGGAACACCTCGTCGAGCGTGGGCCGCCGCAGCGTGATGTCCTCGACCTCGACACCGGCGTCGTCGAGGGCGCGTGACACGAGGGGCAGGAGCCTCGAGCCGCCGGGAGCCGCCAATGAGCACCGGCGCGTGGCGGGATCGGTGGTCGGCTCGGAGATGCCGAGCGCCCCCAGCACCTCGGCGGCGCGCTTCATGGTCGACACGTCGGCGGTGTGCAGCTCGATGCGGTCGGCACCGACCCGCGACTTGAGCTCGCCGGGGGTGCCTTCGGCGATGACGCGGCCTTCGTCGATGATGACGACATGTCCGGCGAGGCGGTCGGCCTCGTCGAGGTACTGGGTGGTGAGCACGAGGTCGGTGCCCGCCTCGTTCATGGCGCGGATGCGGTCCCACACCTCGTTCCGGCTGCCCGGATCGAGCCCTGTGGTGGGCTCGTCGAGCAGCAGGAGCTGGGGCGAGCCGACGAGACTGGCCCCGAGGTCGAGACGCCGGCGCATGCCACCCGAGTAGGTGCGGACGTGGCGGTCGGCGGCGTCGACGAGGTCCATCTGCCCGAGGATGCGCTGCGCCGAGCGTTGCGCCTGTCGACGGTCCTGGCCGTACAGGCGGGCGACCATGACCAGGTTCTCGCGTCCCGTCATCGTCCCCTCCACGGCGGCGGACTGGCCCGCGAGACCGATCATCTGGCGAACGGCCATGGGGTCGCGCACGACGTCGTGCCCGCCCACGCGCAGGGTCCCGTGGTCCGGTTGCAGGAGCGTGGCCACCATGCGGATGAACGTCGTCTTCCCGGCGCCGTTCGGCCCGAGCACCGCAACCGGTCGGCCGGGGTGCAGAGAGAGCGTGAGGTCCGCGAGGGCCTGCACCTTGCCGAACCGCTTCGACAGGTGATCGGCCTCGATGAGAGCGTCCATGGGCTTGTCCTTTCTGGTCTCGACTTGTCCGGTCTCGACTTGTCTGGTCTCGTCTTGTCTGGTCTCGCCTTGGTCGTCCCGAGGGCTCGCAGGCGCGCTGGGGCGCGTCGGAAGAAGGCCTCGGGTCGAGCTCGTTTCGAACTGGTCAGCGGGACCGCGCGCGCGGCCCCTCGTCACCGATCGCCGACGTCGTCTTCGAAGGCGAAGTGCACCGCGTCGGGGTCGAATCCTTCGGTGTGGAACGCGCGCCACATGTCCAAGCCCTCGAGACGACCGGCGACGATGTCGTCGACGAGGGCGGTGACGAACTTCAGCTCCGCTTCGATCTGAAGCTCCTCGTACTCGGCTTCGAGCTCGAAGATCCGCGGCAGGCCGGCGGCTTTCGCGGCGTGCATGGCACCGCGCATGCCGGCCAGCTTGATCTTGAGGGCGTCGGTCCGGGACCGCAGGGCGGCCAGCGCGTCGTCGGGATCGAGCGAGGGGAGGAACGACAGGCCGGCCATGAACGCCGGGTATTCCTTCTGGGGGACGCCGATGAGCTCGGTCATCCAGTCGTCCATCTCGCGCGACCCGTCGTCGGTGATGGCGTACACCGTCCGCTCGGGGCGTTTGCCTTCGCGCACGGTGCCGGTGGCCTTGATGAAACCCCGCTTCTCGAGCACCTCCACGACCGAGTACAGCGAGCCGTAGTTCAAGCGGACACTCTCCTGCTTGGCCCGATGGCGCAGGGTCTGCGCGACCTCGTAGGGGTGCATCGGCTTTTCGTACAGACAGACCAGGACCGCCAGGGCCAGGGGATTCGTGCGAGACCAGGAGGCCATACGGAGGAGAATATCCGATTACGAGTAATCGGTCAAGAGTGATCTACGTCGAGCAAGCTGCTCTCCAGGGCGACATGTCGAGGCCCGGGTAGCGGCGGGCCACGCCGGCCAGCGTCTCGGCCGTCCAGAACGGGTGACCGGGGCGGGGAAAGCCGAGGACGGTCAGCTGTCGCGGCGTGGCCTGTTGCACGAAGTTGTGCCACTCCGCCGAGAAGCCCTTGATGGGCCACGCCTGGTACCCGCCCCACTCCATGGGTGCGGCCTTGTACGAAACGTGGAGCATGAAGCGCGCCTGGGTGGGATCGGTGAAGTCGACCGACCGGTGGTACACGTCGGGCCGGTACACGACGATCGACCCCGCGGGCGCCGACGCGTCCGACGGGTCGTCGTACAGTTCGGCGTAGTCGTTCAGGTTGAGCGTGTGCTCTTCGACGGGGACGTGGCGCGTGCGCGTCCGTGACACGAAATGCGTGGCGCCGTTGTGCGGGCCGACGTCGCACAGGTACACGAACGTCTCCATCTGGTGGTAGCCGGCTTCAGGACGCGGGACGGTCAGGGTGTGGTTCGGGAAGTCGGCATGGAGCAGCCGGTTGTAGTCGGAGGGCTGGCCGGCGTACTTGGCCGTGACGGCCGCGAGGTACATCCGGACGTCTTCGACGCCGAGAAGCTCCTGGGCGAGGTCGATCAGAACGTCGCTCACCGCCATCGCATTGAGCGAACGGCTCCGGAACGGGAATTCCGGCCACGGCGCGTCCCACGTCCGCCAACGCGCCCACTCGTCGCCGGGGTCGGACGCCATCTGCTGCGCGCTGGGGAACAGCTTCGTGAGCGCCTTGGCGGCGCCTGCGACCGACGATTCGGGAAAGGCGCGTTCGACAACGCACCATCCGTCTTCCTCCCACGATGCGCGCTGCTGTGGCGAGAGGACGGCCATGGCCGAAAGGGTAGCCATGGCGTGCTGGGTTCGGCCGTGGCCCGAGGTGGCGCGTGGCGGCGGCCAGCCGCCAATGCGGCGCGACGGGACACGCGTCAAGATGACGGCCATGGCCGCGCCCGACGAGACCGAGGTTCTGTCCTGGTTCGAGAGCCTGTCCAACTGGGGGCGGTGGGGACCTGACGACGAGCTCGGCACACTCAACCTCGTCACGCCGCAGGTGACCCGGCGCGCCGCGGGCACGGTGACCGAGGGACTCACGGTGTCCTGCGCGTGGGACGTCCCCACCGGTGCACACGGCCTGGCGCGGGAGATCACCGCCGTCCCCATCGCCCCGGGGGCGCGGCTCGGTTTCTCGACCGAGCAGATCACGGCGCTGACCGTCCACGGCTACACGGCGACCCACCTCGACGCCCTGTGCCACATCTTCTGGGACGGGAAGATGTACAACGACCGGCCGGCCGAGCTGGTCTCGAACGACGGCGCGGGTGCGCTCCCCATCACCGTGGCCAAGAGCGGCATCGTCACCCGCGGCGTGCTGCTCGATGTCTGCGGTGCGCGCGGAGTGGACTGGCTCGAGCCGGGCCAGGGTGTCATGCCCGAGGACCTGGAAGCCGCCGAGATCCGCCAGGGCGTTCGAGTGGAACCGGGCGACGCCGTGCTGCTGCGCACCGGCTTCGGGCGCTATCGCCACCAGAGCGGGGATCGAGTGGTGACCGAACCGGGGTCACGCCAACCCGGGTGGCACGCCGGCACCCTGCCGTGGCTGCGCGAGCGTGATGTGGCGCTCATCGGCTGCGACACGGCCAACGACGTCATGCCGGCGGGGTACCGGCAGATGGCGCTGCCCGTCCACATCATCGGGCTCGTCGCCATGGGCCTGTGGCTCGTCGACAACTGCGACCTCGAGGCGCTCGCCTCGACGGCCGAACGCCTGACGCGCTGGGAGTTCCAGCTCGCCGTCTGCCCGCTCGCGCTTTCGGGGCTGACCTCGAGCCTCGTCAACCCGATCGCGACGTTCTGACGGCCTGCCCGCCCGGCGGCGATCGCCGTCGGGACTTGACGATCCGTTGGGGCCTGGCCGCCCCCGCTCGGTCTCGGCGGGTGCCAAAATGATTCGGGCGGCCGAGGGGGGCGCAGTGTCGAGCGTGCTTGCCGGGGTCTGTCCGGAGTGCGGCACATGGACAGCCATGTTCCGAGCGCACCACGGTGTCTGTCCGTACTGCTACTACACGCGCTCAGCGCCCGAGGATTGCTCGTCAGCGGATTCCCCGGGGATGGCGGCTGCACCGGTCAGACGGCCTCCGCCCGTCCGGTCGTGGCGAGCAGCGCGCGGCCGGGTGCACATCCTGCCGGGTTGGGTCTGATGCAATGCTCCCGAGGCGAGGCTGACCAATCGGGCCCGAGGGACACGAGCATGAAGAGACGGGCCTGACGAGCCGGGCCTGACGATCGGCGGCTCGTAGGATCCGGTTGGTGGAGTTCGAGGTCGTCGTCGAGATCCCGAAGGGGCAGCGCAACAAGTACGAGATGGACCACGAGACCGGTCGGATCTACCTCGACCGCCTGCTCTTCACCTCGACCCGCTATCCCGCCGACTACGGCTTCATCGACGGGACCTTGGCGCTCGACGGCGACCCGCTCGACGCCCTCGTGCTCGTGGAG
>DATGKD010000111.1:0-34769 GCA_035294855.1 Acidimicrobiales bacterium
TTCGTGCCGTTCGTGCCGTTCGTGCCGTTCGTGCCGTTCGTGCCGTTCGCTTCGTGAGCGCCGTTCGTGCCGGCGGGGCGCCCTGCGCCGTTTGCGTTCGCCGGGCCGTCACTCGCCACACGCGCGCCACGCCCGACCACGCGCACGCCGTTCCCGTCGAGCGCGCGGTACAGCGAGCGCACCATGCCGGTGCAGCCGCCGTCCGGCAGCGAGTCGTCGATGGCGGCATCGGGCGTCACGGCGTTCGATCGGGGCAACGTCGCGTCCTCAGAACCTGTAGTAGATGAACGGCGCCACGCCCTGGGGCCCGAGCGTGGTGATGACGAGAAGAGCAACTCCCAGTATGGCGCCCTGGACGGCCCACCCTTGACGGACGAAGGCACGTTGTGCGCGCTGTGCGGCGTCAGCGGGGAGGTACTGCAACGCCAGTGCGCCGCACACCGTGATGAGGAGCAGCGGCGTCACGAGCGGTGCGGTCCCCCACGCCGTGAACAATCGTTTGATCAGGGTGAACGCGCCGGATATCGAATCCGCCCGGAAGAAGATCCACCCCAGGCACACGACGTGGAACGTGGCCACCCGCTGGACCACCGCCCGAACGGTGCCCTCGGGCACCGGATCGAGCCCGGCCCGCTGGCGGCGATCGCGCCGGAAATGGCCCACGACCTGGCCGAACCCGTGGAGTGCCCCCCAGGCGATGAAGGTCCACGCCGCCCCGTGCCAGAGCCCGCCGAGCACCATCGTGATCATGACGTTGCGCGCCGTGGTCCAGCGCGAGCCCCGCCCACCTCCGAGGGGGATGTAGAGGTAGTCGCGCAGCCAACGCGAGAGGGTCATGTGCCACCGCCGCCAGAAGTCCTGCAGGTTGCGCGCCGTCTACGGTCGGTCGAAGTTGGCCGGGAACTGGAAGCCCAGCAGCATCGCGATCCCGATGGCGATGTCGGTGTAGCCGCTGAAGTCCGCGTAGATCTCCACCGCGAACCCGTACGCGGCGAACAGGATCTCGATCGCGCTGTGCTGGTGCGGTGCGCCGAAGACCGGCCGCACGATGGCCGCGTCGACGTACGACGAGATGACCACCTTCTTGAAGAGCCCGCCGGCCACGAGCCACGCGGCGCGACCGAAGTCGATGCCCTTCGCGTCGCGACGGCGTCTGATCTGAGGCAGGAGCTCTCCACCGCGCACGATCGGTCCGGCCACGAGGTGCGGGAAGAACGACAGGTACACCGCGAGGTCGATGGGCCGCGCCGGTTCGAGGACGCGCCGGTAGACGTCAATGACGTAGCTGAGCGCCATGAAGGTGAAGAACGACACGCCGACGGGGAGCGTCACCGCCAGGAGCGGAAAGGCGCGTCCCATGTGCAGCGCGTGCAGCGCGTTGTCGACGTTGACCGACAGGAACCCGTAGTACTTGAACCACGCGAGCAGCCCGAGCAGCGCCGCGACGCTCCCGGCGAGCACCGCGCGGCGGCCGCGACCGTCGGGCAGGCGCGCGAGTGCCGACGCGCCGAGGTGGCTGAGCGCGGTGGAGGCGGCCAACAGGAAGATGAACCGCCAGTCCCACCAGCTGTAGAAGAGGTAGCTCGCCGCGATCATGGCGAGCTTCCAGATGCGCGGGTACGGGTTGAGCAGCCAGTTGGCCGTGAAGGCCACGGCGAAGAAGATCGCGAAGTCGATCGTCGGAAACAGCATGCGTCAATTACGCGGTCTTCGTCGCTTCCGCACCCCCGATGCGGAGCGCGCACCGCATCGCTCGCACCCTACCGCGTGGGACCCCTCACCGAAGTGTTCTGCGACGCGCCAGCGGCCCCGTTCGGAGGCCCGGTCGCGCGGTCAGCCGTGCGACTTGAGCGCCTCGATCAGCTTGGGGACCACCTTGTGCACGTCGCCGACGATGCCCAGGTCCGCGATGGAGAAGATGGGGGCGTCGGCGTCCTTGTTGATGGCGACGATGTTCTTCGAGCCCTTCATCCCCACCATGTGCTGCGTCGCGCCCGAGATGCCGCAGGCGATGTACACCGTCGGCTTCACCGTCTTGCCGGTCTGGCCCACCTGGTGCGAGTAGGGCACCCACCCGGCGTCGACGATCGCTCGGCTCGCGCCCGCCGCCCCCCGCAGCAGCTTGGCCAGCTCCTCGATCATGGCGTAGTGCTCGGCGCCGCCGAGGCCCCGGCCACCGGAGACGACCACATCCGCCTCGTCGAGCTTGGGACCGGTGCGCTCCTCCTCGTGCCGGGCCAGGATCTTGGCCGCACCCGTCGCCCCGAGGTCGGGCACCTCCACCGAGGTCACCTGGGCCGCCGCGCCGTCGCCGGGCTCGGCCGCGAAGGACTTGGCGCGCACGACGAAGACCCACGGCTTGGGGCCCGTGAACTTGGCCGTGGCCACCTGGGTCCCCCCGAAGAGACCGTGCTGGGAGAGGACGTCGTCGCCCTCGACCGACAGGCCGACGACGTTGGTGATCACCGGGACGTCGATCCGCGCGGACAGCCGTCCGGCGACGTCACGTCCGTCGTAGGTGGCGGGCACGAGCACGACGTCGGGCCGTTGTCCTCCCTCGATCAGCGCCGCCATGGCGGCAGCCACGGGCGCCCCGGGGAGGGCGTCACCGAGGTCGCCCACGTCGTAGACGGTGGACGCCCCGTACTTGCCGAGCTCGTCGGCGACGCCCGCGGTGCCGGCGCCCCACGCGACCGCTTCCACGGTCGACCCGAGGGAACGGGCCTCGGTGAGCAACTCGAGCGTCGTGCTGGTGAGCCCGCCCTCGGCGGACTCGGCCAGGACCCACACCTTGTCGATCGGCATCGCTTTCCCTCTCAGATGACTTTGAGCTGCTCGAGGAACGCCACCACACGGTCGTGGCCGTCACCCTCGTCGACCACGATCTCGCCGGCCTTGCGCTCCTCGGCGGCCGCCACGTCGGTCACTTCCTGGCGGGCACCGGACGCGCCCACCTGGCCGGCCTCGAGGCCGAGGTCGGCCACCGTCACCTGGTCGACCGGCTTCGACTTGGCGGCCATGATCCCCTTGAACGACGGGTAGCGCGGCTCGACCACGCCGGCGGTGACCGTGACGACCGCGGGAAGCGGGCACTCGACCTCGTCGTAGCCGGCTTCGGTCTGCCGCTCCACGTGGACCTTGCCGTCTCCCACCGACACCTTCTTGGCGAAGGTGACCGACGGCAGCCCGAGCAGCTCGGCAACCTGGACCGGAGTGGTCCCGGTGTAACCGTCGGTGGATTCCGTGGCGGCGAGCACGAGGTCCGGCTGCGCCCGTTCGATCGCCTTGGCGAGCACGCGTGCGGTCCCGAGGGCGTCAGATCCGGCGAGCGCCTCGTCGCTCACCAGGATGGCTTTGGCCGCCCCCATGGCGAGGGCCGTCCGCAGGCCTGACGTCTCCGCGTTCGGAGCCATCGACACCAGGGTCACTTCGCCCCCGCCGGCTTGTTCGGCGAGCTGCAGGCCCATCTCGACCCCGTAGGCGTCGGAGTCGTCGAGGATCAGCTTTCCCTCCCTGACGAGGGTCTTCGTCCCCGGATCGAGCGCGGCGGGAGCCGCCGGGTCCGGGATCTGCTTGACACACACGACGACGTTCATGACCTCGATTGTTCCCGAGAACCCGGTGGCTCGACCAATCGACCGCGGGGACCACCCTCGTCGATCAAGCGCCCGACCAGGGCCAGCGTCGACTCCACGTGGTCGGTGATGACGCAATCGACCCCGGCGTCGACCACGGCGAGCACCTCGTCGTCGCCGTTGACGGTCCACGCCGCGACCGTCATGCCGAGCCCGTGCGCCTCGGCCACGACAGCGCGGTCCACCTGGCTGTGGTGGAGGTGCACCGCAGCGCACTCCAGTTCGACCGCGGTGCCCAACGCGCCGGCCGCGTCGAGCGCGGGGTGCGTGAGCAAGCCGAGCGCCACCGGCGCGGCGGCGGCGCGCACCGCCTCCAGAGTGGCCGGCCAGAACGAGGACACCACGACGAGCGGGGCCCCGGATCTCGCCGCGTCCCGGCGCAGAACGTCCGCGACCGCGCCCGCGACCGGCCGGGCCTCACCGGACCCGGGCTCGCCGGGGCTGTTCTTTATCTCGACGTTCACCGCCCATCCCGTGCATGCGTCGAGGACCTCGGCGAGCGTGGGCACCCACCGAGGAAGGTCCACCGACGCCACCGCGTGGATCGGCGCCCCCTCGACGAGGGCGTCGTGGTGGACGACAAGGACCCCGTCCGCGGCCAGCCGGACGTCGAGCTCCACGCCGTCGGCCCCCGCGTGGCGGGCGCCGGTGAACGCCTCGAGGGTGTTCTCCCGCCAGGGCCCGGTCCCGCCGCGGTGGGCGAGGACGAGGGGCCGCCCCGCACCACGGCGCGGCCATCCCCGGACCCCGTCAGTGCCCATCGTCGGGCCCATCGTCGGCACCGTCGGACAGGGCCCTCCCCCACGTGAAATCACGCTTGCGGGGGTCCCCGCTTGGGAGTACCTTCACGTGCAAATCCGCTCCACTGGCGGTCAACCCCTGTGACCAGCCAAGTGAAGCGAATCACAAGACGTACGGCAGGCAGCGTCCGCAGCGCGACCGGAGGAGGCAGCAGTGGCGCTCATGTGGAACCGCTCGGTCGAATGGGATGCCGACGACTGGCGCAAGCTGGCGTCGTGCAGAGACACCGAGCCCGACCTCTTCTTCCCCGTCGGCACGACCGGACCGGCCATCGAGCAGATCGAGGCCGCCAAGCGGGTGTGCCGGTCCTGCGAGGCGATCGAGCCGTGCCTCGAGTTCGCCCTCGCCACGAACCAGGAGTCTGGCATCTGGGGCGGCACCTCCGAAGAGGAGCGCCGCCGGCTCCGCAAGGCGTGGCTCGCCGCCCGGCGCCGCGCCTCCTAGCGCACCGACGTAGCTTTCCAGCCCTCGCTATCCTCGCCGCGAGGGGGATGACCGCATCGCAGGCGAGGTGCCGCCTATGCCTGACGCCCTGACCGGGCGGAGGCTCAGCCAACGTTGGGTCGATCGCTCCATCAGGACCAAGGGGCTGGTCGTCGTCGTCGTCCCGGTCGCCATCCTCTTCGCCGTCCTCGGTTCGACCCTGTGGTTCATCCACGTCAACAACGACGCGCAGAACGCCGAGCAGAACGCCCGGCAGTGCGCGGACACCGCCACCGCGCTCGACAACACCCTCCTGTCGGCGCAGACCGCCATCCGCGGCTACTTCCTGACCGGGGACCGCGTGTTCAAGGCGTCGTACGACCAGGCGCAGAACGCCATGCCCGCACAGCTCGGGCTGATGAACCACATGACGGCGACGGGCGGTTGTGAGCCGCAATGGGCACGGGCGGTGGCGCGCGACGGGCAGCGGATCACCATCGACATGACCGAGCTGTCGTCGCTGCCTCCGGGTCTCGCCGCCTCGCAAGCGGTGCTCCGCCTGAGCCAGGACGCCACCAACCAGATGCACGCGGATGTGTCGAGCCTCGCCCGGCTCGAGTCGAACGTCGTCGCCAACCAGCGGTCCGCGGTGCACAGCTCCAACGTCGGCCTGCTCGCCGTCGCCATCGTGGCGGTCGTGCTCGCCGTGACGGGCGGCGTGCTCGTCTCGCGACTCTTCACGCGCGGCGTCGTCTCCCGGCTCCGGCGTCTCGAGCGCGCCACCTCCGACGTCGAACGCGGGGAGCCGCCGCGCGAGGTCCCCACGGGGAACGACGAGATCGGCAGGTTGGCGGCGCGCATGATGACCACCTCGGCGCAACTCGTCGAGCGCGCCGAAGAGCGCGACCGCGCCCGCAGCGACCTCGAGCACATCCTCACCGCGAGCCCGGTGGTCTCGTTGCGCTACGACGTCGCGGGGCGCCGCTTTTCGTACGCCAGCCCGAACATCGAGCGCATGCTCGGGATCACCGCCGAGGAAGCGACGGCCAACCCCCGCGCCATCGACGACCGGTTCCACCCCGACTCTCGCCGTGAGCTGCGCGACGCGCTCGTGTCCGGTGCGGGCCAGCGGGGCGACCATCTCCAGATCGTGCTGCGCTTCCGGCGGGACTCGACCTCCGAGGACTGGAAGGAGGCCGAGGCGGTCTACACCGTCGACACCGCGCCGGACGGCGCGCTCCGCAACGTCGTCGCCTACCTGATCGACGTGTCCGAGCGCAACGCCGCCCGCCATGCCGCCGAGGAGCGCCGGCAACTCCTCGAATCGATCTTCCACGCGTCACCGGACACCATCGTCGTGCGCGACATCGACGGGCGCGTGGTGCTCGCCAGCTCGGAACTGGTCCAGGCGGTGGGCGCCAGTGCAGACGACGTCGACGTCGTGATCGACCGTGCCTTCCGCTTCGGCCGCGTCCCGGTGTCCGAACGCGTGCTTCTCGACAGTCTGACCACCCGGTGCGTCGCCGGCGAGCGCACCCCGGAGCCGGTGATCACGAGCGGCCGCTTGCCGAACGGCGAGGTCCTCACCTACGAGACGCGCGCTCGGCCCGTCTTCGACGAGTCGGGGACCGTCACCGGCACGGTGACGGTGTCACGCGACGTCACGCGACGGGTGGGCCTCGAGCAGTCCCTGCGCCAGGCGACCGAGCTCGCCGAACGGGCGAGCGACGCCAAGAGCGAATTCCTCTCGCGCATGAGCCACGAGTTGCGCACGCCGCTCAACGCCATTCTGGGGTTCGCACAGCTGCTCGAGCTCGACGACCTCACCGAGGACCAGAGCGCGAGCGTCGACCAGATCCACGTCGCCGGGCGGCACCTGCTGGCCCTCATCAACGAGGTGCTCGACATCTCGCGGATCGAGGCCGGCCACCTCAGCCTGTCACCCGAGCCGGTCGCCGTCACCGACGTGCTCGAAGAGGTGTCCACCCTCCTCCAACCCGAGGCCGACGAGGCTGGGGTGTCCCTTCGCGTGGACGCGCCCCGGACCGACGAGCTGTTCGTGCGTGCCGACCGGCAACGGCTCCTGCAGGTGCTGCTCAACCTGGGGACGAACGCGCTCAAATACAACCTGCCGGGCGGGTCGGCGTGGTTCCGCACCGCCCGCCGCGCCGGCGGACGGGTTCGGTTCGAAGTGCAAGACACGGGCCGGGGGATCCCGCGCGACCAGCAGGACCAGCTGTTCGTCCCGTTCGCGCGCCTCGGAGCCGAAGCGTCCCCGGTGGAGGGCACGGGCGTGGGGCTCGCGCTGTCGAAGCAGCTCGTGGAGGCCATGGGCGGGACGATCGGGGTGATCTCGCGCCAGGACCAGGGGTCGACGTTCTGGGTCGAGCTCCACGGGACCGAGGCGTCCGCCGCCGACGGCGCGACCCGCCGCGAGCCCGCCGGGGCGCGCCGGGACGGTGCCCCCGGCGCACGGCATGACCGGGCGGACATCTCGGAGCACCCCAGAGCGGGGATGGTCGTGCTGCACATCGAGGACAACCCCTCCAACGCGTCGCTCGTGGAGCAGCTGTTCGCGCGCCGCCACCACGTCCGGCTGGTACGCGCCGACACGGCGCGCACCGGCCTGGAGCTGGCGCGCCGCCACCGTCCTGACCTGGTCCTGCTCGACCTCCACCTGCCTGACCTGCGAGGTGACGAGGTCCTCCAGCGGCTCAAGGCCCTGCCGGATCTCGCCGAAACCAAGATCGTCGTCGTGAGTGCGGACGCCACCCCCAGCAGGGTCAAGCACATGCTCGACCTCGGGGTCGAGGGGTACCTGACCAAGCCGGTCGACGTGGACGCCCTCCTTCGGCTCGTAGACGACGAGGTCAGGGTCGATTCCGGTGCAGGTCGATAGGGGTTTTCGCGGGATGCTGAGGGTCGGAGGGATGAAGCAGGCGGCGGCGCCCACGGCTGGGCGACCGAACCTCGGAGGACTTCGCTTGTGGGCAGAAGATCAACGGGTTGACGACGTTCCCCCCGTGGAGGACCCTCGTCATGTGGGCGGCTGAGCGGAGGTAGGTCTGTGACGATGACGGACGAAGAGCACATGGTGCTGGTAGCCGAGGACGACTCGGCGAGTCGCGCCGCCACCAGGATCTTCCTCCAGCGCGTGGGCTACCGGGTGGGCGAGGCCGCCGACGGTCCCGCCACCCTGCGCGAGGCCAGCCTGGGCAGCTACGACCTGGTCGTGCTGGACCTGGGCCTCCCCGGCCTCGACGGCGAGGAGGTGCTCGCCCGCCTGCGGCGTGACAGCGCCCTCCCTGTCATCGTGCTGACCGGGCGCGCCGAGGAGGCCGAGCGGGTACGCGTCCTCAACCTGGGCGCCGACGACTACGTGGTGAAGCCGTGCTCGTTGCCCGAACTCGACGCCCGCATCCGGGCCGTGCTCCGCCGGGGCCAGCCCGCGCCCACGGCCGCCCGCATCGAACACGACGGACTGGCGATCGACCGCTCCGCCCACCGCGTGGAGGTCGACGGCAAGGCCATCGACCTCACCCCCAAGGAGTTCGACCTGCTGTCGTTTCTCGCCACGACGCCGGACCAGGTCTTCACCCGCGAGGAGCTCCTCGAGCACGTCTGGGGCTCGACCCAGGAGTGGCAGGACCCCGCCACGGTGACCGAGCACGTCCGGCGCCTGCGGCTCAAGCTCGAGCCCGACCCGCGATGCCGCGTTGGCTGCACACCGTGCGCGGGATCGGTTACCGCTTCTCGGCCGTGGGCGCGGACGTCTGACCGGAAGGCCGTTTCCCCCGGCCCGGTGCACAGGGCCGGTCAGAAGGCGGGGTCGAACTCGGGTCGGGGCACCACGGGCACGTCGATCGTGACCAGCGTGCCGCCGTTGCTCTCCATGGCGATCGACCCGCCGAGCTGACTCGTCACGAGGTCGCGCACGATCGAC
Organism: Acidimicrobiales bacterium; assembly: GCA_035294855.1. Taxonomy (GTDB): domain Bacteria; phylum Actinomycetota; class Acidimicrobiia; order Acidimicrobiales; family UBA8190; genus DATGKD01. The sequence continues at coordinate 8,803 of DATGKD010000111.1, forward strand.
AGGCCGAGGCTCGTGGTCCGGTCGATGTCGAAGCCCTCCGGCAACCCGCAGCCGTCGTCGCGCACGGTCAGCCTCAGGTGCCGGAGCGGATGCGACAGCTCGAGCGCCACGTGCCCTTGGAGCGTGCCGTCGGCGTCGTCGACCCCCGCACCCGGCTTGGTGAAGGCGTGCTCCACCGCGTTCTGCAGCAGCTCGGCGAGGACGACGGCGAGCGGGGTGGCGACGTCCGCGGCCACCTCGCCGAGGTCGCCGGTCACCTCGATGTCGATCCGTCCCCCCGACACCACCGAGTCCTCGGCCATCCGGACGAGCGACCCCACGATCTCGTCGAACGGGACGTCGTCGCCCGGTTCGCGCGACAGGATCTCGTGCACGAGCGCGATGGAGCGCACGCGTCGCTCGGCCTCGCGCAGCGCTTCACGTCCCTTGCCGGCCTCGAGCCGACGCGCCTGCAGCCGCAGGAGTGACGAAATCGTCTGCAGGTTGTTCTTGACCCGGTGGTGCACCTCGCGGATGGCGGCGTCCTTCGACAACAGCAGACGGTCGAGACGGCGCAGGTCGGTGACGTCGCGCACGAGGGCCATGGCGCCGGTCACCGTGGCGCGGTCGATGAGCGGCGTGCAGTGGAACAGGACGACGACGTCCGGGCGGCGCTCCACCTCCTCGGTCACGGGGTAGCCCGAGCGCAGCGCCCAGTCGACGGCGGTGTCCTCGATCCCGACGTCGGAGAGGCGGTGCCCCTCGACGACGTCGTTCACCCCCATGCGGTGCAGCGCGCTCATCGCGTTCGGGGACAGGTAGCGGACGATGCCGTCGGCGTCGACCAGGATGAGGCCGTCGCCGACGCGGGGCGCGTCCTCGCTGGGCGTGTCCTCCCCCGCGAAGGGGTAGTCGCCCTCGGCCACCATCGCGGCCAATCGCTCGTACAGGTCGCGGTAGGCGCGCTCGAGCCGGCCGTGTCGGCGGTCCTCCAGAGGGGCGACGCGCACCACGACCGCCAGCGGCGGACCGCCCGAGCTCATCCGAACGGGGATGCACTCGAGCTGGGCGGTATCGGGAACGGCGGGCACCTCGCCGGTGGCGCTCACGTCGTGGTCCGCAGGCGCCAGCCACAGGCGCGTGGGAGTCGGGATGCTCCCGAACCCCGACGTCACCTTGCCCGACTCGAACGCTTCGGTGACCGCCGGCCACTCCGACGCCTCGACGATCTCTCCCACGAGGTCGGCGCGCAGCAACGTGGTCCACGTGGTGGGACGCACCTGTCCGAGGACCACCAGGCGCGCGTTGCCGGTGTCGCGCACCGGGGCCACGAGCAGGAGGTCGGAGAACGACAGGTCCGAGAGCACGCCCCACAGCCCGAGCAGGCGCCGCAGGTGCGCCAGGCTCGCGACGTCGAGTCCGGTGTGGAGCTCGGCGAGCTCGCCCGGCGCGCTCACGAGCCCGCCACCAACGCTCCCGCGGACACGTCGTGGGGCTCGCGGGAGCGAAACGCCCGGAGGGTCTCCACGCCGAGACCGTGCAGCATCGCCGCGAGATCTGCCGACCGGTCGGCGACCTCCGGGAGGCCATGGGCGTCGGAGGCCGTCGTGAGCGCGACGCCGCGGTCCACGAAGCGCGCCAGCAGAGGATCCGCCGGGTAGGCCTCCTGCGCGGGCTTGCGCCATCCGGCGGAGGACAGCTCGGCGGCCATCCCCGACGACGCGGCCGCCTCGGCCAGCCGGTCCCAGCACTCGTCGGGGGCCTGAGGGCGCCGGCCGGCCGCCTTGATGAGGTCCGGGTGGGCGAGGACGTCGCACGCCCCCGTGGCGGCGAGCTCCTCCATGGCGGTGGTGTAGTCGGCCCACGCGGCGTCGACGTCGCGCACCGACCACTGCGCCATCGACACCTCGTCGCGCACGTCGTCGAATCGCCATGCCCCGAGCCAGTGCACCGAGCCGAGCAGGACGTCGAACGGGTAGCCGGCCAGCAGCGCGCTCACGTCGTCCATCCGGCCGCGGTAGTAGTCGACCTCGAGCCCGAGCACGACCGGCAGTCCTTCGTCCTTGGCCGCGAGCACGCACCGCACGTAGTCGTCGAGATCGGCGCGCGCGTGGTCGGACCAGTAGCCCGCCATGGAGTCCCGGAGCGCGGCGTCGGGATCGTCCCGCCAGAACCCGCGCAGCAGGTGGTCGGCCTGGCGGAAGCGGAACAGGTGCTCGGTGAGAGCGATCTCGGTCACGCCGGCCGCTGCGGCGTGCTCGCAGTACGAGCGCAGGTGCTCGAGGGTCGGCGCCCGGTCGCGCTCGCCGTGCGGCCAGAGGTGGAGGTGGTAGTCGAGCACCGTCGGGTGGGCCGGGTCAGCCGGTACCGGTCACGCGGCGGGCTCGGGCACGCGGCGGATGAGCGTGACCCCGTCCCGCACGGTCAGCTGGACGCACACCACGCGCGTGTCGCGCACCACCGCGTCGTTGAAAGCGCGGATCGCCACGGTGTCCTCGGACTGATCGCCCTCGTCGATCACCCGCCCGCTCCACAGGGTGTTGTCCGCGGCGATGAGGCCTCGGGAGGCGAGCTTCGGGAGCAGGGCCTCGTAGTAGGCGAGGTAGCTGGGCTTGTCGGCATCGATGAAGACGAAGTCGAACGGCCCGTCGAGGCGTTCGATCGTCTGCAGGGCGGGGCCCTCGACGACCTCGATCCGGTCCGCGTACGGGCTGGCCGCGATGTTGGTCCGGGCGGCCTCGGCGTGCACGGGGCTCACCTCGCACGTCGTGATGCGCCCACCGGGGACGAGCCCTGCCGCCATGGCGATGGCCGAGTAGCCGCTGAACGTGCCGATCTCGAGCACGGCGCGTGCCCCCGTCGACGCCACGAGCATCTCGAGGAACCGGCCCTCCACGGAACCGACCATCATTCCGGGCAGGGCGAGCTCGGCCCGCGTCCGTTCGGCCACCGCGTGGAGATGGGACGGCGTGGGCGTCGTATGGGCCTCGGCGTAGCTCTCGAGTGCAGGGACGGCGACGTCGGTCACGGCATTTCCTCCCGACCGCATCGTAGGCGGCGGGTGCTTCCGCGCCCGCCCGCCGTAACGCCGACCCGCTACGGGATCACGAGGGGGCCGACGAGGCGCAGGACCCGGTCGAGTGCCCGCAGGTAGGCGCGATGCGCCCGGTCCGTGCCATCGCGTGCCGCCAGGGCATAGGTCGCGTGCAGCATCCGGTGCGCCCGGGCGACCTCGTCCTCGTGGCCCGTCCCGGCGCACCGCTCCAGCTGTCGAAGCAGTCGTTCGAGTTGGCGCTGGTCGAGCTTGGGGAAGTCCCTCACGAGCGTGTCGACGAGCGCGACGGCGCCCTTGTGCCCGCGGTGCAGGACGCCCCGCGGCGCGCCGCCGTGCGTGGTGCAGCCCCGCCAGCGCTCCTCGAAGCCGACGACGAGCAATGCGCCCACGAGTCCGAAACGCTGGACGACGCCGGCCCGTGCCGGCTCCGAAGCCGCCGGGGACCCGAGCAACATGAGCGCGGCGCCCTCGTCGCCGAGAATGTGGTCGGCGCGCGTGCCGTGCAGTTCGGCGTCGTCGCTCGACAGCGCCCGCCGCACCAGCGCGGTGGCCCGCTGGACGATGTCCGCGTCGCGCCGGAACGGGGCGGTGCCGCTGCGCCGGGCGCGTGGGTCGTTTCGGCTCTCGCGCGCAGAAGGAGCGCCCGGTACGGCGTCATCGAGGGCACTCACGGGTGCGCACGGATGGCCGGCCCGGCACCAGGGCGCATCTTCTCCCACCCGGTTGCCGCACGGCCGGCCCGTGGTCGTGAAGAGGAAGCCGCAACGACGGGTGAGCACGGAGCTCTCCGCCCCCACCGTCGCTGTGCGTCCGAGGGTCGCGCGTTGCACCACTACCCGGCATCGGCGGCCGGCCGTCCGAACTTCATCCAGGACTGCACAACCCTGCCGCCCGAGCCGACCGCGGCCGCTCGAGGTGCGCACCGGCCGCCGGCGCTCGCAGGTGCCATCATGGCGGAGCGGTCCCGCGCCGCGACGGCGGCCAGCAATCTGGCAGGAGAAACATTGGGAAACGTCGAGCTGTCGTCTTCGCACGGTGCGGTGCGCGCGTACGTCGCAGAGCCGGACGGCCCCGGCCCGTTCGCCGGCGTGATCGTGCTTCACGAGGCGTACGGCCTCAACGACGACATCCGGGCGCACGCCGACCGTGTCGCGGCGGCGGGCTATCTCGCCATCGCGCCCGACCTGTACACGCGCGGCGGCCCGGCACGATGTCTCGTGCGCACGATGGTGGCGGCCACCCGCGGCCAGGGACCTGCGTTCGCGGACATCGACGCGTGTCGCGCCTGGCTGTGCGACCACGCCCGCTCCAACGGGCGCGTCGGGGTGGTGGGCTTCTGCATGGGAGGCGGCTTCGCGCTCGCGTGCGCGGGCCAGGGGCGGTACGACGTTGTCGCCCCGAACTACGGTCCGGTCCCCCGCCACGCCGAGAGGGTCCTGCAAGAGGCGTGCCCCGTCGTCGGCAGCTACGGCGGTGACGACTGGATGCTGCGGGGCCATGCCCGCCGGCTCGAGGCTGCGCTCGTCCGCGCCGGCGTCGACCATGACGTGAAGGAGTACCCGGGCGCCTCGCACAGCTTCATGAGCCGGCACACCACCGGGTTCGCGACGGCCATGGACCGGGTTCTCCAGACCCGGTACTCGCCGGAGGCCGCCGACGACGCCTGGGCCCGGATCCTCGCATTTTTCGAACGACGCCTCGACAGCTCGGGGTCGCGACCGGACTCAGCGACCGACTGATCAGCCGACTCGGCGTGCCGACGGGGTGAGCCGACGGGGTGAGCCGACGGAATGAGCCGACTGGGGCGCGCCGCCCAACGCACACGCAATATCGCCGCGCACCCTGGGACGACGCCCGGCGCCGTCGTCGTGTGGCCGGGCATCGGGCTAAGGGGGGTGCCTGCCGCCGCCGATGGAGAGTCATGAATCTCCCCGGTCTGGCGGATGTCGCCGTCCGTCTCCCCGATCCGGTCGTCGTGGTCGAAGGGTCGGCCCGGGTGCGGTGGGTGAACGAGGCCGCCGAACGGCTCTTCGGCTTGACCGGCTTCGAGGCCGTGGGCGCCGACGGCATGGCCTTCGTGCACCCCGACGACCGGGAGATGGCGGCGGTCGCGCTGGCGAGCGTGCGAGGCAAGGAGGTCGGGTCGCCGATCGAGCTGCGCGTGCGCACCACCGAAGGCTGGAAGCTCGTGGAGGTGGTGGCCGCCAACCTTCTCGACTACTCGGCCATCGGCGGGTTGGTGCTCGTCCTGCGCGACCTGACGCAACGGCGCCGGTGGGAAGTCGCCGCCGACGACGTCGGCAGGTTCCGCTCGCTCGTGCACAACGCCGCGTGTGTGATCATGCTCGTCGATGCGGCCGGACGCATCGAGTCGGTCTCGGCGGCCATCACCCGGATGCTCGGTCACGACCAAGAGCTCGTGGAGGGTCGTCCCCTCGTGCACATCGTGGCCCCGGGCGACCGTTCGGGCGTGACCGCCGCGCTGGCACGGGCGCTCGACGCACCCGAGTGGCGCTTCGCGCCCACCGTCGTCGAGGCGGAGCTGTTGCGACGCGACCGGACAGAGACCGTGCCGTTCGAACTCAGCATCGTCAACCTGGTGGACGACCCGACGGTCGGGGGGCTCGTCGTCTCGGCCCACGACATCACGCAGCTGCGCTCGACGCGCGAAGCACTCCAGAACCTGGCGAGCTGCGACCCGCTGACCGGCCTGCCAAATCGGGCCGCGTTGCGGGTCCATCTGGAGCACTGCCTCGACGAGCCCACCACGGCCGTGGTCGTCCTCGACCTCACCGGGTTCGACGCCCTCAACGAGCGCTACGGGCAGAGCACCGCGGACGAGATCCTGCGCCGCCTGGCGGCCCGCCTGGAGGCGTCGGTGCGACGCGGCGACGTCGTTGCCCGGGGGGCAGGCGACGAGTTCGTCGTGGTCGCGAACATCGACGGCCCCGGCCAGTTGGAAGCGCTGGCGGCGCGACTCGCCGACGGCGTCGAACAGCCCTTCGAGTTGGCCGAGGGGACCTTCCGCCTGAACGCGTGCGTGGGCCTCGCCCACCCCGAACCGGGCGACACCCCCGCGTCATTGCTCGCCCGAGCCGACAGCGCGCTGCACATCGCGAAACGCCACGCCTGAGACCACCGGGACTCCGCCCCGTAGGGACCGGGCGGCTGTCGCATGTCCTGGGTGCCCGTGCCTCTTTGCGCCTCGGTCAGGCCCCCCAGAGCCGCTCGCCGAGCTCGAGCAGTCCCCGCAGGTCGTAGACGTCGGTGTCGAAGTGGGGCACCGTGACGAGCGCCTCGGGCATGGTGGCGAGCTCTGACTGCTGCTCCGCCTCGCGTTGGGCCGCCAGGCGGTAGTCGAGGTAGTTCCCGCCGATCTCGGCAAGGACCCGGCGCACCTGGGCGGGATCGGCGTCGTCCATCGCCGGGGCGAGGGCGTCGGCGAGGGCGTCGGCTTGATCGCGCAGCTTGGCGGCGACCGCCGCGCCCAACGGATCGCGCAGGTAGGCAGGGAGCACCTTGTTCAACACGATGGCTCCCAGGTGCAGCCGCCTGTCCGTGAGGGCCTGCGCGAAGAACTCGGCCTCGCGCAGCGGGACGGCCTCCAGCGTCGACACCACGATGAACGACGTGCGCCGGTCGGCCATGAGCCGGTGCACGGCGCGCGCCCGTTGCACGAACCCGTCGTACATGGACTGGAAGAGGACGAAGAACTGGGCGATGTCCTCGAGGAACTGGGTCCCGAGGATGCGATCGGCCACTTGGTAGAAGGGCTTGGACGCGAAGTTGACGATCCGCGACCGGTAGGGCACGACGAGCCAGCGCAGCAGGCGACTCGAAAAGAAGTCCGCCATGCGCTCGGGGGCATCGAGGAAGTCGAGCGCATTGCGCGTCGGAGGAGTGTCCACGACGATCAGGTCGTAGGTGCCCTCGGAGTGGATCTCGAACAGGCGCTCCATGGCGATGTAGTCGTGACTCTGCACGAAGCGCCCCGAGATGTTCCGGTACAGCGGGTTGGCGAGGATCTCCTCCCGGGTGCGCGCGTCGGGCGCGTGCAGTCGGATGAGCGCGTCCCACGACTCCTTGGTGTCCAACATGGCCGCCCACAGCTCCCCCGACGGCTTGACGCCGATGTCGGCGAACGCGGACGCCGGCACCTGCCGCTCGGCATTCCCGAGCTTGTCGAGGCCGAGGGCGTCGGCGAGCCGCCGGGCGGGGTCGACGGTGAGCACGAGCACCTTGCCGCCCAGCCGGACGGCGGCGGTCGCCGCGGCCGCGGCCGCGGTGGTCGTCTTGCCCACGCCACCGGGCCCGCAGGCCACCACGATCTCGCGCGAGTTGAGCAGGCCGTCGAGGGACCCGTGGCGTACGTCGGTCCTGCGGCGGCCGGTGGTCATCAGGACCCCAGCTCCTCGCCGAGCGACCCGGCGACCTGGCGGATCGTGCGCACGCCGTGCAGGCGCGTGAACAGGTACGGGAGGTACAGCATCGGCACGACCGGGTCGATGCCGGCGCGGAGCCGTTCGAGGTGCTCGGCGCGAGTCCGGCGGAGGGTCACCGCCAGCCGGGCGCCGTCGAGCACCGGCGTCGGATCGCCCTCCACCAGCCTGCCGAGCTCCTCGACGGCCGCGGGCTCGCCGAGCCGGTCGAAGGTCTCCTCCTCGCCGCGCCCGAACAGCTCGGGGAGGACGCGGTTGACGATCACCGCCGCCAGTTCCACGGTCGTCTCCGACGACAGTCGACCCGCGAGCTCGATCGTCTCGTTGACGGGCATCTCCTCCGGCGTGGCCACGATGGCCACACCGGTCGTCTTGGCGTCCGACAGGATGTCGAGCATCCAGTCGGTCTGGGTCCGGATGAGCCCCACCTTGACGAGGTCGTTGATGGCCTGGGGCGCAGACAGCTGGCCGACGATGTGCCCCGTTGCCGAGGCGTCCACGACGACGAGGTCGTAGTGGCTCTCGCGCACCTCGTAGCAGAGCTTGCCGACGGTGAGGATCTCCCGAACCCCCGGGGCGGCGGTGGCCACGAAGTCGAGCGCACGCGCCAGCGGGCCGATGCGACCCACCACCGGGATGCGCAGGTTCAACCGGAGGTACTCCCGCAGGGACGCCTCGGTGTCCATCGACATCGTCCACAGACCCGGGAGCACCTCTTGCGCGGCGAAGCCGATGGGCCCCGACTCGAAGTACGACGCCACGTCCCCTTTGACCTCGACCTCGCACAGGAGCGTCTTCTTGCCGTGCTCGGCGGCATGCAGCGCCAGCGCAGACGCCACGGTGGTCTTCCCGACGCCGCCCTTGCCCGTGACGAACAGGAGCCGGCGGTCGAGGAGCCCGACCCGTCCAGCGGTCGCCGAGGGCGCGCTCGCGCCCGCCGGGCTCACCGGCCGACGCCGATCAGCGGACGGCCGTCACGGGGCCCCGAACCCGACGCGCCGCTCGTGGGTAGGAGCCCCGACCTCGACGTAGGCGACCTTGGCCACGGGCACCGCCACCCGGCGGCCGCGTCGGTCGGTCAGCCACAACACGCCCTCTTCCCTACCCAGAGAGGACTCGATGTCTGCGATCACGCTGTCGCGGTCCGCGTCGTCGCCCAGTTCGACCTCGAGCTCCTTGGCGCTCTGCACGATCCCGATGCGCACGTCCACCTGCGTCAGCTCCTCCGATCCCGAACCCGGCCGGCCCGGGTGCCCGGTGACGATACAGCCGTGGGTCACACTAAGGGCCGTGGAGCGGACCCCGACAGCCGACCTGACGGCGGACCCGACAGCACCGTCCGAACGCAGCCGGCGCTGGGCCTCGACCATGGGCGGTCACGCCGCCGGCGGGATCCGCACCGCCCATGCGGACTCCCGAGCGGTCGTGGGTGTGGGCGAACCCGGGCCGGCGCTCGCGCGCGACGCGCGTGAGGAGGCGGAGGAGTCGCTCCTCGCGCCCGGGGCCACACGCGCCCGGGGCGCCGGGCAGCGGGCGCTGGCCGAGGAACCCGACGCGCACCGCACCTGTTTCGAGCGTGACCGCGACCGCATCCTGCACAGCGCGGCGTTCCGGCGCCTGGCGGGCAAGACCCAGGTCTTCATCTTCCCCGCCGACCACCAGCGCACCCGGCTCACGCACGCCCTCGAGGTCGCGCAGGTGGCGACCGGCATCGCGCGCAGCTGCCGGCTGAACGTCACGCTCACCGAGGCGATCGCGCTGGGCCACGACTGCGGCCACGGGCCCGGAGGCCACACGAGCGAGGACGCGCTCAGCATCTTCTTAGATGGCGGGTTCGACCACGCGGTGTGGGGAGCCGACGTGTCGTTATCGGCGCTCAACCTCTGCGTGGAGACACTGGACGGCATCCGCAACCATTCGTGGTCGCGCCCGGCGCCGCAGACTCCCGAGGGCGAGGTGGTGAGCTGGGCCGACCGCATCGCCTACGTGTGCCACGACTGGGAGGACGCGGTTTCGGCGGGCATCGTCACGCCGAGCATGCTTCCCCCGATCGTGCGCGCCCTGTGCGGTGAGGAGCGGTCCACCCAGCTCGGCACGTTCATCCGGGGCGTGTCGGACACGATTCTGGCAACGGGTCGAGTGGGTCTCGACGACCAGCTGGCCGAGGCGCTCGCCGCGTTCCGCCGAGGCAACTACGAGCACGTGTACCTGCGGCCGGCGTCGATCGCGCAAGGCGGCGCCGTGGTCGCCGTGCTGCGCGCGCTCGTTTCGCACTTCGCCGACCACCCCAACCGCATCCCCGACGTGCGCGCCATCGGTGGGCTCGCCAGTGGGACCGACGACGCCATCGCCGCTTCGGTGGCCTACGTGGCCGGGATGACCGACCGCTTCGCGATGGGACTGGCGGTGACCGAGCTCGGGTGGGACCCCGAGCGCCTGCCGCGCGGGGTCGAACAGCTCAACGGACGGTGAGCTCGCGGCGGTAGATGCGCGCCGGTCCCATGTCGTCCACCTGGGTGGCGAGGGCATCGAACGCCACCGCCGCTTCACCGTCGGGGTCGGCGACGCGCACCGGAACACCGGCGTCTCCGCCTTGTCGGAGCGCGGGGACAAGGGGGATCTGGCCGAGGAGCGGCACCTCGAGCGCGGCGGCCAGCTCCTCACCGCCCCCCGACCCGAACAGCTCGTAGCGCGTGCGGTCGTCTCCGGTGAACCACGACATGTTCTCGATGACGCCGCGCACCGCCAGCTTGAGGCGCTTGGCCGCGTACGCCGATCGCTGCGCGACGCGCTGGGCGGCGGCCTGGGGGGTGGTGACGACGACGATCTCCGTACGGGGCAGGTACTGGCCGAGCGACAGCGCCACGTCACCGGTCCCCGGCGGCATGTCGACGAGGAGGAAGTCGGGCTCGCCCCAGTACGCGTCGACGAGGAACTGCTGGAGGGCCTTGTGCAGCATGGGCCCCCGCCAGATGACCGGCTGCTCGTCGGACACGAAGAACCCCATCGACAGACAACGCACGCCATGCGCGACCGGTGGCACGAGCAGGTCATCCACGGCGACCGGGGCGCGGGTCACCCCGAGCATCTTCGGGGCCGAGAAGCCGTACACGTCCGCGTCGAGGAGCCCCACGTCGCGACCGCGCGCCGCCAGCGCCACGGCCAGGTTGACCGCCACCGAGGACTTGCCCACGCCGCCCTTCCCCGACGAGATGCCCACGACCCGTGTCCGGCTTCCCGGGGCGAGGAAGCGGTTGGGCCGACCCTGCTCGTGGCCGAGCGGGCCGGGAGGGCCGGCGCGCCCGGGGTCCGGGTGACCGTGGGCGTGCGGCGTGCTGCTCGAGGGGCCGCTCAGCGGAGGCGGCTCACCTCCCGGGCCCGTCGCCAGGCGGCGGTGGAACTCGGCCCGCTCGTCGTCGGACATGGTCGCCAGCTCGACGCGGACGTCCGCCCTGCCCGCCACCGGCTCGACTGCCGCGCGGACGCGGCCGATCAGCTCTTCGGTCCCGGGCCACCGGTCGACCGGCACGGCCACCACGACGGCCACCTCGCGACGGCCGCTTGTGACCGAGCGCACCATGCCGAGCTCGCCGAGGCCGCGTCGCAACTCGGGGTCCTCCACGGCCGCCACCGCGGCGCGTACTTCCGATTCGCCCGCGGCCACCGAGGCTTCCTCCGACGGATGAGAGCGGCGCGACCAGGGTTTTCGCCGCGCCCGCCAGGTACACTACCGGTGTGGGACCGGTCGCCGACCCTGTGGAAACCCCACCCGGAGACCGTCGCTTCTCTGCCGCCGTCGCCGCCGTCACCGCCGCGTTCGGGGATCCCACCCGGCGGGAGATCTACCTCCACGTGCGGTCCCACCCGCAGACGACCGCGTCGGAGGTCGCCACCGCCTTTTCGTTGCACCCCAACGTCGCCCGCCACCACCTCGACCGGCTGGCCGCGGGCGGCTACGTCGAGGTCAGCCTGGAGCGCTCCCCCGCCGCCGGCGCGGGGAGGCCGTCCAAGCGCTATCGCACCGCGGCCCCGCCCGACGGCGACCCCACGCTCGACCTCGTGACCCACCGCGACGACCTCGTGGTGTCGCTGCTGGCACAGGCCCTCGAGCTGCTCGGGCCGGCCCAGGCGGAGCGGATGGCCGAGCGGGTGGGCGAGGACTACGGCCGGCAGCTCGCCGAGCGGATGGAGCCCGGCGAGGGTCAGCGCTCGGTGCGTGCCGCCATGCACGCCGTCGCCGACGCCCTCACCGCCCATGGGTTCGCCGCCCACGCCGAGGACCGCGGCGCGTCGACAGCGGTGGTGGCCGAAGCATGTCCCTTCGGCGACGCCGCCACCCAGCACCCCGTCATCTGCGCGGTGGACCGCGGCATGGTCCGGGGCCTCTTGGCCGGGCTGTGCGGCACCGCCGCCGACGAGCCCATCCCCGTCGTGCTGTCGTCTCGCGCCCGCGGCGACGACAGCTGCGCGGCGCTGGTCTGAGAGCCCTGGCGCGCCACTACCTCGACCACGCGTCGACCTCGCCGCCGCGTCCCGAGGCGGTCCACGCCATGGTGCGTTGGCTCCGGTCGTACGAGCTCGGCGATCCCGGACGGGTACACAGCGAAGGGCGCGCGGCGCGCGCCGTCGTCGAAGTCGCTCGTGAGCAGGTGGCGACGTTCCTCGGGACCCGGCCCCGCCAGGTGGTGTTCACCTCCGGAGGGACCGAGGCGGTGAATGCGGCCACCTTCGGGGCGCGGCGCGCGCGCCAGGGCCCGGTGGTGCTCGCCGCCGTGGAGCACTCGAGCGTGCGCGACGCCTCCGCGCGCGCGGGCGATGTCGTCGTGGCGGCGGTGGACGGTCAGGGCCGCGTGCTCCCAGGGTCGGTGGACGAGGCCTTGACGACCTGTGCAGCCCGGGGCGCGCCCGCCGCCCTGGTGCACTGTCAGTCGGCCAACCACGAGGTTGCCACGGTGCAGCCTGTCGGTGAGGTCGCTGACGTGGCCCGGCGTCACGGCGCCCTGGTCCACGTCGACGCGTGCGCCTCGGTCGGGCACCTCCCCGCTGACCTCGATGAGCTCGGGGCGGATTTCGTGTCGGTCAGCGCGCACAAGTTCGGGGGCCCGGTCGGGGTCGGCGCGCTCGTCGTGCGGCGCGGCGTGCGGGTGGATCCCCTCATCGTGGGGGGCGATCAAGAGCGCGCCCGGCGCGCCGGCGTCGAGAACGTCCCGGCCATCGCGGGCTTCGGTGCCGCCGCCGAGGCGCTCACCGGAGACCGTCTCGCCGCCGAAGCCCACGACGCGCGTCGTCGCACCGACGCGCTGGCGGCGGCCGCCGGCGCCGTACCCGACGTCGCGCTGCTCGGTGACCCCGTCGAGCGGCTGCCGCACATCGTCTGCCTGGCGGTGGGTGGGGTCGAAGCCGAGGTCGTGCTGCTCGCGCTCGACCAGGCGGGCATCGCGGCGCACTCCGGTTCGGCGTGCTCGTCGGAGTCGCTGGCGCCGTCACCTGTGCTCGAAGCCATGGGCGTGGACGCCGAGCGTTCGCTGCGGCTGTCGGTCGGATGGTCGACCACCGACGACGACGTCGCCGCCTTTGCCGGTTCGTTCGGCCGCGTCGTGAGCGAACTGCGAGCGCTGCGGGCCTGAGCGAGTGCACCCCCGGTCGACCGGGCTGAGAACGCCCGCGTCGGTCAGCCGGGCAGCGCCGGAGGCCGACTGCGGGTGGCGGCGAACGCGCGACGGATGAACGGAGCCGCCGCCTGCACCTCTGCGGTGGGCGGGTGGTCGGCGAGGAACCGTGTGTACTGCTCTTGGGCGCCGACGGCGTCGTTCTCGGCGAGCAGCATCGAACCGAGGTAGAGGTGCGCGGCGTACGAACCCGGCGCCACCCGCACGGCTTCCTGTTCGAGCTGCTGGGCATGCTCGAGCACCGCCCCATTGCGGGCTTGCACCCCCGCCTCGTACTCGAGCCAGCCGGACTGCGCGAGAGCGTCGGGCTGTGTCGGGTCGATGGCGAGGACCTGCTGGAACTGGCGCAACGCGCCGGCCGCGTCACCCTGGGATTCCAGCGTGTCGCCCTGGACGTCCATGCGCCGCACCTGTTCGGCGCGGCTGACGGCTACCGATCCGCTGGAGGTGTCGCCGGGCAGCCGCGTGCTGGTCGCGGTGACCACGACCACGAGGCCGACAGCGGCGACGAGCGCGACCGCTGCTCCGAGGAGGAGGGCCCGGCGACGCCGGCGCCGGCGCGACCTCGGCGCGCCGTGGTCGCCCCCCGGTGCGGGCGCGCCGGGGCGAACGGGCTCCTCTGCCGCACTCGGCGTCGGACCGCCCGCGCCGGACGACGCCGCCGCGGCGCCCGGGTCGGCGTTCTCGAGGTCGCGCAACACTTCAGCCGCGCGGGCGACGTAACGGTCACGCAGCAGGGCGTGATCGACGTCCGAGATGTCCCCGGCGGCGCGCTCGCGGTCGAGGTCCTCGATCGAGCGCAGCAGGAAGGCGCGTTCGTCGTCGAGGTCGGAGCGGTTCACCATCGGCCGTCAGCCGCATCGGGTGGCCTGGTCGCGAGTGCCTGCGCGACGAGCGCGCGGTCGTCGTCGGTGACCGCGGGACGCCGAGAAGGTCGGCGGACCAGCACCACCACGATCCCCGCGGCACCAGCGAGGAGCGCAGCCGGGGGCAGCACCCACACCCACGCGGTCGCGCCCCGCACCGGCGGGCGCAACAGGATGCCCGCGCCGTAGCGACTCGTCAGGAACCCGTCGATCTGCCCGTCGCTCTCGCCGGCGCGCACCCGGGCCGACACGGCCTGCCGGATGGCGACCGCAGTGGCCGCGCTCGAGTCGAGCACCGAGACCCCGTCACAACTGGGGCAGCGGAGGCCGGCTTCGATGGCGGCGGCCCGCTGGGCGCCGGACGGCGCCGTGCCGTGCCGCCACCCGCCGATGGCCAGGGCCGCGCCCACCACCAGCACGACACCCAGCCACGCCAGGCGATACAGGGTCACCGAGCGGGGGGTGCTCACGCCGAGACGCCGCGCTCACGGCCGATCCAGTAGTCGAGACCGGCGGACGTGACCGGCCCGTCCAGGTGGGCGACGACCGTCCCGGACGGGTTGACGAGGAACGTCTCCGGGGGCCCGCGCACCCCGTAGTCGAGTGCGATCTGCCCGCCCGAGTCGACGACCGCCGGCCAGGTGGCGCCCGACGACCGGAGGAAACCGCGGGCCGCGGATGCGGCGTCGTCGAAGACCACCCCCACGAGCGCGGCATCGGTGGAGCGGCGGTGCTGGTAGGCGAACGCGATCAGCTCCGGCTGCTCCTGCTGGCACGGTGGGCACCAACTGGCGAAGAAGTTGACCACCACCCACCGGCCTCGCAGCGCGGCGAGGTCGAACGAGCCGCCCGTCACCGTCGTGGCCGAGATATGCGGAGCGGCCTGCCCCACGAGGGGCGTCTGCACCTCGGTGAAGTCCGCGGGTGGCCGCGTGGCGAGGAGCGCCACGAGCGCGGCCGCCACCAGGAGTCCCCCGCCGGCAACCCAGCGTGCGGTGTGGAGTCGACGCGTCGGCGCGACGTGCTCGGTCACGGCGACCCGGCCCGCACCGAAACGTCTGCTTCTCGACGGTGGACTTCGGACTGTTTGTCCGCGTTCGCGCTCGGCGCGAGGCGTCGTGAGGGTCGCTCGTCGTCGCGATCAGGCGATAGGTGGTGCGGGTCGGCGCGGCCCGCGGCGCGCGCCCGGCGCCGGCGCGTGGCGCGTGATGGTCGCGTCCGGCCGGGCGGCCCGGGGGCGGAGGCGGGATCGGTCGGTCGCCGCCGGCGTCCGGGGACCGCGGCGAGCGCGGCGCCGATGACGAGCAGCACCCCGCCGGCCCACAGCCACGACACGAGAGGCTGGACGGTGACCCCGATCGTGACCGCCCCCGACGCGGTCGTGGGGAGCGCGTCGATCGTGAGGTACACGTCGTCGCGCCAGCTGGAGTCGATGGCAGGCGTCCCGACCGCCGAGGAATCCGACCCGAATTGGCTGACCGCGGGGCGCAGCGGGCCGCGGCCGTCGACGAACACGAGCGCCTCGGTGGCCGTGCGCGCCGGTGTGCGCACGTGCGCCAGGCCCGTGAAGGCGATGCGGTGGCCGTCGGAGACGGCCGCGGCCCCTCGGTGCAGGGTGACCTCCCCGCGGTGGCCGAACGATGTCGCCGCCGCCAGTGCCACGGCGATGACCACCACGCCGAGATGCACGACCATGCCGCCGTTCGCCCGGCCGACGAGACCCCGCCAGGCTCCCGCCCCCCGGCGATGCGCGCCATGCGCGGCGAGGACGAGCTGGCGCACATTGGCCGCGAACGCAAAGGCCCCCAGCCCGAACGCGGCGAGCGGGACGACGCCGCGCACACCGACGGCCACGCACGCCACGACCACGAGGGCGCCCGCCCACGCCGGGATGACGAGTCGCGTGCGGAGCGTCCTCGGCGCCGCCTTGCGCCACGGCAGCGCGGGCCCGACGGCCATGAGGAAGAGGAGCGCCAGCCCGATGGGAAGGGTCATGGCGTCGAAGTACGGGGCGCCGACGGTCACCTGCTGACCGCGAAACGCCTCGTAGAGCAGCGGGAAGACGGTGCCCAACAGGACCACGAACGCGAACACCACGAACAGGAGGTTGTTGAGCAGGAAGGCGCCCTCGCGACTGACCGCCGCGTCGATGCCGCCCGGGGAACGCAGCCGGTCGCCGCGCCACGCGATCAGGCCCACCCCGGTCGCCACGACCGCGCCGAAGAAGCCGAGCAGCAGGGGCCCGATGTCGGAGTCCGAGAACGCGTGCACGGACTGGATGACACCCGAGCGCGTGAGGAAGGTGGCGAGGACGGTCAGGCTGAACGTGGCGACGACGAGCGACAGGTTCCAGACGCGCAGCAGGCCGCGCCGTTCCTGGACGAGCACCGAGTGCAGGTAGGCGGTGGCGCACAGCCACGGCAGGAGCGACGCGTTCTCGACCGGGTCCCACGCCCAGAACCCGCCCCAGCCGAGCACCTGGTACGACCACCAGGCGCCCAGCACGATGCCGACGGTCAGGAAGCCCCACGCCACGAGCGTCCAGCGCCGCGTGGCGACCTGCCACCCCTCCCCGACGCGCCCGGTGACGAGCGAGGCGACCGCGAACGCGAACGGGATGGTGAAGCCCACCAGGCCGAGGTACAGCACGGGCGGGTGGAACGCCACGAGCGCGTTGTCCTGGAGCAACACGTTCGGGCCGAGACCGCTCGCCGGGGCAGGCCCCGCCACGGTGCGGAAGGGGTCCGCGGGTCCGGCCATGAGGCCGAAGAAGAACGCCGCCACGACCAGGGTGACGAGCGTCGCCCAGGCCACGAGGGGATCGGCGGCGTGCCGGCGGAAACGCCAGACCATCGCGGCGATGTAGCCCGCCAAGATGAGGCCCCACAGCAGGATCGACCCGGCGAGCGCCGACCACATCCCGGTGACGGTGTAGAGCAGCGGCGTGGACCGGCTGTTGTTGGCCGCCACGTAGGCGACCGAGAAGTCATGGGTCAGGAACGCGCGCTCCATGGCCACCGTGGCGAGCACCGCTCCCACGAGGGCGAGGGCGGCGTAGACCGCACCGCCGTGCGCCTGCGGACGGCGTCGTGCCAGGCCCACGGCGATCACGACCACTCCCGTGACTGCGGCGGCCAAGCCCAACAACACGCCGGTGTGGCCGAGGGCGGCGTTCACCGCGTCGTTCCGTTGGGTGCCCGCACGCGGTTCGGGTGCTGCTGGACGTACTGGGCGCTGTGGTCGACGATCACCTGGTCGGAGACGAAAGTCGACTGAACGAAGTGACCCACGACCACGACCGGGATGTCGGGCTGGAACAGTTGCGGGGGATTGCCGTGGTTCACCACGTCGATCCGGTTGTCCTTCGACCCGGCCACCACGAACGCCACGGCGCTGCCGCGCCGTTCGATCGAGCCCGGCACCACCACGCCTTCGAGGCGGAACGTCGTCGTGCCGAGCGTCGACCGGTGCGCGAGCGCCTGGTCGACGGTCTCGAAGTAGTTCAACGAGGTCCCGAGCCCGAAGGCCAGGATGGTGCCGAAGGCGCCTGCCAGGACGACGGCGACCACCGCCAGCCGCCGACGCGCCCGCCGGGTGTGGGGCGTAGGCGCTGGCCGGCCCGGCGGCGTCGGACGGCCGTCGGGAGGTGGCGACCCAGGCGACGGCCACTCGTCACCATCGCCCCCACCAGCTGGGCCCGCAGACGACGTCGTCGCCAGGCGGTCGCTCATCGCGAACGGCGGCCCGGCGGGCCTCCGGCGACTCGCTCGAGGTGGCGGCGGCGGCGCCAGAGCAGGCCGGCGTACGTCGTCAGCACGCCGAGTGCGACCGCGTAGCCGGCGTCGATGTACTTCACGACGCGTCCCCCCAGGGATTCGTCCCCGTCCGCCCCTCGGCGCGCCGCTCCTCGAGCGCGGCGTCGAGCTCGGACAGACGACGGTGCTCGGCCAGGGCCTCGACCCGGTACCGGACTGCGAGCAACCATGCGAAGACGAGCGTCATGGAGACGAAGCCGAGCAACAACGTCCACGCCATCGAGCCGTGGATGGTGGGTGCCAGGTCCGCGTTCAAGACGGTCGCGTTCTGGTGCAACGTGCGCCACCAATTCACCGAGAAGTGGACGATGGGGACGTCGACCGCCGCCACCAGCGCCACCACGGCGCACCGGCGCGCCCGGGCGTCGGGATCGCTCGGCACCCGGCGCAACGCCAGGTAACCGAGGAGCATGACCAGGAGAAGCGCCGTCGAGGTGAGCCGAGCGTCCCACGCCCACCACACGCCCCAGGTGGGTCGCCCCCACAGGGACCCGGTGACGAGGGTCAGCGCCGTGAACACCGTGCCGACCTCGACCGAGGACACCGCCAGCCGGTCCCAGAACGCGCTGCGGGTCCGCGGCCAGAGCCACAACGCGCTCGCCACCGCGGCCACGCCGAACGCCAGGTACAGCGCCACCCACGCAATGGGGGGATGGAGGTAGACGAGGCGGACGAGGTCGTGCTGGGTCTGGTCGGGCGGGGTGACCCACAACCCGAGCCACACCGTGGCGACCACCGACGCGGCCGCCGCAACGCCGATGCCGCGCACGATCCACGTCGTGCGCCTCGACCACGGGCGAGGCCAGTCGCCGAGCGCATGACCGGCCTCGGCGCCCACCACCGGATCGGTGAGGGGTGCCTGTGCCGCGGTCGTCACGGTGACTCCTGCAACTGGCCGAAGAGGACCACCCCCACCGCCAGGTAGACCGCCGCGAACACGACGAGCAGCACCACCCACGGGTCCCAGACGCTGCCCGATCCGGTGCCGAGGGCCACCTGCCACGCGCGCGTGCCGGCCACGACCACCGGCGCCACCACCGGGAGAAGGAGGAACGGCAGGAGCGTCTCGCGCACCCGCAGTCCGACGGCGAGCGCCCCGTAGAGCGTCCCGGCCGCGGCCAAGCCCGCTGTCCCTGCGGCCGCGGCGACGAGGACGGGCAGCACGGCGTGGACGTGCGCGCCGTACAGCCACACGACGCCGACGGTGAGCACCACCTCGAGCACGAGGAGCTGAACGGCGACGGCCGCCGCCTTGCCCAGGAAGACCCCCGCCGGGTCGAGGCCCCAGAGCCGCAGTGCTTCGTGGGCGCCGTCACCTCCCTCGACCGCGAAGCTGCGTTGGACCGCCAGCACCGTCGCGAAGAGCACTGCGACCCAGAAGACCCCGGCGGCGGCGTGCACGGTGGTGGCCCGTTCGGGGCCCAGTGCGAACGCGAACAGCAGCAGGACGAGCACGGCGACCGGCACGACCTGGTGCAGGACCACGCGAGACCGCAGCTCGATGCGGAGGTCCTTGCCGGCTACGAGGACGGTGTCACGCCACATGCGCGCCGCCCGGACGTGCGGCCGGTCGCATCTCGGCGAAGGCTGTGTCGACGCAGGCTGTGTCGACGAAGGCGGTGTCGACGAAGGCGGTGTCGACGAGGGCTGGGCCGAGGTCCGTTTCGGCGACGACGAGGGCCACTTCTCCGCGCTCCGGTGAGCTGGCCGTCGAGCTGTTCGTCGAACCGGGCGAATAGGCCCGCTGGCCCACGACCCTTCCCCCCGCCATGGTCACGACGCGATCGGCCCGGCCGAGCGCGCCGTCGCCTTCGTGCGAGGCGACGAGGACGGTCGCCCCCGCGTGCACGGCTTCGTCCATGGCCGTGCCCAGCGTGCCGCGGGTGTCGACGTCGAGGCCGGCGTGCGGCTCGTCGAGGAGCCACAAGTCCGGGCGCCGGGCGAGCAGGACGGCGAGCTCGAGCCGGCGCCGTTGCCCGGCGGACAACCTCCCCGCCGGGGTCCGGCGCGTCCTGCCCACGATGCCGAGGCGATCCAGTGCAGCATCGACGGACTCCGGTGCTCCTCCGGAAGCTCGAACGGCAAAGCGCGCGTTCTCGACGGCGGTCAGGTCGTCATAGAGGGCGGGCGCGTGCCCGAGCAACCCCACGTGGCGGCGCACACTCACACGCTCGGCACGCAGGTCGTAGCCGAGGACCGTAGCGGCACCGCCAGTCACCGGCAGAAGGCCGGCGCAGGCCCGCAGCAGGCTCGTCTTGCCCGCCCCGTTCGGGCCCTCCAGGACGACCACCTCGCCCGCTTCCACCTGGAGGTCCACTCCAGCCAGGACGGGGAACTGCCCCGTCAGCGCGACGGCAGCACGGAGGGCGACAACGGGGGCCATGGCCGGCGCCATGCTACGGGTGCGCCCGGTCCCCGATCCAAGCGGCACCTGCGAAGGGGGGCCCTCAGCTCACCGCCAGCCGGCCCAGGCCGAGGGCGCGCAACACGTCGCCCGCCACCGTGGACACCCAGTGCAGGTTGTCGGTGAGAAGGAGCACCCCGAAGGCCACGAGCGCGGCCCCGGACACCAGGTCGACGACCCACAGGCGGCGGCGGACCCGCGCCAGCAGCGTTGTCAGGCGCCCGAAGGCGAGCCCGGTGACGAGGAACGGCACGCCGAGGCCGAGGGAGTAGGCCACCAGCAGCGCGACCCCGGATCCGAGGGTGGCGCGCGCCGCGGCCAGCCCGAGCACGCCGCCGAGCACGGGGCCGATGCACGGCGTCCACCCGAAGGCGAAGGCCATCCCCATGACCGGGGGCGCGAGCACGCCCAGGCGGGACGGCCGGGGATGGAACCGCCGCTCGCGCAGGAACAAGCGCGGGGTGCCGAACCCGGCCAGCCACACGCCGAACACGACGATCACCGCGCCCGCGGCGATGTCGAGGGCGCGCTGATGGTCGATCAGCAGCCGGCCGAACCCGGAGGCGGCCGCTCCGAGCGCGGTGAAGACGACGGTGAAGCCCCCGACGAACGCGAGCATCCCGCCGAGCATCGGCGCGCGGGAGCGAGGCCGGCCCTCTCCCATCTCCGCGGCCGACAGGCCCGAGACCATCGACACGTATCCGGGCACGAGGGGCAGCACGCACGGAGAGAGGAACGACAGCATCCCCGCGCCGAACGCGACGAGGATGCCGAGCGGATCCGCTGAGATTGACGGATGTGCGCTGACGACGGCGCCGAACATCGCCGCACGCTCCGACCAGCGACGGTCAGCGACCGGCGCGGCGCAGCAGCTCCACGTCGCTGTCCACCATCATCGCGACGAGTTGAGGGAAGTCGACCGTCTGCTCCCAGCCGAGCACCGAGCGGGCCTTCGAGCAGTCTCCCACCAGCAGATCCACTTCCGCGGGGCGAAGGTAGCGGTCGTCCACCACGACGTGCTCCTGCCAATCGAGGCCGGCGTGGGCGAATGCAATCTCACACAGCTGTCGCACCGAGTGCGTCCGGCCCGTGGCCACCACGAAGTCGTCGGGCTCGTCGCGCTGGAGCATCAGCCACATGGCCCGCACGTAGTCGCCGGCGAACCCCCAGTCGCGCTGGGCGTCCAGGTTGCCCAGGGGAAGCTTGTCGTCCAGGCCGCAGACGACGCGGGCCACGCCGTGGGTCACCTTGCGGGTGACGAACTCGAGCCCGCGCCGGGGACTCTCGTGGTTGAAGAGCATGCCGGACGAGGCGTGCAGCCCGTAGCTCTCGCGGTAGTTGACGGTGATCCAGTGCCCATAGACCTTGGCCACGCCGTAAGGGCTGCGCGGGTAGAACGGTGTGGCCTCGTTCTGCGGCACCTCGCGCACCTTGCCGAACATCTCCGACGAGGACGCCTGGTAGTACCGGATCTCAGGGTCCACGAACCTGATGGCGTCGAGAAGCCGCGTCACCCCCAGCGCCGTCGTCTCCCCCGTCAGCACCGGCTGCCCCCAGGATGTCTGGACGAACGACTGGGCAGCCAGGTTGTAGACCTCCGACGGGCGTTGCTCGCGCAGCAGGCCGATGAGCGACATCTCGTCGAGAAGGTCGCCGGCCACGAGCGCCAGCCGGTCCTGGATGTGCGCGATCCGCTCGAAGTTGACCGTCGACGACCGGCGGACCATGCCGATGACGTCGTAGCCCTGATCGAGAAGGAACTCGGCGAGGTAGGACCCGTCCTGGCCCGTGATGCCCGTGATCAGTGCTCGTTTGCGCATGGTGTGCTCGCCTTCGCCGCCTCGACGCCTCAGCGACCCCTCCACTGCGGGGGCCGCTTCTCCAGGAAGGCCGCGGCGCCCTCGGCGGCGTCCTCGGTCTGGGTGGTGAGGGTGAGCATGGCGTGGAGGTGGCGGAGAGCGTCGGGGGCCGCCATGTCCCACACAGCGTAGAACGCGTCGCGACCGAGCTTCATGACGGCGGGGGACTTGGCGGCGAGCGAGCCGGTGAGCTCGCCCACGGCGTCGTCGAGGGACTCGTGCGGCACCACCCGGTTCACGAAGCCGATGCGCTCCGCCTCGGCGGCGTCCACGATGCGCCCGGTGAGCATGAGCTCGAGGGCTCGCTTGGGCGCCATGGAACGCACCATCGGCACGGTGATCATGTACGGCCACAGCCCGACGTTGATCTCCGGCGCCCCGAACCTGGCCCGCTCCGACGCCACGACGAGGTCGCAAGCGAGCGCCAGGCCGAATCCACCGGCCATCGCCCAACCCTGCACGCGGGCGATCGTCGGCTTGCCGAGGCCCCACATGCGCTCGAAGACCCCGGCCAGCACGCCACGCGCCTCGTGCAGGTCGAGCAGGCCGGCCTCGTGCCCGGCGCCCCCCGACATGGCACTCAGGTCCGCGCCTGCGCAGAACGCATCGTCGCCCGCGCCGGCGAGCACCACCACGCGCACCTCGGGATCGGCCCGCGCCGCGTCGAGCGCGTCGCGCAAGCCCGTCATGACGTCCCACGACATGGCGTTGCGACGTTCGGGGCGGTTGATCGTGAGCCGCGCCACCCCGTCGGCCGCCTCGTACAACAGGACGGGCTGACCGCGGCCGGCACCTGCGTCCTCGGGCTCGGACATCCGGGCGACCGTACCTTGCGCAGTCGCGGCGCGCCGTAGGGTGGCCCGTGGCCGGGGTCGTCGTCATCGTGTCGTTCCGTCTGGGCGGGGGCGACGGGGTCTCGGTGGAGTCGGCCAAGTGGGCGCGCGCCCTGACCCAACTGGGGTTCGCGGTCACGACGGTGGCGGGCGAGGGGCCCGTCGACCGTCTCCTGCCCGGCCTGGCCATCGGCGCCCCGGTGCCCCCCACGCGCGCCGAGCTCGACGACGCCCTGGCGGGAGCGGACCTCGTGGTCGTCGAGAACCTCTGCTCGCTCCCGCTCAATGAAGCAGCGGCGTCGCTCGTCGCCCGGTGCCTGCGGGGCCGGCCGGCGGTGCTCCACCATCACGACCTGCCGTGGCAGAGGCCGCAGTACGTCGAGCATCCCCCGCCGCCCGACGACGCGCGCTGGGCGCACGTCACCGTCAACGACCTCAGCCGGCGTCAGCTGGCGCGCCACGGCATCACCGCGTCCGTCGTCCGCAACGCGTTCGACCCCGACCCCCCGACCGGCGACCGCGACGCGACGAGGCAGCGACTCCAGCTGGGCCCCGACGACCTGGTCGTGCTGCAACCCACCCGCGCCCTGGAACGGAAGAACGTGCCGGGCGGCATTGCGCTCGCCGAGGCGCTCGGCGCCACCTTCTGGCTCCTCGGTCCCGCAGAGGACGGGTTCGGGCCCGAGTTGGCGCGGCTGGTGGACCGGGCGTCGTGCCCCGTCCGGCTGGGCCACGGCCACGGGGCTCACCCGTTGCCCGTCGCCGATGCGTACGCCGCCTGTGACGTGGTGGCGCTTCCCTCCACGTGGGAGGGCTTCGGGAACCCGGCCGTGGAGTCGGCGGTGCATCGGCGCCCGCTCGCCATCGGGCCCTACCCCGTCGCCGCCGAGCTCGAGGCGTTCGGCTTCTGTTGGTTCCGCCACGACGACGCGTCGCGCGTGGCGAGGTTCCTGCGGCAACCCGACCGTGGGCTGATCACCCACAACGCCGCGGTCGCCCGCCGGCACTTCGCGCTCGGTGACCTTCCCGGCCACATCGATCGGGTCGTGGCCCGGGTCGTCGGCCGCGGGCGAGCGGCACCGAGGTGAGCCGCCGGGGTGGCACCCCCGGGACCGCCGGTACCATGCCCGCCATGGCCACCCGGGCGTCAGACACGTCCGGGGTCGCCGGCAAGCGGCTGCCTGCGGACCGGCGCCGGCAGCAGCTCCTGGACGTGGCCCTGACCGTCTTCGCCGAGCGCGGCTTCAACGCCACGACGATGGACGACATCGCCGAGCAAGCCGGGGTGACCAAGCCCCTGCTGTACCAGCACTTCGACTCCAAACGCGCCTTGTACCTCGAGCTCGTCGACTCGGTGGCGCACACGATGCTCGAAGCGATCGAAGGCGCCGTGGCGCGCGCCGATGGTCCTCGTCAACAGGTGGAGAGCGGGTTCGCGGCCTACTTCCATGTCGTCGTGACCCACGCCGACGCGTTCAACCTCCTCTTCGGCAGCGACGTCCCCAACGACGCCGAGCTGTCCAGGGCGGTGCGCCGCGTCGAGGACGGGGTCGCCGAGTACGTCGATGACCTCATCGACGCGGGCCTCGAGGAGGACCACCGCCGGCTCCTGGCGTACGCCGTGGTCGGCATGGCCGAGGGAGCGAGCCGGCACTTCCTGGCCGGGCGGGACCCGTCATCGGGAGAGCCCGACGCCTCGGAGGCGACGCGCCTTGCCCGCCGGCTCGCCGACCTGGCCTGGGCCGGTCTCCGGTCCGTCCACCGCGACTGAGCGCCGCCGTCCGCCCGCCACCGCGGCTGGATCGGAAACCCGACCGAGCCGGTAGCATTTCGGTCGTGCGTCTGCGCCCGCTCCTCGGATTCCCCGACCCCGTGAACGAGATCGCCGCACGTGTGGTCGCCGCCGGCGTGCTCGTGATGTGCGTGACCGGCCTCGTCCTCCGCCAGCAGTGGCTGCTCGTGCCGCTCGCCTACGGATTCTGGGCGCGGGTGCTCACCGGCCCCACGTTGAGCCCTCTCGGCCAGCTCGCCACCCGGGTCGTCGCGCCCCGCCTGTCCGCCACGCCCCGCCTGGTCCCGGGCCCGCCCAAGCGGTTCGCCCAGGGCGTGGGAGCCGCGTTCTCCACCACCGCGGTCGCGCTGTGGTTCGGGGCCGGGGCCACCACCGCCGCCTGGGTCGTGGTGGGGTTGCTGGCGGGGGCGGCGTTCCTGGAAGCCGCCTTCGCCCTCTGCCTGGGCTGCAAGGTCTTCGCCTTGCTGATGCGTGCGGGCGTCATCCCGGCCTCGGTGTGCGCGCACTGCGCGGACATCGGTGCCCGCCGCCGCGAGGGCCCTGAGCCCGCGCGGGCCTGACCTCTCCTGATCGCTCAGGCCAGTCGGGGCCCGAGCTCGGCGATCAACGAGGTCAGCTCGACGACGCACGTGGCGTAGTCCTCGTCGTCGCCTCCCGCCGGATCCTCGACGTCCCCCTGACGCTCGGGGTCGACCGACGCCAGTCCGAGGCGCGCCACGCGCTCGGCGATGGGCTCAGGGCCGGCGTCGAGATGCTGCGCCAGCCACTTGGCGGTGGCCGTCCGCCCCGCGCCCGACGGGTGGCGTCGACGCACGTACCGGACGTGCTCGGCAGCCATGGCGACGATGAGGTCGGCCTGGTCGACGTCATCGTCGGTGAGTTGATGACTGCGGTGCACCGACACGTTGAGGCCCACCGCGCCCAGCGCGTCGCGCGTGCGCAGGCTGACCGGCTGGCGCTCGATGACATGCGTCCCTGCGGTCGTGATCCGGATGCCGGTGCCCGCTGCGGCCATGATCGCTCCGGCCATCACCGACCGTGCCGCGTTCCCGGTGCACAGGAACACGACGTGCGACGCGGGCCGGTCGAGGTGTTCGGCGTCGGGCCCGAACTCGACCTCGGTGGCTTCGGGCGGAACTGACTCGGTGCGCACGGTCGTGCAGGCTACCAACGGGTTTTTCCGCCGGGCCTGCCGGACCGTCCCCCCCGGCGCGGCGCGTGTCAGGGGATGTGGACCCCCGAGATCGCTCTCGCGA
>DATGKD010000112.1:0-5643 GCA_035294855.1 Acidimicrobiales bacterium
CCCAGGTAAGGTTCTTCGCGTTGCCTCGAATTAAGCCACATGCTCCGCCGCTTGTGCGGGCCCCCGTCAATTCCTTTGAGTTTTAGCCTTGCGGCCGTACTCCCCAGGCGGGGCACTTAATGCGTTAGCTGCGGCACGGAACCCGTCGATAGGGTCCCACACCTAGTGCCCAACGTTTACGGCGTGGACTACCAGGGTATCTAATCCTGTTCGCTCCCCACGCTTTCGCTCCTCAGCGTCAGTTCCGGCCCAGACCACCGCCTTCGCCACTGGTGTTCCTCCTGATATCTGCGCATTTCACCGCTACACCAGGAATTCCGTGGTCCCCTACCGGACTCAAGCCATGGCAGTATCACGTGGCATCTCCAGGTTGAGCCTGAAGATTTCACACGTGACTTGCCAAGCCGCCTACGAGCTCTTTACGCCCAATAATTCCGGACAACGCTCGCCCCCTACGTATTACCGCGGCTGCTGGCACGTAGTTGGCCGGGGCTTCTTCTGCAGGTACCGTCACAATCGTCCCTGCTGAAAGAGGTTTACAACCCAGAAGGCCTTCGTCCCTCACGCGGCGTTGCTGCGTCAGGCTTTCGCCCATTGCGCAAGATTCCCCACTGCTGCCTCCCGTAGGAGTCTGGGCCGTGTCTCAGTCCCAGTGTGGCTGATCGTCCTCTCAGACCAGCTACCCGTCGGCGCCATGGTGGGCCGTTACCCCACCATCAAGCTGATAGGCCGCGAGCCCCTCCCAAAGCGGAATCCATTTCCTCACCAGGCCATGCGACCCGGTGGGGACATCCGGTATTAGCTCCGGTTTCCCGGGGTTATCCCAGTCTTTGGGACAGGTTGCTCACGTGTTACTCACCCGTTCGCCACTCGGTCTTCACCGGTGTTGCCACCGGATGGACCTCGTTCGACTTGCATGTGTTAGGCACGCCGCCAGCGTTCGTCCTGAGCCAGGATCAAACTCTCCGTCGAGATCAACGTCGTCACCCGAAGGCAACGGCGACGATCTGGAGAGCCGGCCACGGGCTGACTTCCCCTTGGCCGACTGGCACAGCACGGACGTTGTCCGTGTCAGTGCTGAATTGTGGTTCGACCGTCAAGCACGCTGAAACGCGCCGGCCGGTCGCCCGCACTGGCTTTTGGCTCTCACTGTTCCGTTTTCAAGGAGCGACGCGACACACACCCTGGAGGGGCGTCGATGCCGGTTGCCTCGGTCGGTTGCCCAACCGGGGGGTCTTTCAATATACCGGCGCCCCGGGGGGGAGTCAAAGGGCTGTTTCGGGTCGCCCCGCGCCCTGAACAGGGACGCGCCGGCGTGCCCGGCCCGGCGCGCCGGGCCGCCCCCGGGACACGTTGGGATCCCCGGGAACCCACCAGCGCCACGGGAGCTCGGCCGCTCGGCGCAACCCGATCCGGGCGGACACCCCCGGCACCGCCGGTGGCGGCACGCCGTCGTCCAGTACCCGGATGCCCCCTTCGCCGGTGACGAGATCGGCCCCGTCATGGGCTCGCGCGATGCCCATCGCCTGGCACAGCTTGGCCGGTCCACTCGCGAGGTGCTGGTCCGTCCCGGCCACCGGTCGGGCCGCCCGCATCAGGTCGAGACCCTCGAGGGGGGCGAGCGCCCTGAGCAGCACCGCCTGGGCGGTCCCCTCGGGCATGCACACCGCGTTGGCGCACCAGTGCATGCCGTACGTGAAATAGACGTACAGAAAGCCGGGCGGCCCGAACATCGTGGCATTGCGCCGAGTGAGACCCCGGTACGCATGCGACGCCGGGTCGTCGGACCCGCGGTATGCCTCGACTTCGACGATCCGGCCCACCCGGGGCCCGTGCACCAGGAGCTTGTTGAGCAACAGCGGCGCGACCTCGAGCGCGTCCCGGGCGAAGAACCGCCGCGCCACCGGCCGGCGGCGAGCAGCATGAGGTGTGCCAGAAGGGCGGGGCGTGCGAGAACGACCGGAGCGACGCGGCTGCGCCTCCCCGACCGTCGTCAAGGGCCGTTCCCCGACGCGGCCCCGGGATCGCGCGGCGAACGCGGCGACCGCGCCGGACGCGGCGAACGCGAGCGGGGCGCCCGACTCCGGCGACTCGAGCCCGACGCCACCGGCGTCTTGGAGGCGCCCGACCGGGCGCCCCCGGCCGGCGCGCCGTCGCGTGGCGCACCTTTCTCCATGGCGTGCTCGGCGGCGCGTGTGCCTGCAGATGCACCGGGACCCGTCGCCGCATCGACCGCGTGGGTCACGCGCTGCCGGTCCAGCTCGAGGCGGTGTCGGAACCTCTCCATCTGCACCCCCACTGGCCGCGGCCCGGCGCCGCCGGGAGAGGTCCGCCTCGTGACGGCCACGCCGGGCTCGAGGAGGTCGACCGCATCGGAGCCGAGTAGCGGGTGCGCCTGAACGAGCTCGGCCAGAGGCACCCCCCGCTGAATCGAGTCGCGCACCAGCGAGCCCACCACCGCGTGCGCCTGGCGGAACGGCGTGCCCCGCTCGACCATCCACTCCGCCAGGTCCACGGCCGCCGCCGCGGGCCCGTCGGCCGCGGCGCGCATGCGGTCGTGGTCGAAGTGTGCGGTGGCGACCAAACCCGTCATGGCCGGCAACGCCCGCCCCACCTGGTCGACCGCGTCGAAGAGCGGCTCCTTGTCCTCCTGCAGGTCGCGGTTGTAGGCGAGGGGGAGGCCCTTCAACGTGGTCAACACGGCGACGACGTGACCGATGAGGCGGCCCGCCTTGCCCCGCGCCAACTCGGCCACGTCGGGGTTCTTCTTCTGCGGCAACATCGAGCTGCCCGTGGCGAAGGCGTCGTCGAGGGACACGAAGCCGAACTCTTCGCTCGACCACAACACGACTTCTTCGCCCAGCCGGGACAGGTGCACGCCGAGCAGCGCCAGGTCGAAGAGCGCCTCGGCCACGAAGTCACGGTCGGCCACGGCGTCCAGGGAGTTCTCGAAACGGCTGCCGAACGCCAGGTCGGCGGAGACCCCATCTGGGTCGAGGGGCAGCGACGACCCCGCCAGCGCGCCCGCGCCGAGGGGGCTCACGTCCATGCGCACCACGCTGTGCAGGATGCGGTCGACATCGCGCGACAACGCCCAGCCGTGCGCCAAGAGATGGTGCGCGAGCAAGACGGGTTGGGCACGCTGCAGGTGCGTGTAGCCCGGCAGGTAGGCGTCGCCTGCTTCCACCGCTCGTTGCAGGAGGACCGTCTGGAGCTCGAGGATGCCCTGCACGATGGCGAGCAACTCCCGCCGTGTGTAGAGCCGCACGTCGAGAGCGACCTGGTCGTTGCGGCTGCGCCCCGTGTGCAGCTTGGCGCCTACATCCCCGGCGAGCTCGGTGACCCTGCGCTCGACCGCGGTATGGATGTCCTCGTCGGCCGGTTGGAACCTGAAGATCCCGGTTTCGATCTCCTCCCCCACGCGATCGAGCGCAGCGACGAGAAGAGCGGCCTCGCTGTTGTCGAGGATGCCGGCGCGCGCCAGCCCGCGCACGTGCGCGCGTGAGCCGGCCAAGTCGTCGGTGGCCAGCCGGGTGTCGAAAGGCAGGCTGGCCGTGAACGTCATGACCTCGTCGGCGGTGCCGCCGAGCCGGCCCTCCCAGAGCGTCACGCCGACGTCCCCGGTCCCTGGCGTGCCGCCCACGTGGAGACGCCGAGGCCCCACAGCCGGACGAAGCCGGCGGCGTCCGCGTGGTCGAACGTGTCGGACTGGTCGTACGTGGCGAGCCCGTGGTCGTAGAGCGAGACGGGGCTCCGCCGACCCGTCACGGTGCAGCGCCCGGGCGCGAGCGACAGGCGCACCTCGCCGGTGACGTGGCGCTGGGTGCTCGCGAAGAACGCGTCGAGGGCGTCCTTCAGCGGCGAAAACCACATACCGTCGTACACGAGCTCCGCCCAGCGCGGCTCGAGCCGCGCCTTTTCGTGCGCCACGTCACGCTCCAGGGTCAGCGCCTCGAGGTCGGCGTGCGCCGCGATGAGCGCCAGCGCGGCGGGGGCCTCGTAGACCTCACGGCTCTTGATCCCCACCCGTCGGTTCTCGATCATGTCGATCCTGCCCCAGCCGTAGGAGCCCACGACCGCGCCGATCCCGGCGATGAGCTCGGTCAGGCCGAGCGGCCGGCCGTCCAGGCTCACCGGTACCCCGGCCTCGAACCCGACAACCAGGTCGCGCCCCTCGGTCTCCGTGGCCCGCGTGAGCGTGAAGACGTCCTCGGGCGGTGCGGCCCAGGGGTCCTCGAGCTCCCCGCACTCGATCGCCCGGCCCCACAGGTTCTCGTCGATGGAGTACACCTTCTCCTTCGTCGCCTCGACGACGATGCCGTGGCGTTCGGCGTATTCGATGCAGTCCTCCCGGGTCATGCCCCACTCCCGTGCCGGGGCGAGCACTTCCAGGTCCGGGGCGAGGGTGCGCGTACCGACCTCGAAGCGCACCTGGTCGTTGCCTTTGCCGGTACAGCCGTGGGCGACGGCGTCGGCGCTGTGGCGGCGCGCCTCGGCCACGAGGTGCCGGACGATCACCGGACGCGACAGCGAGGACACCAACGGGTAGCGCCCCTCGTACAGCGCGTTGGCGGCCAATGCCGGGACGACGACCGACTCCGCCATGTCGGCGCGGGCGTCCACGACGACCGACTCGACCGCACCGGCGTCGAGGGCGCGGCGGCGGACGGCTTCGAAGTCCCCGCCCTGCCCGACATCCACCGCGACCGCGATCACCTCGACGTCGTGGTGCTCCTGCAGCCACCGGACAGCCACGGACGTGTCCAGTCCGCCGCTGTAGGCCAGCACGACCCGCTTTGCCATCACCGCGCTCCGTCCATCGCTGAATCGTCCGTCGAATGCATTTTCGAATCCGCGGCCGAAACCGCGGCCGGATCCGTCGTCGAGCCCGGGGCGCCGTTGGCCCGCGTCGCGCCTTGACCGTTCGTCCCCGCCAAGGCGGCGAGGCGATCGGCGAGCGCTGCGCCTCCCGGCTCCTCGGCGGCCACCACGAGGACGGTATCGTCCCCCGCCACC
This sequence comes from Acidimicrobiales bacterium, assembly GCA_035294855.1. GTDB lineage: Bacteria > Actinomycetota > Acidimicrobiia > Acidimicrobiales > UBA8190 > DATGKD01. The sequence goes on from DATGKD010000112.1 coordinate 5,017, forward strand.
GTGCCGACCACGCCCTCGACCCCGCTGCGGTCGATGGCGGAGCCGACCACGTGGGCGGACCCGGGCGGGGTGCGCAGGACCACCAGGTTGACGGAGTGGGCGACCTCGACCACCCACTCCCCCAGCACACGGCGCAGGTGGTCCTCCGGCGCCACCTGCTTGGTGGGCAGCTCGGGCAGCGCGTAGACCGTTTCCCCTCCGGGGATCCGGACCTTCACGGCCCCGAGCTCCTCGAGGTCGCGTGACACCGTGGTCTGGGTGGCGACGACCCCCTCGTCGGCCAGCATCGACACGAGTTGCGCCTGATTCGTGACGGCACTTGTCTCCAACAGGCGCGCGATGCGGTGCTGGCGCTGCGGCTTGCCGAGCTTCATGTGCCGGTCTTTGGCCGGGAGCCGGCGCGTGACCCGGGATCCTCGTGTCCGGCGCCGTCCGCGGCCAGCAGCCAGGCCAGGAGCCCTCGCGTGGCGTGCATCCGGTTGGCCGCCTGGCGCCACACGACACTTCGGGTTCCCTCGAGGACGTCGGCGGTGATCTCCTCGCCTCGGTGCGCGGGCAGGCAGTGCATGACCACCGCGTCCGGTGCCGCCCGGGCGAGCAGGTCCGCGTCGATCGTGTAGCCCGCGA
>DATGKD010000113.1:0-4761 GCA_035294855.1 Acidimicrobiales bacterium
CGAAGTTCACCGTCGCCGGTCTGAACCCCACGGTCAACACTGAGGGCGAAGTCGGCTTCAGTGGAAGCTTTGCGGTGAGCGGTTCCTACGCCGGCACAGGAAGCCTGGGTGTCTACCTGACCCCGCAGTCCTCGAACGACATCGCGACGTGTGGAAACAACACGAGCGTGTCGTCGCTTCAGATCGACTCGTCGACCAGTTCGGGTTCCATCTAGAAGCACTGCCCCAACCGTGAACCCCTCTACGCGGCTCGGGTAGCTGCCAAGCGAGGCAAGAGGGTGGGCTCCGGTCCACCCTCTTGCCGCGTCCAAGGGTCACCCGAAGGCGCCTCGGGCGCCGGCCGAGCCATGCGCCCGTGTCGCACAGGGTCCGGGAACGCAGCCATCTCGGCGTCGAGCCCCTTGCAGATGCTCACCTCGGACTGTGGGCCATCCAGTTCGTGGACTACGTGTTGGAGAAGCTGCCGTTCCGGGTGGAGTCGATCCAAACGGACAACGGCGGCGAATTCCGGTCGTCGTTCCACTGGCACCTGCTCGACCGGGGCATCCCCCACGTCTACATCGAGCCGGCCACGCCGCGGCTCAATGGAAAAGTAGAGAGATCTCACCGAATCGACGCCGAGGATTTCTATCGGGCGCTCGAGGGCGTCGTCATCGACGACTCCGCGCTCTTCAACGACAAGCTCCAGGAGTGGGGGGACTACTACAACGACCATCGCCCGCACGGCTCACTCGGGGGGCAAACCCCCTATGAGCGCTGCGACAGAAGACCGCCCCCGTCTCTACGAGGTCCGTCAGTTGAACAGAGCTCGGGGGGGAGGACTCGAACCCCCAATAACAGGGCCAGAACCTGTCGTGTTGCCGATTACACCACCCCCGAATGGGTGACCCCTCAACCTACCCGAACAGGGGCGCAGCCCACGGCTACGGCACCGGCAACACCGGCGACACCGACAACGACGACACGGCAGACACCGACGCTTCGCCCATGTCGCCGAGACGCGAGTACCCGACGACCCGTCCCACCGCGACGCTCACGGTCTCCTTCGCGAAGTAGGGGAACTTGGACCACCCCTTGATGGGTGAGTCGGCGACGGGGACCGGTTTCGCCTTGAGCCCCACCTGGGTGGCGATGGCCAGGCTGCGGTCCTCCTGGAACCCGTCGGTGACGACGAGCACGCGGGTGAGTCCGCGCCGGTGGAGCACGGCGGCCGCGCCCGACAGGTTCTTCCACGTGCCGGTCCCGCCGGCGGCCACGACGTCGGTCGCGGTGACGCCGTGGGCCACGAGCCAGCTCTCCGACACCCCGGCCACGCTGCTGTGGTCGGCCGCCTGATCGATCCCGGTCACCACGAGCAACGGCGCGAGATGGCGGTGCCACAGGTCGTCGGCGTCCTGGAGCCGAGCCACGAGGTCGGCCGACGCCACCCCACCGTGCTCTGGCGCCGCCATCACCACCGCCGCCTGGGCGGCGATGGGGTCCGAATGCCGGGAGGTGAGCCACACCTGGCCCGCTGTCACCAGGAAGTAGGCCGCGAGCAGGCCCATGAAGATCCAGAAACGCTGGAACACCCACCGGAGGCCCCGGAAGATCCCTCCCAGCACGAACTCCACGCTGACCCCCGCTGTCCCGACCCTCGGGCCGGGCGGTGTCAGCCCGGTCCGTGCCGCAAGCGGTCGAGGGCGCTGCCCAGCCGCTGCCGTACAGGATCGCGCCCGAGTACCTCCAGAGACTGGAATAGGGGCGGTCCCACCCGCCGGCCGGTCACCGCCACCCGGATGGGCATCTGCGCCGTGCGGAGCTTCACCCCGGCGCTATCGGCGAGCGTCTGGGTGGCCACATGCAGGGATTCTGCGGTCCACTCACAGGTGGCGTAGGCCTCCAGGGCCGCCTCGAGCAGGGCCGCCGACGACCCTTCGGCCACGACCGCCTGCCAGGACGCCTCGTCCATGACGGGCTCCTCGAGGAACAGGAAGTCGACCATGTCGGGCACCTCGCCCAGCACGGCGACCCGCTCCTGGACGAGAGGGGCCATGACCCCGAAGGTCTGCTCGTCGAACCGCTCGGGGGGCCACGGGGCGCGCGGCGGGGAGATCCACGGCCCGGCTTCTTCCACGAACTCGGCCGTCGGCATGGCCCGCACGTACTCGCCGTTCATCCACCGCAGCTTGTCGACGTCGAAGAACGCCGGCGCGTGGTTGACGTCCTCGAGCGAAAAGGCTTCCACCATGTCGTCGGTCGTCAGGATCTCCTTGCCGTCGGGGTGGCTCCACCCCAACAGCGCCAGGTAGTTGCGCATCGCAGCCGCCAGGTAGCCCTCCTCCCGGTACGCCTCGACCGCGACCGGGTCGCGCCGCTTGGAGAGCTTCTGGCGCTTGGCGTTGACCAACATGGGCAGGTGTGCGAAGGCCGGCCCCGCCGAGTCGTCGCCCGCCAGCGCCCGCCAGACGAGAATTCCCTTGGGCGTCGACGGCAGCAGGTCCTCTCCCCGGATGACATGGGTGATGGCCATGTCGATGTCGTCGACCACGTTGGCGAGCACGAAGAGCGGCGCCCCGGTGGACTTGACGGCCACGAAGTCCTCGATGGCGTCGTTGGGGAATGCCACGTCCCCGCGCACCAGGTCGTGCACGACGGTCGTGCCGACGTCGGGGACCCGGAAGCGCAACGCGTTGTCTTGGCGCGCCAGCCCCCGGTCGCGGCAGTGGCCGTCGTACCCCGGGGTGGGGTTGTCCTTGGTACGGGCGTCGATCGCGGCGCGCGTGCAGTCGCACGCGTACAGCGCGCCACTCGCCCACAGCTGGCCGATGGCCTGGGCGTACAGGGCGCTGCGCTCGGACTGCCGGTACGGGCCCTCGTCGGGGTCCATGCCGAGCCAGCCCAGAGCGGAGCTGATGCCCTCGACCCACTCCTCGCGGTTGCGCTCGGCGTCGGTGTCCTCGATGCGCAGGATGAAGGTGCCGCCCGTGCACCGGGCGTAGAGCCAGTTGTACAGCGCCGTGCGGGCGCTGCCGACGTGGAAGTAGCCCGTCGGCGAGGGGGCGAAGCGGACCCGGGGCCCGCCGCCCGTCGACCTGCCTACGGGCGCTACCCGTCCTCCTCGAGGGTGATCGCTCCCGTCGGGCAGTTGTTGGCGGCCATGCGCACCTTGTCGTAGAGCTCGGACGGGGGGTTCTCCTGCAGCACGTACAGGAAGCCGTCGTCGCGCACCTCGAAAACTTCGGGCACGATGCCCATGCACACCGCGTTGGATGCGCACACGTCGAAGTCGACGACCACCTTCACGTCTCTACCTCCGTCCCGGCCCGCTCACGAGTCTGGGCCCTCGCCCTGGCGCGACCGGCCCAGTGTAGGTGGGGCCGCGCGGCCCACCGCCTGGCCGTGCGGACTGGACGGTCAGGGCTTGTCGGCGCCCAGGACCCACATCGAAAAGAACTGCGAGCCCCCGCCGTAGGCGTGGCCCAGCGCCCGGCGCACCCCGTCCACCTGGTGCTCGCCGGCCTGGCCGCGCACCTGCATGGCGGCCTCCAAGAAGCGCAGCATCCCCGAGGCACCGATGGGGTTCGACGACAGGACCCCGCCCGACGCGTTCCACGGGATGTCCCCGCCGTCCAAGGACGTGGCGCCCTCGTCGGTGAGCTTCCACCCCTCGCCCTCGGGGGCGAAGCCCAGGGACTCGATCCACATCGGCTCGTACCACGAAAACGGCACGTACACCTCGGCCACCTGGATCTCGCGCCGGGGCTCGGAGATGCCCGCCTGGCGGTACACGTCCGCCGCGCAGTCCTTGGAGGCCTGGGGGCTCACCTGGTCGCGGCCGGCGAACATGGTGGGCTCCGAGCGCATGGCCATGCCGTGGATCCAGGCGGGCGGGTGCGCCGCCGAGCCCGAATCGGCGACGCGCTCCGAGGCGAGCACCATGGCGGCCGCGCCGTCGGACGACGGGCACGTCTCCAGGTAGCGCACGGGATCCCACAGCATGATCGAGTCCTTCACCATGTCGAAGGAGATGTCCTCGATGTGCAGGTGGGCGTAGGGGTTCTTGAGCGCGTGCTTGCGGTCCTTCACCGCCACCAGGATCCCGATGTGGTCGGGCGCTCCCGAGCGCCGCATGTAGGCCCGGATGATGGGGGCGAAGTACCCGCCCGCGCCCGCGAGCAGCGGGGCCGAAAAGGGTTGCGGCACCGACAGCGCCCACATGGCGTCGGAGTCGGACTGCTTCTCGAACGCCACGGTGAGCACCTTGTCGAAGCGGCCCGAGGCCACGAGGTGCGCGGCGACGATGGCGGTCGACCCGCCGACGCTCCCGGCGGTGTGCACCCGCAGCATGGGCTTGCCCACGGCGCCGAGGGCGGGCGCCAGGTACAGCTCGGGCATCATGACGCCTTCGAACATGTCGGGCGCCTTGCCGATCACCACCGCATCGACGTCGCCGTAGTCCATGCCCGCGTCGTCGAGCGCGCGCCGGGCGGCCTCGCGCACGAGGCCGGCGATGGACACGTCCTCGCGCTTGGCCGCGTGGCGGGTCTGGCCCACGCCCACGACCGCGCACCGCTCGGCCATCAGGAACCTCCCCCCGTCCCGGGCCCGGCGCTCGGCGCTGTGTCGGGCTCGGCGTCCAGCGCGCACACCAGGTTCTGTTGCAGGCACGGTCCCGAGGTGGCGTGCGCCACTGCCCGCCGGGCGCTGCCGTCCATGATGCGCGTGGCCGCCTCGCCGATGCGGATGAGCCCCGCCACCATGATGGCGTTGGCGGCGAGC
>DATGKD010000114.1:0-9627 GCA_035294855.1 Acidimicrobiales bacterium
GCCGTGCCGCCGGACGCCGGCCCGGATGAGATCGCCGCCGCCGCCCGAAAGGTGGGCACCCCGTGTGTGGTCAAGCCCACGACGCTCGCGGCCAGTCAGGGAGTGATCCGCGCGGACAGCCCGCACGACGCGGTGGCGACCGTGGAGCACGTGCGCTCGATTGCGCGGCGAGCCGGTGTCGGCCCGGAGTTACCTGTTCTCATCGAGCGCTTCGTACCCGGGGCCGAGGTCGCCATCGAAGGCCTCCTCGCCTCGGGCGAGCTCAACGTGCTGGCGGTGTTCGACAAACCCGAGCCGCTCGACGGGCCCTACTTCGAGGAATCCATCTACGTGACCCCGTCCCGCCTCCCCGGCCCGGACGTCACCGCGGCGATCCAGGCCGTGCAAGCCGCGACGCGCGCGCTGGGACTGGACGACGGGCCCGTGCACGCCGAGGCGCGTGTGCACGCCGGCCGGGCGTCGGTCGTCGAGGTGGCCGCCCGGACGATCGGCGGCCTGTGTTCGAGGACCCTGCGTTTCGCCACTGGCCGGTCGCTCGAGGAATTGGTCATCGCCCACGCCATCGGAAAGGAGCAGGACACCACGTGGTGGGGAGGTGCGTCCGGCGTGCTCATGTTGCCCACGCCGCGCGCCGGTCGGTTCGTGGAGGTGACGGGCCAGTCTGACGCGTTCGCGGTGCCTGGTGTCACCGAGGTGGACATCACCGTCGCTCCCGGCAGCCCGGTCGTACCGGTCCCCGAGGGCGACCGGTACATCGGTTTCGTGTTCGCACGCGACCGGCGACCCGAACGCGTCGAAAGGGCACTTCGGCGAGCGCGCGACCTCCTGCACGTCGTCATCGACTGAGACGGCGCAGACGCCACAGACGGCGCGCCATCGACCCCGGCGCGACTTGACCGATCACGGGTGTCCCGGGGCCGGTGGCCGCTCCCGCTACCGTGGGACGGTGCGCATCGCTTTGGTGTCGACCTACGAGCTGGGCCACCAGCCCCTGCATGTGGCGTCGCCCGCCGGCGCGCTGCGCCGGGCCGGCCACGAAGTGCGCTGCCTTGATCTTTCGGTCGCACCCTTCGACCCGGGCTTGGCCGGATGGGCCGACGCCGTGGCGTGTTCGGTGCCGATGCACACCGCCATGCGACTCGCTCGTCCGGTGTGCGCCGAGATCCGGGCGCTTCGCCCGGAGATGCCGCTGTGCCTCTACGGCCTGTACGCCGGGCTGGACGGCGCCATGGGAACAGCGGCCCTGGCGGACACCACGATCACCGGGGAGTACGAACCCGGGTTGCTGTCGTGGGTGGACGCTGTTGGTCGCGCCCGGTCCGAGCGGTCGGCGCCCGCTTGGCGGGGGCAACGCGTCGACCTCGGGCGGGGACGATTCGGTCTGCCGGCCCGAGACCTGTTGCCGGGGCTCGACCACTATGCGCGACTCGACGTCGCCGGGCAGCGCCGCCTGGCGGGATACACCGAGGCCGGCCACGGGTGCGTCCACCGGTGCCGCCACTGCCCGGTGCCAGTGGTGTACGACGGGCGAACCCGCGTCGTCGGCGTGGACGCCGTGATGGCCGACGTCGAGCAGCTCGTGTCCCTGGGAGCGCAACACGTCAGCTTCGGCGACCCCGACTTTCTGAGCGGACCGCACCACGCCCGGCGCGTCGTCGACGCCGTCCACGGCGCCTTCCCGAGCCTCACCTTCGACGTCACCGTCAAAGTCGAACATGTCCTGCGTGACCAGGGTCTCTGGCCGCGACTGGCGCAAGCGGGGTGTCTGTTCGTGGTGTCGGCCTTCGAGTCGGCGAGTGATCACGTCCTCCACCTCCTCGACAAGGGACACACGGTGGCGGACGAGGAGGAGGCGGTTGCGGTGCTGCGAGCTGCCGGGATCGAGCCCCGCCCGTCGCTGCTGCCGTTCACCCCGTGGACGACGGCGTCGGAAGTGCTGGACCTGCTCGACCTGGTGGCCCGGTACGACTTGGTCGGCAACGTCGACCCGGTGCACTACACCATCCGCTTGCTCGTCCCGCCCGGATCCCTGCTGTTGGACTCGGGGGCACTCACGGGCCTCCTCGGCGCCTACGACGACGAACACCTCGGTTGGAGCTGGACTGCCATCGACGCGCGTCTCGACGACCTGCAACGCGAGCTGTCCATGACGGCGGCGCTCGCCGCATCAGAGGGTTGGTCGCCGGCGCGCACCTACGAGGAGGTGCGTCGACAGGCGGTCCGCTCCCTCGGCAGCGACGCCGCCGGGCGAGCAGCAGCACCGAGGCCGGACCCCCGGCTGTCCTCCCCAACCGCCGGGGACGCCCGTCCCCGGCTCACCGAGTCGTGGTTCTGCTGTGCCGAGCCCAACGAGGCGCAGCTGCTCGCCGTCAACGCGATCGCGCCGTCACCAAGAGAAGGGTGTGAGTGACCATGCCTTCACGAACCAAGCCGAGGCGCTCCTTGCGCCCCACCACCTCCGGCGCGTCCGAGCCGTGGACCGGTGTCCCTCGGGGGGCGCACGAATGGATGAGCTTCCCCGATCCGGAAGAGGAGCGAACCTGGCTGTTCGACGTCACCTTCCTCGAAAGCAACTGGACCTGCATCTTCGGGCGGGGATGTGAGGGGGTGCTCACCGGTCCCGCGCCTGAGCTCGTCCAAGGTTGTTGCTCGTACGGAGCGCACCTCACCGGCGGAAAAGACGCCCGGCGCGTCGAGCGCGTCGCCGCCACGCTCACACCCGAGCAATGGCAGTTTCACGACGTCGCCTACCCGAAGGGTTCGACCCGCCCTCAGGTGATCACCAAGTCGAAGGCGGGCGATCTCACCACGCGGCTCGTCAAGGACGCCTGCATCTTCCTTAACCGGCCCGGTTTCGCGCGTGGACCGGGCTGCGCCTTGCACCAGGTCGCCATCGAACGCGGCGTGCCACACCTCGAGCTCAAGCCCGACGTCTGCTGGCAGCTGCCGCTCCGGCGAGACGACGAGGTCGCGGAGGACGGTCACGTGACCTCGGTGATCCGGCAGTGGGACCGTCGCGACTGGGGGGAGGGTGGCTTCGAGTTCCACTGGTGGTGCACGGAGTCACCCGAGGCATTTGTGGGAAGCCGCCCGGTGCACGAAGAGCTCGAGCCGGAGCTCGTCGCCATGGTCGGCAAGAAGATCTTCCGCCGTCTGCGGCGCTACCTCGACGCCCGACGGCGCCAGTACACCGACGCCTCCGGCTCGGCGTCGCCACACCTGCCCAACGGGTCGGCGGCCAGCGCCACGCCCGTCCGACTGCCCCATCCAGCGGTCCGGCGCAAGGCGACGACCTGAGACGTCTCCGCGGCGTTACGCCGGTCGTCGGACCGGGACCCCGGAGTCACTCCGCCGGCGGGTCGTCCTCGCTGGCGGCTCGCGGTCCGTTCCCCAGGATTTCCTCGAGCTCGTCGGATTCGGCCATGCACCACGAGGCGTGCTCGTCGTCGGGCTCCGCACCGCACTCCGGGCAACGCCGGTTGGCGGTCGCGATCGAGCGCTTGAGGCTGCGTGCCTCCTCGAATCGGCGATGCCGTCCCTTCTTCACGAGCGACTCCTCCGTCTGCCGGGCGCGTGGATCACGGCGAGGACCGCGCTGCAGTCTACCCCCCACCCGCCGGTGCCCCCACCCGCCCAGATCGCCCTCGAGGCCCAGGTCAGACGCCATGAATGTGCGCCGGTAAGGTCGTGACATGGCCGACGAGTACGACCCCGACGCCATGATCGAGCGGTTCCGTTCCCGCGCGTCCGCGGTGCGAAGTCGCGGCATCCCCCCGGTCGAGGGCCCCGAGCGCAAACGATTCATCGAGCAGGCCCAACTCGACTACATGGACTTCGCCATGATCGGGGACGCCTCGGCCCGGCTCGACGAGGGCATCCTGACGCTGCGCATCGACCTCCGCGCCGATCAGCCACGCGACCCGGAGCCACCCGAGCGCGACTGACGGCGCGTCCTCGAGCTGCGCCCGCCTCAGCCTCCGTAGTTCATACGGGTGTCCTCCATACGGAGGACCTCCACCGCAGCGTGGCCCGGGCCCTCGTTGTTCTGCCCCGATCGGTCGGGTTCCGTGGGGCTCGTCGCGTCACTCGGTCCGGGCGCCCCGATCCCGCAGTCCACGACCTCGCCCACGAACAGGCTGTGGCTGCCGAGGGGAAGCGTGCGACGCAGTTCGCAATCGAGCCACGCGGCCGCGACGTCGAGGATTGGAGCGCCGGTGGCGGCCGCGTGGACGGCTTGGCCCAGCATCGTGCCGGTCCCCGACGAGTCGACGTCGGCGTCGTGGACAGGCTTGGCGAACCTTCGCACCAGCGCCCGTTCGCTGCGCGGCAACAGGCTGACGGCGAACACCGTTCCCTCGGCCAGCAGGCGGTGGGTCACCGCCTCGGCCTCGACCCCGATGGCGACGAGCTTCGGCTCGAGCGCCGCCTGCATGACCCAGCTGATCGTCATGAGGTTTCGCTCGTCGCCGGCGCGGGTCCCGACGACGTACAGGCCGGTCGGCAGCGACCACAACACCCGACGGCGCAGACGGTCGTACGCGTCGGGGTCGCGTCCGGCCGGCACCGGGCCCACGATGCCGCGGGCCTCGTTCACGACGCGGCGCCCCCGGGCAGCTCGACCAGGTCGACACGCGCCTGCGCCTTGACGTACCCGGCCCGCGCGGCGGCAAGCTCCCCGTTCACGCGCGCCGAAAGGCCGTGTTGCGGGCCGGACCCGTGCACACAACCCTGGCCGGCTGCCGCGGCCGCGCGGTACGCCGCGGTGAGGATGGACGTAAGCGACGCATCGGGAGACGGGAGGTTCTGGTTGGCGCCGAGCGCGTCGGTGACCAGCACGTCGCAGACGGTCCGCAGGCCCACGGCGTCGGTGTTCGCCGCCACCACACGCGCGCGCTGCCCGTCGGCTTCCAGCGTGCGGAGAGAAGCGTCCAACCCGGTCGTCCGGACCCAGGACTGGACCTGTTCGGCGATGGAGGCACCGGAGGAGGGACCGCCACACGCCGCCAATAGCAGCACCACGGCGGCGACCGTCACCGACACGACCAGCGCGGCTGCCACCGGCCTCACCGGAGGCCCATCACCCTCATGACGCGCCGCCGGTGCGCAGCTCCGCAGGGGGCCAGTCAGGATCGAGCTGACGAAGGAACAGCGCGCAACGCTCTTCCTCGTCGACCTCGCCGATGGCCGCGGCGGCCGCGCGCAAGCCCTCGAGACTTCGCAGGAAACCACGGTTGGTCGGAGCCCGCCAGCGCACATAGCCGCTCCCCCGCCACCCCGAGCATCGAAGTGCGTCGAGGCCGCGGTGGTAACCGACGCGGAAACAGGCGTACGCCTCCACGTCGTCTCGCGCGAGATCACCCAGGGCCGCCCACGCGTCGGGCCACTCGGGATGACGGCGCACGACATCGGCGACGGCGTCGCGCCGCGTCGGTGGCGGCGCGTCGCCGGCGACGCGCAGCTGCTCGACGGCGCCGGTGGGGGGAGGGTCGAGGACGGTCTCCGGCGGACCGGAGCCGAGATGGACCGGGCCGCTCATCGCGACGGGCGCGACGGGCCGGGCCGCTCCGGCAGGTAGTGGCGGCGCCCGGCATCGTCGGTCCACACCCGGATCAAGCGGTCCGTGGTGGGGTCGCGGAACATCTCGTCGGTGGGGTGCCAACCCGGTTCAGGGCGATCAGCCTCGCCGTGACGGCGCACGAACAGGCTCATCACCGCGGCGACGAGGACCACGACGACGACCACTGACCCCAGAACGGCGTACAACACGGCCGTGCCTAGCGGCGAGGCCCGATCACCACGGCGGTCCCGTACGCGGCGATCTCGGTGAGGGCCTGGCCGATCTCCGACGAGTCGAATCGCATGCCCACGATGGCGTTCGCCCCCATGATCCGCGCGTTGTCGATCAGGCGGTCCATGGCGTGGCGCCGGCTGTCCTCGAGGAGCTTCGTGTACTGCGCGACCTCACCTCCCACGAGCGATTTGAGCGAGGCGCCGATTCCGCGGACAGCGCCCATCGAGCGCACCACCAGTCCGAAGCACGACCCCAGTGTGCGCTGGATCTCGTACTCGGGGAACTCGAATGCCGTGGTGATCGGGAACGCCGCGTAGCCGGTGACCGCTTCCACCGGTTCCTGTGTGGCCACCGTGCCTCCTCTTTGTCGTTGCGTCTGTCTCTTTGCGTCTGTCTCTTTGCGTCTGTTCTTTGCGTCTGTTCTCTCGCTCCAGCGGTTCCAGGCCCGCATCGTCGCGGCCGTGCCTAGCGTGACCGGAGGATCCGCTCCGAACACTTCGGCCACCGCCACCGACGTGATCGGGCCGCTGGCCGGGTCGCCGGTTATTCGAAACGCACGAGATGGTAGTCGCGGCCCTTCTGCAACACGACGTAACGGTCGAAGAGCAATTCATCACGCCCCAGTCGTGCGTCGATGTCGCGCACACGCTTCCCGTTCACGTAGGCGCCCCCTTGAGCGATGAGGCCGCGGGCTTCGCTCTTCGAGCGGACGAGCCCGCTGCGGGCCAGCGCGTCGACCAGCGACGGGCCATCGCCGTCGAGCTCGGCCCGCGCCCACGTCGACCGGGGTGCTTCGGCGAAGACCTGGAGCAACAGAGGTTCGTCGAGCGACTCGATGTGCCCGTCGTACAGCGCGGCCGCGGCGCGGCGCGCCCGATCGGTCTCGGCGTCGCCGTGGACGAGCGAGCACACCGAGTCGGCCAGTGCACGCTGCGCCTCACGCCTCTCGGGGTGCTGCGCGGTCGCCCGGTCGAGGTCCGTTATCCGGTCGTGATCGATGAACGTCAGGTACCGCAGGCACTCGCCGACGAGCTTGTCGTCGGTGCGAAACAGGAACTGGTACAGCTCGTACGGGCTCGTGCGATCGGGATCGAGCCACACCGTCCCGGACTCCGTCTTCCCGAACTTCGTGCCGTCCGCCTTCACCAAGAGCGGCGTGACCAGCCCGTACACCTCCTGCTGGCGGGCCCGCCGCACGAAGTCGATGCCGGCGGTGATGTTGCCCCACTGGTCGCTGCCGCCCATCTGCAACCTGCACCCGTATTCGTCGAACAGATGGAGGTAGTCGAGGGCTTGCAGAAGCATGTAGCTGAACTCCGTGAAGGAGATCCCGTGCTCGGGGCGCTCGACCCGGGCTCGCACCGACTCCTTGGCGAGCATCTGGTTGACCGTGAAGTGCTTGCCCACGTCCCGCAAGAACCCCAACAAGCCCAGACCGCCCAACCACTCCCGATTGTCGAGGACGAGGGGGGCCGAGTGGGCGTCGCCCGACGACGGCGCGTCGAGCAGGCGATCGAGCTGGGCGCGCACGCCTGCGACGTTCGCCTTCACTTCCTCCTCTGAGAGCAGGGGCCGCTCCTCGCTCTTGCCGCCGGGATCGCCGATCATGGCGGTGGCTCCTCCCGCGACGGCGATGGGACGGTGGCCGTGCAGCTGCAGGCGCCGCAACATGAGGACGACCACGAGATTCCCGACATGGAGGCTCGACGACGTCGGGTCGAAGCCGATGTACGCCGTCATCCCGCCGCGTCCGAGCGCGTCCTGGAGCCCGGCCCCGGCTGCGTCGGCGACGAGCCCGCGGAACTCGAGGTCCTCCACGAGAGAAGGCATCCGATCAGCCTGCCACGACACCCGACACCGCCCTCACACCCCACCCGACGGCATGCCGAGCGCGCCTCCGTCGACGACGAGGACATGGCCGGTCATCCACGAGGATGCGTCGGAAGCCAAGAAGAGCGCAGTCGAGGCGATGTCGTCGGGCTCACCCAGGCGGCGCAGCGGGAGGCGCTTGGCCACGGCGTCGCCCGCCGGTTCCCACAGCGCCCGGGCGAACTCCGTGCGGATCAACCCCGGAGCGATGGCGTTCACGCGGACCGTGGGGCCCAGCTCGTACGCCAGTTGGCGGGTCAGATGGATGAGCGCCGCCTTGGTGACGTTGTACCAGCCGATGCCCTGCTCCACCCGGTAGCCGCCGACCGACGACATGTTCACGATGACCCCCCCGCGCGACGCCATGGAAGCCCGCCACGCGACCTGGGTCCAGACGAGGGCGGCGACGAGATTCACCTGCAGTGTCTTGTCGGCCCGGGCGCGATCCAGTTCGACGAGCGGCCCGAAGTACGGGTTGGTGGCGGCGTTGTTGACGAGGATGTCGAGCGACCCGAACCGCTCCACCACGGCGGCCGTGACGGTCTCGGCCGCGTCGGGGTCACCCACGTTGGCGGCGCGCCAGTCGACTTCGTAGCCGAGCGCCGCCAGCGCCTGGGCCGTCTCCCGAAGAGCCTCGTCTTTGCGCGCCACGAGCATGACGGCCGCGCCGGCCTCACAGAGACGAGCGGCGACGGCGCTCCCGATGCCCCGTGACGCGCCCGTCACCAATGCCACCTTGCCGTCCACGCGCAGGTCCATGGACGCCAACCCTACGGCGCGCCGCGTTGGGCCTGGCTGGACGGTCACGTGGCAACCACGCCGGCCGGTGCGCGGCGGGGAGCAGCACGAGCCGTAGGCTCGGCCTCCGTGAACCGTCTGGCGTCGGAGACGAGCCCGTATCTCCGACAGCACGCCGACAACCCGGTCGACTGGTACCCGTGGGGTGACGACGCCTTCGAACGGGCGCGGTCCGAGGACCGTCCTGTCTTCGTCTCCGTCGGCTACTCGGCGTGCCACTGGTGTCACGTCATGGCTCACGAGTCCTTCGAGGACGAGACCACCGCGGCCGCCCTCAACGATCGGTTCGTGGCCGTGAAGGTCGATCGCGAGGAGCGACCCGACGTCGACGCCATCTACATGGAAGCGGTCCAGGCGATGACCGCCCACGGCGGATGGCCCATGTCGGTGTTCGTCACTCCCGACGGGCGCCCGTTCTTCGGCGGGACCTACTTCCCACCCGAGGACCGCCACGGGATGCCCGGCTTCCGTCGGGTGCTGGACGCCGTGGATGACGCGTGGCGGAACCGGCGCCGCGAGCTCGAACAACAGGCGGACGCGCTCGTCGACGCCATCGAGCGCCGCATGAGGCTCCCCGCGGCGCTCATACCCGGGACGCCGGCTGACGGGGGCCCGGCCCACGGGTCACGAAAGCTGCTCGATGCATCGGTGGGCGCGCTGGCCGAGCGCTACGACCCCGAATGGGGGGGATTCGGGCCGGCGCCCAAGTTCCCCCAGCCGGGCCTGGTGGAGCTCTGCTTCCGGCACCACCGAGTCTCGGGCGACAGCGAGTCGTTGGCCATGGCCACCGGCACGCTCAGCGCCATGGCCGCCGGCGGGATCTACGACCACCTGGGCGGGGGGTTCGCGCGCTACTCGACCGACCGCACCTGGACGGTCCCCCATTTCGAGAAGATGCTCTACGACCAGGCGGGGCTGGTGCGCGCCTACCTGCACGCCTGGCAGGTCACCGGGAAGTCCGCCTGGAGGCAGGTGGTCGAGGAGACGGTCGGCTATGTCCTTCGCGATCTGATGGTGCCGGGCGGCGGCCTCGCCGCCGCGGAAGACGCCGATTCCGAAGGGGAAGAAGGGCGCTTCTACCTCTGGGATCCCGACGACGTCGCCGCCGCGGTGGGGCCGGAGCTCGCCGACGCCACCAACGACTGGTACGGCGTCACCGCTGCCGGCAA
>DATGKD010000115.1:0-34361 GCA_035294855.1 Acidimicrobiales bacterium
GGCCGCGGCACCGCCCGCCCGGGAGCGCCGTCCGGCTCCGGCACCCCGACCGTCGTCCACTCCCCGACCCTTGTCCGACCCGCTCATCTACCATATGGTAGACAGATGGAGTGGCGGACGTGAGTCGCAGCGCCCGGCCGACCTGCCGGTGATCGGCGACGCCCTGCGGGGCAAGCGGATCCTCGTCACCGGGGCGACGGGTTTCCTGGGTACGGCCCTGGTCGAGCGCCTGTTGCGCTCGGTGCCGGGGTGCGAGGTGGTCGCCCTGGTGCGGCCCACGCGGCGCTTGAGCGCGGCGGCCCGCCTGGCGCGTGAGGTCGTGCGCAACGACTGCTTCGACAAGCTGCGGTCCGAGCTCGGCGACGGCTTCGACGCCGAGGTGTCGAGCCGGCTGTCCGCCATCGCCGGCGACGTGGCGTCCGACGGGATCGGCCTCGACGACGAGGGCCGGCGCGTCCTGGCCAGCTGTGACGTGGTGGTGCACTCGGCCGCCACCGTCGCCTTCGACGCGCCCCTCGACACCGCGGTGGAGGTCAACCTGCTGGGCCCGTCGCGGGTGGCGGCCGCCATCGCCGAGGTGGCCGCGCCGCGCGCCACACCCACCCACCTGGTCACGGTGTCGACCGCGTACGTCGCCGGCACCCACCAGGGCGACGCCACCGAGACACTCGCCACGGTGGCGGCGAGCTCGGGGGCGCGGGCGCGCACGCACACCACGGTCACGACCGAGGTCGACATCGACGCCGAGGTGGGCGCCGCCCGTCGCCTGCGCGCCGAGCTCGACCTGACGAGCCGCTCCCCCGCGCGCCTGCGCGACTACACGAAGAAGGCGCGCGCCGAGCTCGGGGCCGCGGGCCCTCACCTGCTCGCCGAGCGGGCCGAAAAGCTGCGCGACGAATGGGTCCGGGCCCAACTGGTCGAGGCGGGCCGGGCCCGAGCCCAGGCCATGGGGTGGCCCGACGCCTACGCGTTTACGAAAGCTCTGGGCGAGCGGGCCCTCGTCACCGCGCACCCGGACGTGCCCGTGACCGTCGTGCGACCGTCGATCATCGAGTCCGCGCTGGCCGAGCCCCGGCCCGGTTGGATCCGAGGGTTCCGGATGGCGGAGCCCATCATCATCTCGTATGCACGCGGACTGCTGCGGGAGTTCCCCGGCATCCCCGAGGGCATCGTCGACGTCATCCCCGTGGACATGGTGGTCGCCGCGATCATCGCCTGCGCGGCGACCGGCCCCGACCCCGACGGGCCGTCGGTGGTCCACGTGGCCTCGAGCGTCCGCAACCCGCTGCGGTACGGCGAACTGGTCGACCTGGTGCAGCGGTGGTTCACCGAGCATCCGCTCTACGACTCCGACGGTCAGCCCATCGTCGTCCCCAAGTGGTCGTTCCCCGGGCGCGGCCGCGTGCAGCGCCAGCTGCAACGGGCGACGCGTGCCCTGGGCGTGGCCGAGCGCACGCTCACCGCACTACCGATACGGGGAGAGCGTGCGGACCTGGCGGCGCGCGTCGAGGAACGCCGCATCCAGGCCGAGCGCGCGCTGTCGTACACGGTGTTGTACGGCGCGTACACCGAGACCGAGGCGCGCTTCCGGGTCGACAACCTGCTGCGCCTGTGGGAGTCGCTCCCCGACGACGACCGCCGCCAGTTCGCGTTCGACCCGGCGGCGATCGACTGGAACGGCTACGTCCACGGCATCCACCTGCCGTCGATCGTCGAGCACGCCCGCGTGCGATCCAACCCCGGCCGTTCGACGGTGGCGAGCCGCGAGGACCGGGCGCGGGCCGCCATCTTGTCCCCCGAGCGCCATCTCGCCGCCTTCGACCTCGAGAACACCCTCGTCGCCTCCAACGTCGTCGAGTCCTACGCATGGCTGGCAAGCCGCCACATCGACATGGCGGACCGCGCCCGGCTCACCGCCCGCATCCTGCGCGAGGCCCCCGGGCTGCTGGCGCTCGACCGCCGTGACCGCGGCGACTTCCTGCGCACCTTCTACCGCCGCTACGAGGGCGCCCCCGCACAGCGGTTGCGCGACGACGCCTGGGAGCTCTTCCACCACCTGCTGCTGGCGAAGTCGTTCCCCGCGGGCATCGCGCGCGTGCGGGCCCACAAGGCGCTCGGCCACCGCACCGTGCTCATCACGGGCGCTCTCGACTTCGTCGTGGAGCCGCTGCGCCCGCTGTTCGACGAAGTGGTGTGCGCGTCGCTGGCCGAGGACGACGACGGCCGGCTCACGGGGCGTCTCGACCAGCTGCCCCCGACGGGCGAGGCGCGCGCCCTCATCCTCGCCGACTACGCGGCTGCGCACGACATCGACCTGGGCGAGTCCGTCGCCTATGCGGACTCCGCCTCGGATCTGCCCCTGCTCGAGTGCGTGGGCTTCCCCGTGGCGGTCAATCCCGAGGCGCGCCTGGCCGCCATCGGCCGCCGACGCGGCTGGCACGTCGAGCACTGGGACAAGGCCGGAGGCGGCGGCCGGCCGCTGCTCCCCATCGGCCCGGTGGACACCAAGGTCTCGCGCTTGTGGGGTCGTCTCGAAGGGATCGTCGACGACCTGGCGGGGTCGGCGTGAAGACCCTCGTGTACGAGCGCAACGTGGCGCGCTTCGCGGCCAGCCGCGTCGCCTCGGCGCTGAGCGGCTCGGGCCACGGCGTCACCGTCGGCCCGCTGCGCCTCACCGACACGGGCGCCCCGGAGTTGCCCGGCCCGCAGTGGCGCCACGTCCGGCCGCGGCTGGCCGGTATCTGCGGGTCGGACCTGTCGACGCTCGACGGCAAGAGCTCGCGCTATTTCGAGGACGTGGTCAGCTTCCCCTTCGTCCCCGGCCACGAAGTGGTGGGGACAGTGCAAGAAGACGGCACGGACACCGGGCAACGCGTCGTGGTCGAGCCCGTGCTCGGGTGCGTCCCCCGCGGCATCACCCCGCCCTGCGCGGCGTGCGCCGAGGGGCGCACCGGCGGTTGCGAGCGCACGGCGTTCGGCCACCTGGCACCGGGCCTCCAGATCGGGTACTGCACGGACACCGGGGGCGGGTGGTCCCACGCCGGGCTGGTGGCGCACGACACCCAGCTGCACGCCGTGCCCGACGAGCTGTCCGACGACGACGCGGTGATGGTCGAGCCCACGGCGTGCGCGGTGCACGCCGCGCTCGCCGCACGCGTGGAGGACGGCGACTGCGTGGCGGTGATCGGCGCGGGGACCCTCGGGTTGACGACGATCGCCGCGCTCCGGCACCTCGCGTCGCCCGGGACGTTGCTCGTCGGCGCCAAGTACCCCGAGCAGCGGCATCTCGCCGAAGACCTCGGCGCGGACGTGGTGGTCGACCCCCCCCAGCTCGAGCGGTCCGTGCGCCGCCAGTCGCGCTCGCTCGTCACCACGGGGTCGCTCACCGGTGGCGCGGACGTCGTGGTCGACTGTGTGGGCAGCGCGTCGTCAATCGCGCAGGCCGTGGCCATGGTCCGGCCCCGCGGCCGCGTCGTGCTCGTGGGCATGCCCGGGCGCACCACGCTCGACCTCGCCGCGCTGTGGCACCGCGAGGTGTCGCTCGTCGGCGCCTACGCGTACGGCACCGAGGAGGTGGGCGCCCTGCGGCGCCGCACGTTCGACGTCGCCCTGGAGGTGGTGCGCGCCGCCCGCCTCGGGCGTCTCGTGTCGGCCCGGTACCCGCTCGAGCGCTTCGAGGACGCCATCGCCCACGCCGGCGCGGCGGGCCGGCGGGGCGCGGTCAAGGTCGTCTTCGACCTGCGCACCGCGGCGAAGCGAGCCGACCGGGGACGGGTCGCATGAGCCCGCGGCCCGGGTTCGTCCTCGAGGTCGACCGCTCGACCCCGCCCACCATGTTCTGGCACGGCGAGGGCTTCCGGTTGGAACGCCTCCCCACCGGCAGCCGGATCGTCTACCCGCCCGAGCCGCTCGACCCCCTCGCCGACCCCATCGGCGCCATCCAGCACTCGCTCGCCCATCCTCTCGGCGACTCCGAGCCGCTGGCCGCGCTCCTGCGTCCGGGGATGTCGCTCACGATCGCGTTCGACGACGTGTCCCTGCCCCTGCCGCCGATGCGGCGCCCCGACGTGCGCCAACTGGTCATCGAGCAGGTGCTCGACCTCGCCGCCGACGCGGGCGTGGACGACGTCGTGCTCATCGCCGCGCTCGCCCTGCACCGGCGCATGACCGACGACGAGCTGCGCCACGCCCTGGGGGACCGCATCTACGACGCCTTCGCCCCGCAGGGCCGGTTGCTGCAGCACGACGCCGAGGACCCGGGTGGCATGGTGCACCTGGGGTACACGGACCAGGACGAGGACGTCGAGATCAACAAGCGCGCGGCCACATCGGACCTCCTCGTCTACGTGAACATCAACCTGGTGGCCATGGACGGCGGCCACAAGTCGGTCGCCACCGGGCTCGCCAGCTACCGCAGCCTGCGCCACCACCACAACGCGCGCACCATGGCCCACAGCCGGTCGTTCATGGACCAGACGCGCTCGGAGCTCCACTCGTCCAACTGGCGGATGGGACGGCTCATCGCGCAGTCGGGCGTGAAGCTGTTCCAGATCGAGACCACGCTCAACACGAACACGTTCCCGGAGCAGTTCCGCTTCCTCATGAGGCGAGAATGGGAGTGGTCCCCGCGCGACCGCGCCGCTTTCCTGGCGAGCTCGAAGGCCCTCGAGGCCGCCCCCGACCGCGTGGCCCGCTCGATCTTCCACTCGATCAACTCGCCCCAGAAGCTGACCTCGGTGCAGGCGGGCGAGGTGGAGGCGGTGCACGCCCGGACCACGGCGAACGTCTACGCGCAACAGCTCGTCGAGGTGGAGGGCCAGAGCGACGTGCTCACCATGGGCTTGCCCTACATCTGCCCGTACAACGTGCACTCGATCATGAACCCGATCCTCGTGGCGTGCCTCGGGCTCGGCTACTTCTTCAACCTCTACCGCGGCAAGCCGCTCGTGCGAGAAGGCGGCGTGCTGATCATGAGCCACCCCACGCCGTGGGCCTTTCACCCCGGGCACCACCCGAGCTACATCGACTTCTTCGAGCAGGTACTGGCCGAGACGACCGACCCCATGGAGGTCGGCAAGTACGAGGAGTCGTTCGCCACCGACCCCTGGTACGTCCACCTCTACCGCACCGGCCACGCGTACCACGGCGTGCACCCGTTCTACATGTGGTACTGGTGCGCGCACGCCCTCGAGCACCTGGGCGCGGTGATCATCGTCGGCGGGGAGCGCGCCGCGGTGCGCCGGCTGGGCTTCAAGGCGGCGTCGTCCATGGCGGACGCCCTCGAGATGGCGAGCGACGTGGTCGGCCCGGGCCCGAGCGTGACGCACCTTCACGTGCCGCCGCTTTTGATGGCGGACGTGACGTGACGCGCCGGAGCCTGGTGAGGCGCGTGCGTCGTTGGCGCCCGAGCGTCTTCGGATCGTCCGGCTTCCCGTGGTCCGCGCCGACGTGGCCCACGGACCTGGAGCGCCCCGCACCCGAGCGCGGTCTGGGCGTCGACTACGACACGACGTGGGCCCGCGAGTACCCGGCCCGCCTGGCGCGCGCCGTCGTCCTCGACACGATCACCCGTCCACTGGCACACGTGGTGGCGTCGCCCGAGGTGCGTGGTGCGGACGTGCTCTCCCTGGTCGACCCGCCCGTCATCTTCGTGGCCAACCACACCAGCCATGCCGACACCCCGATCCTGCTGTCGGTGCTGCCGGCGCGCCTGCGTCACAAGACCGTGGTGGCGGCCGCGGCCGACCACTTCTTCGACCGGCGGTGGAAGGCGCACCTGTGGGCGGGGGCCCTGGCGCTCATCCCGATCGAACGCCACCGCGTGAACCGGCGTTCCGCGCAGCTCGCCGCCGATCTCGTGAACGACGGTTGGAACCTCGTCATCTATCCCGAGGGCGGCCGCTCCCACGACGGATGGTTCGCTGACTTCCGAGGTGGCGCCGCCTACCTGGCGACGCGCACGGCGCGCCCGGTCGTGCCCGTCCACATCGACGGCACGTGGGGCATCCTGCCGCGGGGCTCGAACCGGTTGCACCGCAGCCCCACCACGGTCAGCTTCGGCAACCCCATCGTCCCGGTCGAGGGCGACCACACGCGCCGCTTGGAGGCGCGCATCGAGACCGCTCTCGCCACGCTCGCCGACGAGACGCGCACCGACTGGTGGACGGCGCGCCGGCGCGCCGCCGCGGGCACGACGCCCTCGCCGCGGGGCCCCGACGCGGCCGCGTGGCGGCGTGCGTGGGAGCTGGGCCGCGTCAGTGCCGCGGCCGACGACGACAACCGCTGGGCCCTCGAGCGCCGCTGACCGCCCGCGACGGCGATCCGTCGCGTCGGCTTGCCACCCCGTTCGGTCGGCCTTTACTCGGTGGTGGGAGCCGCGCTGAGCCCCCCTCGCATCACGCGTCGCCCGAACGCGTCGGGCGCGTGACCACGGCGTGACCGCGCCGCGAACTCGGGATGAACTCTTGGAAACGCCGCCTTCTGTTCCTTGTGCCGGCCAGGCGCGCTTGTTGAGATTCGCTTGGGTTCAAGGGGGCTGTGCGCAACCCGTATTGCTCCGGACGGCCCGACGACATCCCTCGGAGAAAAGGACTGCGTGTCAATGCGAAAGAAGACGCGACTAGCACTCGTCGGCATCGCCGTCGGCGTGCTCGCCGGCTCGGGCCTGACGCTTACCCTCGCCGGAAAAGCCAGCGCGGCCACTCCGACGGTGACGGGCGTGAGCCCGGCGTCGGGCCCGACCAGTGGAGGGCAGACCGTGGTCATCTCGGGCTCGGGCTTCACCGGCGCCACCGAGGTCGACTTCGGGGGCTCCTGCCCGAGCGGCAACGCGGCACCCTCGTTCACCGTCAACAACGACGGCCAGATCACGGCGACCTCGCCGGCGGGGTCCGCCGGCACGGTCGACGTCCAGGTGAACGTGGCCGGTGCGTGCTCGGCGGTCAGCGCTCCCGCCGACTCGTACACCTTCGTCGCCCCGAACGTCCAGCTGTCCCCGTCGGGGCCCTACAACGACCAGCAGAGCATCACGGTGAGCGGGTCGGGCTTCCCGGTGGCCGCCAACCTTCCCACCGGTCTGCAGATCATCGAGTGCCGGGCGCAGCCGGCCCTTCCCACCGACGCCAACGGCTGCGACGCCAGCACGGTCAACCAGGGCTTCGTGGGCACCGACGGCAACGGGCACTTCTCGACGTCGTACACGGTCTCGCGGCTCCAGACGGCGAGCGGTTCCACCATCAACTGCACGTCGACCGCGGCGTGCGCGCTCTGGGTCGGCGCGGACTACACGAACGACTTCAACGGGGCCAACACGCACGCGTTCTCGCCCACCTTCAACATGGTCGCGGCCCAGCCGACGATCACGAGTGCGAACCACGCCACGTTCCACGTCGGGCTCCACTCCACCTTCCAGGTGACGACCACCGGTGACCCGATCCCGGCGATCTCCGACGGCGGGGCGGTGCTGCCGGCGGGCGTCACGTTCCACGACAACGGCAACCTGACGGCATCGTTGGCGGGGACGCCGGCTGCCGGGACCGCCGGCACCTACCCGTTCACGATCACCGCCAACAACGGGGTCGGCAACCCGGCCACCCAGGCCTTCACGCTGACCGTCACGAACGCCCCGGCGTTCACGTCGGCCAACAACGCCGCCTTCCCGGCGACGGGGCCGACGACGTTCACGATCACGACGGTGGGGACGCCACCGGCCAACATCGCCGAGTCGGGCCCACTGTGCGCCGGGATCACGTTCACCAACAACGCCAACGGCACCGCCACCCTGTCGGGGACGGCGACCCAGTCGGGGACCTTCCCCATCACCTTGACGGCGTCGAACGGCGTCCCACCGAGCGCATCGCAGAACTTCACGATGTACTGCGGGTTCGAGATCACGACGACGTCGCTGCCCAGCGCCACGCGGGGCCAGTCGTACGACGCCTTCGTCCAGACGTCCGGTGGCGTACCGCCCGTCAAGTTCAAGTCCGCGGGCAAGCCGCCCAAGGGGCTCAAGCTCAACAAGAAGACCGGCGAGATCTCCGGGATCCCCGCCGCCAAGGACAAGCCCGGCGCCTACAGCTTCACGCTGACGGCCCAGGACCACCGGTCCAAGAAGCAGGGCGGCAAGGAGACCTCGGCGCCGGTCACGCTGACCATCAACCTGTCGTAACCACCGCCCGGCCACGGCGTGGCCGGAGAAACGGCAGGGATCAGGAAACCTCGCCCGGGCCACCTGGCCCGGGCGAGGCGCGTCAGCGGGCGAGAACCCGGACGTGGACGGCGCGCAGCCGCTCGGCGCGCAACGCGTCCTCCTCGGCGTCGTCGAGCGGCGGGAGCTCGCCGCCGGTGGCGAGGCCCAGCAGCTGGTCGGCGAGACGCGGGTTGCGCGCCAGGACCGGGCCGTGCAGATAGGTCCCCACCACCCGGCCGTGACGGGCGCCATCGACGGCCCCGGCGACATCGGAGGCACCGTTGCCCGTCCCGACGAGCACCCGGCCGAGGGCACGGACCGAAGGCCCCAGGGTCGTGACCGCGCTGTGGTTCTCGAACCCGGTGAGGACGTCGGCGGCCCAGGTGCTCGGCCCCCCTGGCGTGGGGGCCCCGCCGGCGGATTCGAGCGGCGCGGTGGCGAGCTCGCCGACGATCCGGCGACCCGGGCCTTTGACCGTCGTCACCTCGAGCAAGCCGACGCCGGGGTGCAACGACCCGTCGGTGTCGGGAAATGACTCGCCGATCACCTGGAAGCCGGCACACACCGCCAGGACCACGGCGCCGTCCTCCACGGCGCGCGCCAACGCGCCGTGGCGCAGGAGCTCCGCGGAGCGCACCTGGGGACGGTCCTCACCCCCACCGAGGCAGTAGACGTCGCCCGACGCCGGCAGCGGCCCGTCGGAATGTGCGTGGACGAGCTCGACGTCGAGCCCCCGCCACAGGGCGCGCCCCGCCAGCACCTGCCCGTTGCCGGTGTCGCCGTAGGTCCCGAGGAGGTCGGGGTGCACGACGACGATCCGCAGCGCCGACGCCGTCCCGGCTGTGGGGCGCGCCCGGGGACGGCCCCCGGCGGCGCCCTCGTCTCCCCGGGCCACGACGGCCGCGGGGACGGGTCGTGTCGGCACGGCACCGGGCGATACGTCCGGGACCGCCGCCGCCGACGGCGCGTCTCGACGGGCGTCCGGTGCTCCGTGCTCGCCGCGCGCTCGGCCATGGTGTCGCCACCCCCTTCCGGCGACGCGCCGCCGCAGCGCTTGGAAGGCGGTGTAGTTGCCGATGTAGTCGACAGCCGGCGAACCAGCCGACGCCAGGGCGCGCTCCTGGTCCGGTTCGGTGAGGTGCGCCACCCCGGCATGCCGGAGCCGAACGGCGAGGTCACGACACCGCTCCCCGGTCGCCACCACGAGCCGCCCGCCCAAGCGCTCGAACGGCACGTCCCACAACCAGGACGGATCGAGGCCATCCGCGATGCGGGCGTTGATGCCGACCACGACGGGAAGCGCGCCGTCCTGCACCATGTCCAGGAGCTCGATCCAGCCGGCCGGATTCTTGGCCAGCAGCAACCGGGCACGGACTCCCCGGTGCTCGATCGAGGCGAAACGCCCCTCGACGTCCGTCACCGCGCCCATGGCGACGAGCGCGTCGCCCATGTCCACGCCCATGACCTGCGCGGCCGCGGCCGCCATGGCGGCGTTCGCTCGGTTGAACCGGCCCGGCAGGGAAAGGTCCAACGGCAGGCGACGGCCGTCCGCCGTCACGAGCTCGTCGCCGACGAGCGACACCGTAGGAGTCGGTCGTCGGAGGCCGCAGGAGCACCACCATTCGCCGGTGGCGGCGTCCTGTTCGATGCCACCGCCGCACTCCGGGCACCCCCCTGCGTCCTGACGCCAGAGTGCGCCCGCCGCCACCCACACGATCTGCGCGGCGCTCCGGGCCCCCCACACCACGAGCGGGTCGTCCGCGTTGGCCACCACCGTGGTGCCCGGCAGGCCGGCGAGCGCCTGGCGCCACTTCGCCGCCACCATGCGGACCTCGCTCACCCGGTCGAGCTGGTCGCGCGACAGGTTCATCAGCACGACGACGTCGGGATCGACCGCGTGCGCCACGCTGCCCAGGTAGGCCTCATCGACCTCGAGCACCGCGGGCGCGCCGGGCCGCGCCGTCGCCAACGCCACCGCCAGTCCGGGGGGCAGGTTGGCGCCCGCCGCCGAGGTCGCCACGCGCGCCGGACCGCCGAGCGCGGCGGCCAACAGGCGCGTGGTGGTCGTCTTGCCGTTCGTGGCGCTCACGAGCGCCACCGGACGGCCCTGCGCCAACGTCCCCACGAGCCCGGGGTCGATCAACAGGCCGACGCGCCCGCCGATGACCGATCCTCCGCCCACGTGGAGACGACGCGACAGGGCGCTCACCGCGACGCTCGCGCTCGCCGCCAGGCGCGCTCTCACCCCGAGGCGTGCCCTCACCGGAGTGCTTGCACCCGCCCCGCCGACCGCGACCGCTTCGTGGCCGACGCTCCCGGCCGGCCGCTTCACGTCTCGCGTCGGCCGGGGGGTTGGGTGAGCGCGAGCTCTTCGGATGTCGGTTCGTGCGGTCGCGCCGCCTCCTCCGGGAGCAGACGGGCGATGGCGGTCATGATGCTCTCGGTGTCCTGCGCGGCGTCACGCAGGGCGAGCCGGACGGGCTTTCCCACCCGCACCCGGACCGTCGGCGGGTGCAGCACGTTGGTGACGTCCGGGACACGTGCGGAGCGCGGCCACACCTTCTCGGTCCCCCACAGCCCGACCGGCACGACCGGGGCTCCCGTCATCGCGGCCAGGCGCGCCGTGCCCGTCTTGCCGCGCAAGGCCGGCTCGAAGAACGACCGCCCGCGCGGGATGGTCCCCTGCGGCAGGATGACCACGACCTCACCGGCCTCGAGGGCGCGGCGCGCCTCGCGCAACGGGGTTTGCGAACCGCTCCCGCGGTCGACGGGAATGCCACCGAGCGACCGCGCCAGCTGCGCGACGACCGGCGCGTCGAAGATCTCCCGCTTGGCGAGGAACCGCACCGGACGCCCGAGGCGCGCGGCCACCAATGCGAGGGCAACGACGTCGAAGTAGCTGCGGTGGTTGGCAGCAAGGAGAACTGGACCACGCGCCGGCACGCGCTCGACCCCGCTTATGTCGAAGCGCGCGTACGGGATGAGCGCGGGACGGACGAACGGCCGGAGCATGTGGTACGGCTCGATGCCGGCGACCTTCGGCACGCCGGGCGGCCGGTCCCAGTGCTCGACCGGCCAGCGGCGCAGGCTGGCGATCGCGAACAGGCGCCGGTCGGGGTTGACGGCGTGCGGGAACCCCACGGCCTGGAGGAGCGGTAGGTCGAACACGCTGTCGGAGTACGCGTGGCTCGCCGCCAACGTCACGTCGTGCCGTTCGGACCACCGCCGCGCCGCCTTCAGCTTGCCGACCGCCCAGACGAATTCTCCGTCGATGCCCCCGGTGTAGCGGCCGTCGTCGCGGGCGTAGCGGGTGGCGACGACGTGGTCGAACCCCATCAGCTCGGCGAACGGCTCGATCAGGTCGACCGGCGTGGTGGTGGTGAGCACGAGGAGGCGTCCGGCCTCGCGGTGCTCGGCCAGGACCCCTGGCGCGTACGGCTGCACGAGGTCGGCGAGCTCGGGCGCGGCGAGCTCGCCCGCGCGCCGCACCGCGGCGACCGACCATCCCCGGACGAAGCGGGGCGCGGCCCGGACCATGGCCATGAACGCCAGGCTCTCCCCGGCCAGGTCGTACAGCCCGTAGAGGGCTCGTTCGCCCGGCAGGGAGCGGCGACCCTCGAACAGCCCTTCGGCGTGCATGGCGGCACTGAGCACCAACCCGCTGGCTCCCCGCACCAGGGTCCGGTCGAGGTCGACGAAGGCCGCACCTTTCTCGGTCACGTCTCGGTCACGGTCACGGACGTTACTTCCGGGCCTGGCGCCCTGGTCCTGGTGGCGCCGACCTGGCCCCGGACGCGGCGAAGGGACCGGAGGGGGAACCGGTCCCTTCGCACCGACTCGACAGGCAAGGAGGGGGGGCGTCCAAGTCCTGTGGTCTGAGACCCATTGTGAAGGATCGGGTGCGATCAGTCAAACAGCTATTACAGATTTGTATTATCGTTAAAAGCGATGGAACTGCGCCACCTTCAGGCCCTGGTGGCGGTGGCCGAGCACGGGTCCTTCTCTTCTGCCGCCGACCACCTCGGCACCGTGCAGTCCAACATCTCGGCCCACGTGGCCCGCCTGGAGCGGGAGCTCGGCAGCACCCTGGTGGACCGGTCCGCGGGGCGCCTCACGGCCGAGGGCGAGGTCGTCGTCGCCCGCGCCTACCGGGTCCTGAGCGAGCTGGACGCCCTCACGGCCGATGTGGGGGCGCTTCGCGAGGAGGTGGCGGGCACCGTACGCGCCGGCATGATCGGGACGACCGCCCGGTGGCTGGCGCCGATGGTGCTCGCCGAGGTCTCCGCGCAGCATCCGAAGCTGCACCTCGTCGTGGCGGACGGCACCACGACGGGCCTCGAACCGCAGCTCGCCGCCGGCCGCCTCGACATGGCGGTCCTCACGCTGCCTGTTCCCGGTCGCGACCTCGTCGCCGAGCCGCTGTTCGAGGAGGATCTGGTGCTCGTCGTCCCCGTCGACGACGATCCTCTGGGTGGCGCCGAGCGCATCGACCTCGCCGCGTTGGAACGCTTCGAGCTGCTCCTGCCGGCGCCCGGCACGCCGTTCCGGGCCGAGATCGACTCCGCCGTCAAGCCTGCCGGCGTGCGCTTGCGTCCACGCGCCGAACTGGACGGGGTGCGGCTGCTGGCGTCGCTCACGTTCGAGGGCTACGCCCCGGCGATCCTTCCCGCGGCCGCCGTCCCTCCGCATCTTCGTCCCCGCTTCCGGGGCGTCGCCGTCGACGGCTTGCCGCCGCGACGAGTCGGCATCGTCCAGCGCAGCCGGGGCCTTCCCGCCGCGCCGGCACGCGCCGTGCTGGAGGTGCTGCGCCAACTCGTCGCCGAGGCCGAGCGGCTGCCGCCGGGGCTGCACGCCTCGGTGCCCGAATCCCGACTGCGCGCCGAGGGGTCGCTGCGGGCCGTCGGGATGCCGAACGGCTGACGCGCCCGCTCACCTCTCTCTTTCCTTCCTTCTCTCTCTTTCTTTCCTTCTCTCTCTTTCTCTCTTTCTCCCTCTCTCTTTCTCCGTCTGCTCTCTCCTTCTGTTCTCCTTCCCCGTCGGCCTCGCTGCTCTCTGGCGTCACTAGGGCGTCGCCCGCGGCTCGCGCCACATGAGCCAGAGCGTGGGGCCGCCGTTCGGTGTGTGGATCTGACCGGTGACCTCGAAACCGTGGCGCGCGTAGAACGGCACGTTGCGCTCCTTGGACGACTCGAGGTACGCGGGGAGGCCCTCCCGGTCGACGTGCGCCAACGTCCACTGGAGCAGCGACGAGCCGATCCCCTTCCCCTGTCGCTCGGGCTCGGTGCCCAACGTCGCCAGGTACCAGTGAGGCTGCCGGGGCCGGGCGCGGTCGACAGCGCCGAGCAGCCGCGCGGCATCCGGCAGGCGACGCCCGAGCCCGGTCAGGTACGGCAGCACCGGCACGAGCCGTAACAGATCGGCCCAGCCAGGCCGGGGCGTGTCCGGCTTCGCCCAGACCGCAGCACCGGCGGTATCCGGAGTCGTCCAGACTTCGCCCGCGTCGAGATAGGTGTGACGCAGCTGCAGCCGGAAGAAGGCGTGCAATCCGCGTCGGCGCCGTCGGGGGCCCGGGAAGAGGAACCGGGGAACGGGATCGTCGTCGAACGCGCGCGCCAGCATCTCCACGATCGACGTCACGTCTTCGACCCCGGCCCGACGGACCTGGGCGAGAGTCATCGGTCCACGGTCATGAGTCGGCCGTCGAGCGCCATCAGTTCAGCGACGGATGGGGCGGATAGCCGGAGAGCATGGCGAGATCCCCGCCCTGACGCTGGAGCACGTCGTGCCACAAACGCTCAGGGTCCGAGGCGAACAAGTCCGACACCACGGCCGTGAGCGTGAACCATGCGCCTTCGGCGATCTCCTCTTCGAGCTGTTCCGCAGACCAGCCGGCGTAGCCCGAAAAGAGCCGGACCCCCTCCAGCCCCGGAGGTTGGTCGTCGGGCGGGACGGCCAGATCGACCGTCGTCACCGACTCGAGCACCCGGTGACGTCCGTGGGTCTCGTCGGTGCGATGCACCCGGGCGAGGCCGATGACGGCATCCGGCGCCACCGGGCCGCCGCGGAACATGACCGGCGGCGGCGCCATCTGCGCCTGACGCGCCCACGGCTCGAGCAGCTCGTCGACACCCAGCGCGGTGGGTCGATTGAGCACCACCCCCAAGGCTCCCTCTTCGCCATGCTCGAGGACGAGCACGACCGTCCGGGAGAAGTTGGGGTCGGTCAGCTGCGGCGAGGCCACCAGGAGGGACCCGGTCAGGGTCGGTTCGTCCTGCGATTCGCGTTCGGCGGGCGCCGCCACGTCACGATCATGTCGCACGCGCTGGTCGTGGCGGCGATTTCACGGGGAGCCAGCGGTCGCCAAAGTTGGGCGGATAGAGCGCCGGGCTCCGATTGTCCCGCCGCGACCCGGGGTAGGGGCTCACGCGCTGGTCATCGGCGGGGCGCCGACGACCGGTCCAGCAGGCTGTGGAGGGCGCCAGTCGTGCGGCGACCCCGCCAGCCGTGGACGGCTCCTCTGCAGCCTGCTGGCCCGGTGCGTCCTGTTCGCATTCTCTCCGCCTTCATGCCGAAACGCTCCGGTCCGACGCGCAGAGCCGTCTCAGGCGACGACGGTGAGCTCGACCCCGGCGCCCTTCAGGTCCACCGACTCGTTGTCACGCGCGTAACCGAAACCTTGCACGTTGAACAGCCTGACCGGCTCGGACCCGAGCGGGAACGGCCCCCAATGCCAGGTGCCCCGGTGCAGCACCAGGGACTCGAACGGCTCCAGCCGGAACGCGCGGACGGCGTCGGTGCCGCCGGGAGCCGTCAAGTCGGAACCCGGTGGAGCAACCGCTATCACCGAGGGACCGTTCAGCGCCATGAGCACCTGTGTGTGCGTGAGGTGCCGGTACAGCCGGTCGCACCGCAGACCGTCACCCGCCCGCTCGACCTCGTCGGGTGCGTGGCTGATCACGTTGACGTGGGCGTCCTGCCACTCGAATTCGAGGCGCTGCGCGCCGTCGGCGGCGTCGGTGTCGGCGACCGGGATCCAGCCGAACGGTGCCCACGCATCCGCGGCGAGCCGCTGCGCGACGACGGTGCGCGCTCCCTCGGCCATGGGCTGCTCCTCTGATCTACGCTGACGGCGCCGTCAGCTTAGGGGGCCGTGCGCCCGACAACGGAAGGGGCAGCGATGGACGTGCGCAGCATCGAGGACGTGGAGCCCGTGGTGGAGCACAACGGGACAGTCCCGGTGTGGTGGTTGGTGAAGTCCCGCGAGATGAAGGAGATCACCGACGGTGGCTTCCTCGAGCTGGTGAACGAGTTCGAGGTGGCGGGCGGCGGCGCGGTGGACCCTCACTCCCACCCCACGCACGAGTTCTATTACGTGATGTCCGGGCGGGGGATCATGACCATCGACGGCGAGGACCGGCCGGTCGCCCAGGGCGACCTCATCCACATCCCGCCCGACAAGGTGCACAGCCTGCGACCGGTGAGCGACCACGCCCCCATCCACTGCTTCTGCTTTGCCGTCGGGGTCAAAGGCGCCGGGCCGATCGACTACACGAACCACTGATCCGGGCACGTCCCGTGGCGCGGGTGCTCGTGACACGCCGTCTGCCCGAAGGCGGCACCGACCCGCTGCTGGCCGCGGGGCTCGACATCGTGGAGCGGGACGACGACACGCCCTACGAGCACGGGGAGCTCGTCGCCGAGAGCCCGCACGTCGACGCCCTCGTCTGTCTCCTCACCGACCGCATCGACGCCGAGGTGCTGGAAGCAGGACGGTCCGGGCGCCTGCGGGTCGTGGGGAACGTGGCCGTGGGCTACGACAACGTCGACGTGGTGGCCGCGCGCGCCCTGGGCGTGGCCGTGTGCAACACGCCCGGCGTCCTGGACGAGACCACAGCCGACGCCGCGTTCTTGTTGATCCTCGCGGCGTCGCGCTGCGCCACGGAGGCGGAGCGCGACCTGCGCGCCGGGAGCTGGCACGGGTGGGGGATCAACCAGTACCTGGGCCACGACGTCCACGGGGCCACGCTCGGGCTCGTCGGCTACGGGCGCATCGGCCGGGCAGTCGGCCGACGCGCCGCCGGCTTCGGCATGCAGGTGCTGCACCACACCCGCCGACAGACAGGGATGCCCGGATACGTGGCCTCGCTCGACGAACTGCTCGCACGGGCCGACGTGGTCAGCCTGCACGTGCCGCTGACCGACGACACCCGGCACCTCATCGGACCGCGCCAGTTGGCGCTCATGCGGCCCACCTCTGTGCTGGTGAACACGGCGCGGGGGCCCGTCGTCGACGAAGAGGCCCTGGCCGACGCGCTGCACGAAGGCCGCATCTTCGCCGCGGGGATCGACGTCTACGAGCGGGAGCCGGCCGTCCATCCCCGGCTGCTGACCGCCCCGCGGGCGGTGTTGTTGCCCCACATCGGCAGCGCCAGCCGCGAGACGCGCACGCAGATGGCGCGCGTGGCCTGTCGAGGGGTGTGCGACGTGCTCGCCGGTCGCCGGCCCGACAACCTCGTGTCGGTGTGATCCGTGGACCGGGGTATCCCCGCTACGAGCCGGCCACGGGTGATCCCTCCAGGCCCAGCAACTCGAGGGTCGTGCGGCCCTCGCGCAGCGCCACGAAGAGGTTCTGCTCCTTCTCCTGACGGGCACGTCCGGCGGCGATGACGTCGTCCAGGATTGCGCCCGGGACCACGACCACGCCGTCCGCGTCTCCGACCAGCCAGTCGCCCACGTCCACAGGCGCGCCTCCCACGACGACCGGTTCGCCGACGGTGCCCGGCGCCGTCTTCGTGGCACCAGGCAGCGCCACCGTGGTGGCGAACACCGGGAACCGGTGCGCCTCGAGGGCGTCGGTGTCGCGCACGCCGCCGTCGATGACGAGCCCGGCGAGGCCATGGGCCTCGGCCCCGGTCGTGAGCACCTCCCCCCAGTACCCCCGTTCGGGCTCGTCCCCCACGTCGACGGCGAGCGCGTAGCCGGCGGGAGCGCGCGCCACTGCGACGTGCAACGCCAGGTTGTCCCCCGGTGTGCACCGCACGGTGTAGGCAGGCGCGGCGAGACGCGCCCCCCGCCACACGGCGTGCAGGCGCGCCCGCATCGGACGGGCTCCTGACTCCCCCAACGTGGCTGATCCGAGCTCGGCGAGGACTGCCGCCCGTTCCGAGGACTCGGTCGACTGGTGAACAGAGTCGGAGGACATCTTCACGGCCTTTCAGTGCAGCGGCGCACGCCCTCCGGCGCCATTGTCCGGCAGGCCAAGCAGCGAAGAGCGTACGACATGATCACGATGGAGCGACCTTGCCGCCATCTGAGTCTCCGGCACCGTTGACCGATCGGACGACCGCCGTCATCGCTTCCAACTGCTCGAGATAGTGCGCACGCGACTGGTGGCGGAACCGCAGTGCGAGCCCCGTGGCGCCCAGCGCCGCATAGGCGCGCACGGCGCCGGCGGCCCCGTCGGGGTCACCCGCAGGGTCGAGGGGCGGTTCAGGTGCGAGCACGACGTCGAAACCCGGCGCCCGACTCGAGACGGCGGCGTGCGCGTCGGCGTCTGACAACACCGCCCTCAACCCGTCGGCATCGAGGCCGAACGGGATCCACCCGTCGCCGAGCTCCGCGGCGCGCCGAAGAGACCGACGCGTGCGCCCGCCCACCCAGATGGCGACGTCGGCGCGGGCACCGCTCGGCTCGACGACGAATCCCTCGAACCGGTAGTGCGTGCCGGCATAGGAAGGCATGCGTCGTCCGAACGAGGCACGGATAGCGCGGATGGCGTCGTCTGCCCGCGCCCCCCGGTCGGCGAACGGAGCACCGAGGAGGTCGAATTCGGCCTCGAGGGATCCCACGCCGACGCCGAGGATGACCCGCCCGCCACTGGCGACGTCCAGGGAGCCGTAGCGCTTCACGACCTCGAGCGGGTGGTGGTACCCGAGGACGAGCACATGCGACAACAGGCCGATGGTGGTCGTGGCGGCGGCGACGAAGCTGAGTGTCGTGAGCGGGTCCCAATATCTGCCACCGCGCGCCTCGGCGACGCCCTCCGGAATGGCGATGTGCTCCGGACACGACACCCACCGGTAGCCGAGGCGCTCGGCCGCCTGCGCCACCGTCACCACGTCGTCGATACCGCCCTCGACCTCCCACCGCGCGGGGTCGAAGCGGGGGTTCAGGTTCACGACCGGCGTCACGATCCCCAAACGCATCGCGATCATCATGCCCAAACCGCACGGGTGCGGGCACGACCTGTGGCTCGTGCCACTGGGCTTTCCGATCCGCGGAACCCCGCCTACCCTTGGCGGCAGATCGCGCGCCGACCCAGGGAGGTCCTATGGCGAAGTACCTGTTCCGAGTGAACTACACGCTCGATGGCATCCGTGGGGTGGTCGACAAGGGGGGATCTGCTCGCGAGAAGGCGACGCGCGAAGCGATCGAGAGCCTCGGGGGCACGGTCGACTGCTTCTATTACGCGTTCGGAGCGTGCGACCTCGTCATCGTCGCCGATTTCCCCGACAACATCGCGGTCGCCGCGCTCGCCCTGGCGGTGAGCGCCGGTGGCGGGGCCAACGTCGAGACGACCGTCCTCCTCACGCCCAAGGAGATCGACAAGGCCGCCAAGAGACACGTCGCCTACCGTCCTCCGACCAGCTGAGCTCGCCGGCGAGAGATCCGTCCGGTGGCGGCAGCGCGGACGGCGATCACACGAGCAGAGCCACCGCCGCCGAGACTCCGACGGCGATGATGACGACGCGGAGGACGCCAGCCGGCAACCGCCTTCCCACCACCCCCCCCACCTGGCCGCCGATCGCGGACCCGAGCGCGAGGAGACCGGCTGCTTCCCACGCGATGTGCGTCAACGCGATGAACACCACCGCCGCCATCGCGTTCACGAGCAGCGCGAGCACGTTCTTGGCCGCGTTGAGCCGTTGCAAGTGGTCGTCGACGAAGATCCCCAGGAGCGACATCAGGATCACGCCCTGCGCGGCGCCGAAGTACCCCCCGTACACGCCTGAGGCGAACACCGTGGCCACGAGTCCCGGTCCGCCCGCTCCGTCGAGCACGGCGTGGGCCCGCGGCCGTCCGGGGACGGACTGGTCCGCCGGGGGCGAGTCCCCTCCTTCGTCCGGCGACAGGTGCTCGGGAGCGCGTCCCCCCTGGCGCCGTGCCGCCAACCGGGGCTGGACGGCCACCAGGACGCAGGCCACCAGGATGAGCGCCGGCACCACGTGGCGGAACACGCTGCCGGGCAGGGCGAGCAGGAGCCCCGCGCCCGCCGCCCCGCCCGCGACCGACGCACACCCGAGGACGACGAGCCGCCGGCGCTGGCCACGCAGTTCGGAACGGTACGCGATGGCACCGCTCAGAGAACCGGGTACCAGCCCGACGGTGTTGCTCACGTTCGCCACCACGGGCGCGTACCCGAGCGCCAACAGGGTCGGAAAGGTGACGAGCGACCCTGAACCGACGATCGTGTTGATGGTGCCCGCGGCCAGTCCTGCCGCGACGATCGCGAGGTCAGCCGGGGCAGACATGGACAGGGTCTATCGGAGCCCGCCCACCACCTCAACACCTCCGCTCACGCACAGCCCCCGGCCGCGGTGTCCGTCAAGCGGGCGCGAGCCCGAGGCGAACCCGGCATGAGCGAGGACGAAGGCGACCGGCCGGGCGCCGTGCGCAGCGTCTGGCGGCTGCTCGTGGGCCGGCCGCTGCCCGCACACGAAGCCACCAAGGAACAGATCACCCCGGTGCAAGGGCTCCCTGCCCTGTCGCTCGACGCGCTCACGTCGGTGGCGTACGGCCCCGAGGCGATCCTTGTCGTGCTGGCGGGCGCGGGGGCGGGGGCATTGCACCTGATCCTGCCGCTCACCATCGCCATCGTCGTGCTCCTCACCATCCTCGTCTTTTCGTACCGACAGGTGATCGACGCGTACCCGGGTGGGGGCGGCGCCTACGCCGTGTCACGTGCCAACCTGGGCGCACCTGCCAGCCTGCTGGCGGCCGCGTCGCTCGTCGTCGACTACACGCTCACCGTGGCGGTATCGATCGCCGCCGGCGTTGGTGCGCTCACCTCGGCGTTCGGTTCACTGTCGCCGGCGACGGTGCCGATCTGCCTGGGCATCCTCGCTTTCGTCATGGTGCTGAATTTGCGGGGCCTCGGGGACAGCGCCCGCGCCTTTCTGCTCCCCACCATGGTGTTCATCTTCGGACTGCTGGCGGTCATCGCCGTCGGTCTCGTGCACCCGCTGGACCGCAACATCGCGCCATCGGGACACCCCTTGACCGCCACCAAGGGTTTGGAGGTGGTGGGCATCCTCCTCGTCCTGAAAGCCTTCGCCGCCGGGTGCAGCGCGCTCACCGGCGTGGAGGCGATCGCCAACGGCGTGCCGCTGTTCCGCCCACCGCGCCAGGCGCGTGCCAAGCGCACCGAGGAGCTCCTGGGCGGAATCCTCGCGCTCATGCTCCTCGGCTTGGCGGTCCTGGCCAGCCGCTTCCACGTCGAGCCGCGCTCCGGGCAGACCGTCCTCAGCCAGATCATGGCGTTGTCGGTGGGTCGCAACTGGGCGTACTACGTGATGTCGGTCACGATCACGATCGTCCTCGCGCTCGCGGCGAACACCTCGTTCGGGGGTCTCCCCGTGCTGGCGAGCCTGCTGGCACGCGACCACTACGCACCCCACATCTTCGGACTGCGCGGGGACCGGCAGACCTTCAATTACGGGATCATCGTGCTGGCGGTGCTGTCAGGGGCCCTGCTCGTCGCGGTGAACGGGAACACCCAGCGGCTTATCCCTCTGTTCGCCATCGGCGTGTTCACGGGATTCACGCTGTCGCAGACCGGTCTCGTCGTCCACTGGTGGCGGGAGCGGCCCGAACGCTGGCGCCAACGGGCGACGATCAACGGTGTGGGCGCCGTCACCACCGCGATCGCGACCGTCATCTTCCTCGTCTCCAAGTTCGCGGAGGGCGCCTGGGTCGTCGTGGTGGCGGTGCCCGTCTTCATCGTGATGTTCCGCCGGGTACGCCGCTACTACGACCGGGTCGGGCACATCCTCGAGTTCGGCCACATCCCTCCTCCGCCGCACGGGATGCCGACACGGGTCATCGTGCCCGTGACGACGGTCTCCCGCCTGACCGCCCGGGCGGTGAACGAGGCGCTGTCGCTCAGCACGGACGTGCTCGCTGTCACGGTCGTCACCGGGGATCAGAAAGAAGCGTGCGAGGATCTCGCCGACCAGTGGCGCCGGTGGAACCCGGGGGTTCCGCTGCGGGCCCTCCACACCGAGTACGCCTCGCTCGTCGACCCGATCGTGGATCTCATCGACGAGATTCGCGCGACCCACGATTGTCAGCTGGTCGTGCTCGTCCCGGTGATCGTCCCGTCGCGGCTGCGCTATCGCCTCCTGCACAACCACCTGGACCTGTTGCTGTCTCAGGCGTTGCGCCGGAGGACCGACGTGGTGCTCGCCCGCGTCCCCATGTACTTCGACACGCGGTGAGTGGTCGGGAAGCACTCCTGGCGGGCCGAGCCGTGGGCCCCTCGAAGGGGCCCCCAGAACTCAAGCAGCGAGACGCGCCCGCCGCCCGGGACGCTCTTCGGCGACGCGCCGACCACGGAACGCCCAACCGAGAGCGGTGCCGCCCAACACGGTGAGCACGACGCCGGGGCCGAGCGAGTAGCCGACCTCGTACGCCAGCTCACGCAGCGGAGACGCCGGCACGAACACACCGCCGGAATGCTGCAGCACCGGCCATGCCACTGGGCCGATGACGAACCACGCGCCGGCGAGCACCACGAGGAGGCCCGCTCCGGCCGCTCCGACATGCCCACGGCCCCTGGCGAAGCGAGAAATGAGCCCCAGCGAGGCCACCGCGCCCAGGCACGCCACGGCACCGGGTGCGACCCACAGCAACGCGTGCATCAGGTTCCAGGTCCAAGAAGGCGAGCCATCCGCGTTGAAGCCGAACGTCGGGCCGACGAACGGGATGACCCCGCCCCACGCGCCGATGAGCAGCATCAGCACGGCAGGCACTCCCATGCGTGCCGATGGCGCCGGGCTGACAAACCGCGGCGTGCTCGCATCTTCCCGAGGCGCGCCCGAAGGGGCGACACTCCGTGCCGGGGCATCCCGACCGGGGGCGTCGCCGACGATGTCACGCCGCGTCACGAACGGCCCTTGACCCTGATCACGGGCGGTTTCTTGTGTCCGGTCAGCCGGCGCCTCGCGTGGGACGACTTGCGTGCTCTCGCCTGTCCGATCGGCCATGACGACACCTCCTCGTCAGATCGCACCTCATCGCGCCAGGTTCTGAGCGACGACCTGACCCCACCCGAGACTGGTGCGACCTCAAGAGCTCGAAACTTGTTGTACCCGTGATGAATGCCCCGGAAACGGCTCGGTTCGCGCCTTGTTGTCACATCATTGTCTCTGTGCACCCGAGCCCCTGACCAGGTCTGTCCTGAGGGGGCGTGCGCACGTGGTGAGGCCGAGGTGCGGTTTTCGTGCAGCGCGTTCGTGCGCCATGATGGTCCCAGCTTCACAAGTTCGGCCCCGGACGCCACGCGACGTCCGGCATGCAATGCGACTGGCGGGGGCCAGAGACGAGCGTGTCCTCTCTCGACGCCATGAAGGCAACGATCCGCTCCCGCCGGTCATAAGGAGGAGGACCCGACCATGGCGACGGACGTCAACTTCGAAGTGTCCGAGCTCGAGAGCAATGGGATTCCCGTGTTGGCCGTGCGCGGCGAGGTCGACGTGGCGACCGCGCCCCAACTGCGTGAGCGGCTGAACGCATTCGCGGAGCGGGGCAACGTGACGATCGTGGTCGACCTGACCGACGTCTCGTTCGTGGACTCGACCGCGCTCGGTGTGCTGGTCAGTGCGGCGAAACGTCTTCGGAAGGGCGGTGGAGACCTGAAGCTCGTCGTGACCGAGCCCCACATCGCCAAGGTCTTGAGCATCACGGGCCTGAACGAAGTCTTCGAGGTGTTCGCCACCGCCGGAGAAGCCGTCTCGGCATGACGACCGCCGAGCCCTCCCCACCGGAGATTCAGCAGCCAGACACCTCCGCAACCCGCTGCGTCGAGCTCTCCCTTCCCGCGGAGCCTGAGCTCCTTTTCCTGGCACGCATGACCGCCGCAGCCGTCGCCTCGCGGGCGGAATTCGGATTCGATCAGATCGAGGATCTGCGTCTTGCCATCGACGAACTCTGCATCACGTTGGCGGGCGAGGATGGCACCGAGGGTCGGGTCCATCTCGTCTTCGAGTGGGAGGGCGATCTGCTCGAGGTGACCGCCAAGCTCGTCGCCGAGCACGACCACCTGACGGCGGCCCCCCCCACGGGAACGGACTGGCCCGACGCCGACGTCAACGAGCTCTCCGGCCGGATCCTCGACGCCTTGGTCGACGAGCACGGGACCGACAACGTCGGAGGATCGCCGCGGGCATGGTTCCGCGTCCGGCGCCAGCCGAGGGATCCCTGATGCAGACGAACTGGTCGCGGGACCGGCAGATGCTGCGAACGAAGTTCCGGGATTTCGCCCTCACGCGCGACGAGTCGTTGCGCGCCGAGCTTGTCGAGGCACACCTCGGCCTCGCGGAGCATCTCGCCCGTCGGTTCACCCATCGAGGCGAACCGTACGACGACCTGGTCCAGGTGAGCTCGCTCGGGTTGATCAAGGCGGTCGATCGTTTCGACCCCGAACGTGGTGTCGAATTCAGCACCTATGCAACCAAGACGATCCTGGGCGAGCTCAAACGCCACTTCCGCGACAAGGGATGGGCGATCCGGGCGCCGCGGCGCATCCAGGAGCTGTACCTCAACGTCGGGCAGGCCGTGGGCTCGCTCGCCCAGGAGCTCGGGCGCTCCCCCACCATCAACGAGCTCGCCGTGGAGACCAGCGCCTCCGAGGACGATGTCATCGAGGCGCTCGAGGCCGGGCAGGGGTACCGTTCGGCGTCGTTGGAGGGCAGTGGGCCCGACGACGACCGCCTGAGTGCGCACCTCGGCGTGGAAGATCGGGCGTTCGGCGGAGCCGAGTGGCGCGCCGTCCTGCTCCCTCATCTCGAAACGCTGACCGACCGGGACCGCGAGATCCTCCGGCACCGATTCATCGAAGGGTTGACCCAAACCGAGATCGCCTCTCGCGTCGGGATCAGCCAGATGCACGTGTCGAGGCTCTTGACGAGGATCCTGTCGCACCTTCGCCACGCCTGCGCGGAGACCCTCGAGGCAAGCTGAGAGCTTGCCGGCGGTCGTAGTCGCCGTGTGCAAGCAATCCTCCAGCCGAGCAGGGATTCGGGTCGGAGCCCTACGGGTAGGTGCAGACGGGGTACGAGCGCCTCTTGCGGGGAAGGGCGTACGAGGGCAGTGAGCTCGGCCCGTGGACCGAAAGGTCCGAAGGGAGGGGCCATGCCTCAGAGACACCGTCCTGAGCTCCTCGAGTCGATTGCCGGTGAGCCACTCGTCAACTATCGGCGCGCACCGCGGACGTTTCGTCGTGACCGGACCTGCGCCGCACCGGAGTGCTCCACCCGCCTGTCGATCTACAACTCGGGCGCGTATTGCTCCGCTCACGGGCCATTCGGCGTGTGGTCGCTACCGAACCTGCAGCCTGTTCTCGAGGACACGACCACAGGTGCAGACGACTTGAGCGACCAGAGACTCGTCAGTTAGGCGACCCGGGACAAGCCCGCGGGGGCTCGAGCCACGCCGCCGCTAGGGCGTACGTCTCGCCCTCGGCCGCGAAACGATAAACCTGGTGCCCGGGCCGGCGCGTTTGCCGGATCCGCGCGGCATGCCACGTTCCCCTGACCCCGACCGCCTGGGCCCGTACCGGGCACGTCGCCGTGGCGACGCCTCCCGAACCGTGCCGACTTCAGCGCCCCAGCCGTCCCCGCGTCCGTCCCGGGGGCGTGCCAAGAACACCTACGGCGACCAGTTCGTGGTCCAAGAGCACCACGCTCGGGCGCTGCACTGGGACTTCCGTCTCGAGCGCGACGGCGTCCTCGCGTCGTGGGCGGTGCCCAAAGGGCTCCCGCTCGAACGCGGTCCCCGCCGCCTGGCGGTCCGGACCGAGGACCACCCCGTCGAGTACGCCTCGTTCGTGGGGACGATCCCACGCGGCGAATATGGAGCCGGACGGGTGTCGATCTGGGACACAGGCACGTACGAATGCGAGAAGTGGTCCGACGACGAAGTCATGGTGGTGTTGCACGGCAACCGCATTGATGGCCGCTACGTCCTCATCCGCACGGGTGGCAACCAGTGGCTTGCTCAGCGGATGGACGACACCAGAGCCGACCGAGAGCCCATGCCCAAGCTGATCAGACCGATGCTCGCCACATCCGGCTCGCTTCCTGCTCGCGACGACGGATGGGCCTTCGAGTTCAAGTGGGACGGCGTGCGAACCGTCGTCTATGTGGAGGGCGGACGGGCACGGCTCATGTCGCGCAACGACCGGGACGTCACCGTCAGCTACCCCGAGCTGAGCCACGCCTTCGAGGTGCTCGGTAGTCGCGACGCCGTCCTCGATGGGGAGGTCGTGGCGTTCGACGACCGCGGTCGGCCGAACTTCGGCCTGCTCCAGCAGCGCATGCACGTCCTGGACCCCGGGAGATCCCGGCAGCTGGCCGAACGCGTGCCGGCGGCCATGCTCCTCTTCGACGTCTTGTTCTTGGATGGGCGGTCGACCGTCGATCTCCCGTACCGCGAACGCCGGGAACTGCTGGAATCGTTGGGACTGTCCGGGCCCAACCTTGGTACGCCGCCATGGTTCGGCGGCGCCGGCCGCGACGTCCTGCAGGCCGCTCGAGAACAGGGCCTCGAAGGGGTGGTGGCCAAGCGAGTGGCCAGCACCTACCAGCCGGGTCGTCGGAGTCCTGACTGGATCAAGGTCAAGCACGTGCGCGCCCAGGAGGTCGTCGTGGGTGGGTGGACGACAGGACAGGGCCGTCGGCGCAACACCTTGGGGGCACTGTTGCTCGGCATTCCCGAACCGCAGGGCCTGGCGTACGTGGGCAACGTGGGCACGGGCTTCACCGACGCCGTGCTCGACGAGCTCGGCCGGATGCTCGCCCCGCTCGAACAGCGCACTTCTCCGTTCATGACGCCCGTTCCCTCGAGGCAGGCGGTCGGAGCGCACTGGGTCGAGCCGCGCCTCGTCGGCGAAGTCACGTTCTCCGAGTGGACGACCGACCACCGGCTCCGGCACCCCGTCTGGCGCGGCCTACGACCCGACAAGTCCGTATCCGAGGTTACGCGCGAGTCCTGACAGCCCGGTTCGCGGCGGCGAGCCCGCTGCGATCGCCCTCGGCGGCACGCCGGTCCACGCGCGTCCGGCGCCCGCCGACGGGCGACGCGACCCGCCTCCGAGTCCGGACGAATGTCGCCCGCCCAGACCCGTTGCGTGTCGATGTCTCTGGTCCCTCCTACTGCGCTGTGAAGGCTGAAGGTGGTGTGCCACACGGTATGAGAAGACGGTGAATTTCTCGTGACATCCCGGCGACCCGTCAAC
Source organism: Acidimicrobiales bacterium (assembly GCA_035294855.1). Lineage (GTDB taxonomy): Bacteria > Actinomycetota > Acidimicrobiia > Acidimicrobiales > UBA8190 > DATGKD01. The sequence goes on from DATGKD010000115.1 coordinate 26,703, forward strand.
CAAATTCCGATGAACCCTTCGCGACCCCAGGCGATTTCGAATCGCCTCCCCTACCGTCTGTCGCCACCGACGGGCGCCGGGAAACGGCAGGGCACGGGACCCAGGCGGGTCCCGCCCACTTTGCCCGGGATTTCCGCAGGTCAGCGTGCTAAAATTGCTTGGCGTCGTGCCGACCCGCACGTGCGCCGACCGGATCGATCGCTTCGAAATCGCTCACCATCAGCGGAGTTGCACGATGCCCATGACCCCCGCGGAACCCATGACTCCTGCCCAGTTGCTCCGGGAGATGACATTTGACGCCAAGGAGTTCGCAGCTTCCGACGACAAGCCGATCACGGCGATGCAGGACACGGTCCAACAGGCGTCCGGTGCACTCGATGAGCTACAGGACCTCTTCACGCGGATGAAGGGTCTCCTCGTGCTGGCACGCGAGCAGCACCGGAACGAGGAGAAGATCGGAGAACTCTTCGTCCGCGCACAGGACTACGTCAACGAGGCTCTCGCTGACGCCGAGCAACGGGCCCGGCAACTCATCGCCGACGCCGAGTGCGAAGCTGCCCACATCATCAACGACGCGCGAGAAGAAGCGCAGCGAATCGTGCACGACGCGCGTCCGTCTCTTGGGCTTCCCCCCGAGGCGATCCAGAATCTCCAATCGACGATCGACGGCTTCGCCCAGCTGAACCGCGAGCTCCTCGGCGAGCTCACCTCGATCGGCGAGACGCTCTCGGGGTTCGCGCCGGCTGCTCTCCCACCTCCGCTGGCTCCCTCGGCTCTTCCGCCGCCTCCGCGTGGCGAGCACGTCCCGTTGCCCCCACCTCCCTTCGGTGCGCCGGTTCCCACTGTCGCTCGGCCGAACTCGGCCACGGCTCCTGCGGCCGAAGGCAGGGCAAGCGCATCAGAGGCACCCCGCCAAGAAACGGTGGCCACGACGGTCACGGGTTAGATCGAGCCTCGACGGCTGGTGAGACGATCGGTCGCACCACGCGGCGACCCAACCCTCCTCCGAGCGTGAGTACGGCGCCCCCCAGGACGATCCACAGCGTCGCGTTCGGCATGCCCGTGTAGGCGAGTGAACCGCCTGACGATGTCGCGGGTCTTTGCGGTGAGCCGGCGAGAGCACGCGGTCCCCCGTCGCCGGCCGTCGCCGTCGGCGCGCCTGTCGTCAGCGGCGTCGAACCCTCAGCTCCCGCAGACGGAGGAGTGGACGAAGCTGTCGACGACGGCGCGGACGAAGAAGAGGTGCCGCTGATCACGAAAGGAGCCGAAAACGCGTGCGGCCCACTCAGGAAGGCAGCGCTGTAGTCGGTGCCCACCCACAGCACGCAGACGTGGACGGCGTCGCAATCGATCGATGAGTTCCCCGTGGAGGAGTTGCTCAACTCGGTCACCTGGTACTGAGCACGGAATGTCCCGTCGGACCTCGTGTCGATCGCACCCTGGTTGATCGTGATTCCCTCGCAACTGGACGAGTCGTTCGGGAGGTTGGCCGGGCTCCCGTTCGGATCCGAGCACTCGATGATCTGGAGGCCGGTCTGGTCCTGGGCGCTCGAGGGAAAACCCGAGCCGGCCACGGCGATGGTCTGGCCGTTCGCGAAGGGTCCAAGCGGGATCGTGACCGACGGGCCGGCGCCGAACGCGTGGCCGGGACTGAAGACCTGGGCGAACGCGGCAAGCACGAGTCCGGCGATCTGAGCGGCCCCCAACAGGCTTCGTGTCCGTCGTGCCCCCGCGGAAGCCTGTCCCGCCCCGGAGGGTCCACGAAGAAGGGTCGTCCGACTCGGCGTCATCGACGCGTCAGAGGTTGGCGGGCAGCAGCTTGGTGAGTGCGACGAACAGGAAGTACAGGCCGGCGGACCAGATGGGCACGAGGACCAGCCAGCGACCCGTCCGGCCATAGAAGTGGCGGGCACGCTGGTTCGCCAAGCCGAGCAGGACCAGGACCGCCAGCAACAGGACGGCAAGCGGCAGGTAGCCCAGGTTCCATCCGGTGGCGTTGTCGACGACGTGGACGACTCGACGTCCCACCGTGGGGGCCGCGCTCGTGGATCCCGGCGTCACCGGTCGGTCGAGCAATGCCACGACGGCCAGCCGCTGTGATGCGGAGAACTTGGGATTGCAGGTCGTCAGGGTGAGTCGGTCGTCTCCCACCGTATTGAGGAGGGAGACATCCCGGGGGGACACCGCCACCGGCGGTTGGGAGACCACGTAGGTGAGCACCTCTCCTGCATCGGTTGTCAGCTCGACGTGATCGCCGATGGCCAACCGGTCGAGGTTGCTGAACGGCGCTCCGTAGGTGGTCCGGTGGCCGGCGATGGCGACGTTGCCGGCCTGACCTGGCATCGCGGTGCCGACGTAGTGCCCAGGGCCTTTCGCCAAGTCGCCCTCGGCTGTCCCCTCCACGACGATCTGGTCGACACCGATCGCGGGGATCTGCAGGCGGGCAACTGCGGAACCCTCGCCGGGCTCGGGCAAGGTGGCGGCGAGGGGGACGAGCGCGGGCCCATGGGACGTGGGCACCGGTTGGTGCACACGGGGATGGAATTGCTGCCGGAGCGACGATTGGGCCTGTGCATGCTCGATCGACGTCCCCCACAGCTGCCACGCCGCGAACAGCAGGAGGATGAGGCCGACGTTCCTCACCCACCCGAACGCCACGAACACCGCCCGCAAACGCCGTTGCTGGCGCGCCGACATGAGCCGATTGCGGTCGTCGGTGGCGGGCGGCGCCCGCCGCGGAGGCGACGTCAGGACCGACGGTGCTGTCAGGGTGAACGGGACAGCGACAGGCGCCTCGTGGCCCAACTGGTCGAGCAGTGTGGACGCGATCCGGCTGGACGCCAGGACGGCCCGGCCCGCCGCCGCCGCCAGCGGTGTCCCGGGCCGGACATCCCACACCCGCTCCCAGTCGACGGGCGGCGCCGGGCCCGGGGCAGCGAACTCGCCCACCGCGACTTGAGCCTCGGCGACGAGCTCTTCGCAGAATCCGCGGCACAAGGCGATGGAACGAGCCTCTGCGGTGGAACCGGTCGCAGGTGCCCTTGTCTCTTGTGCGGCGGCCGAGCGGCTCCCGTTGGCCCGCTGCCGGCGCCCATGGGAGGCCACGGCCGGCCGCGGTCCGGGGTCGGGCGCCGCGGCAGACGGCTCCATGAGCCCCATTCCTACCGCGCCCATGCCCGTCGACCTACCTGGCGAGGGGAACGAGCGCGCCGATGCTCGAGGGACGAGCAAGCGCCAGCACCGTACTCGGCGTCTCGCCCCGTACCCCACGCGCTGCCCACCGTGACTGCTGTTGGATCAGTTCGTGCGCAAACGCCACCAGGTACGCGCGATTCGCGGCGAGGGCGACATCCTGCGGGGTGTTGCCCAGCGACCCTGACAGGTTCGTGATCGTGACGCCCTTCGGCAGGCTCACGTGCGTGCCGCCGGGCGCGTTGAGCAGATACAGGACGAAGCGTTCGTAGCGCGTCGTCGACCCCTGGTTGACCGGGACGATCCAGTACACGACGGACCAGCTGTCGGTGGTGAGCCCCTGGAACGAGAGCGCCTGACCGGTGATGCCGCCGCCCACGTCGACCTGCGCGACGTCGCGAAGGTTGAGGCCGTGGAACTGGTAGCACGCCTCCACGCCGTAGGCGGAGAAGGTCTGCAGGTCCGAAGTGTCGATTACATCCGCGGTCACTCCGTAGTCGGAGTGGAGGTCGCCTCCTCGGCCACCTGGTATTGCGGTGTAGCGGAGCCAGGTCGAGTCGTCGCCGAACAACGGCTTCGCCCAGTCGTAGCGTCCCGTCACGCGCCACTTCCAACCACTCGGCACGGCGGGAGCGACCCGGAAGGCGAGGAGCTTCGGCTCGCCCGCCGCGTTCGCAACCAGGTCGTACGACTTGAGCCCGACGTCGGCAACCCCCAGCACGATGGCGGCAACGACCACGAGGATCGACGCCAAGAACACGCTCGGGACCGCGAGCGAGCCCCGCTTTCCCGCGTGCACCGTCGCTGATGCCTTGGTCCCGAGCGCGCGTGGCAACGGCGGGCCGATGCTCATTCCGAGAGGCTTGAGCGCGGCGATCATGATGACAACGCCAATCGAGAACGTCGCCAAGCCGACGAAGGGATGGAGGATGTCGATGGCGACGTGCTCGCCCCAGACCGTGCCCGCCCAGAAGATGAAGAGGAGCCGGGCCAGGTTGATTCCCCAGAGGAGCACCATTCCCGCCGTGAGCCAACTCAGCTTGCGAATGATCGGGCCGCGTACGACGACGAGGAACGCCGCCCCCACGAGCAGGAAGCCGACGATGCCGTTGATCCCCGAGCACGCGGAGACGACGCTGATCGGAAACGAATGGTGCTGGTGGACCACCGAGAACAACGAGCCATCGCCTGATTGGATCGGCTTGGCGACGGGGACGACGCGGAGGAGGGCTCGGAGGCCGGCCAAGGTGGCGCTCGTGGAAGCGTCCAAGATCCGAAGGAGAACCGTCGAGTACGGCCAGGGCCACGCCAACACCAGGTAGCCGATGGCCAGCTTCTGGCGCCAAAGGGCGCGCACACCGAACAGAATGGCGACCACACCGGCGACGAAGAGCGGGAGCGACAGCAAGTCGAAGCGCCACACCCAGAACATCGCCGACAACTTCGCTGGCAGCAGGATATTCATCGCCATCGCCGCCGCGACGAGTGGAATGCCGACGATGTAGTCGAGCTGCCGGTCGTGGATCTCCGGCTCGGCCCGCACCGGACGGCTTCGCACCGCCGCCAGAGCCAGGGCGATGGCGGGAACGAGGCTGATGTACGCCAGTGGCGTCTGCATCCCAGCGTTCTGCACCAAGGTCAGCAACGAGTAGCTGTACGCGCACGCGACCGCGCCGAGGAGCACGATCATCTGCACGGCAGTCCGCGTCTTGGGCTGGGCGCTCCGCCACCGTTGCCGCCACTGCTCGGACCAGGCTCGAGCCGATGCCCAACGCGCCGCCGCGCCGACAGGCGGGCTCCCCACGAACTGGGTCACCCGAACCGACCGTTCACATAGTCGGCGGTCCGAGGGTCGGTCGGGTCGCTGAACATCTGTTCCGTCGGCCCCGACTCGACGATCCGGCCCGGCTCGCCCTCGCCGCCGATCAAGAACAACGCGCAGTTGTCCGAGACCCGCTGCGCCTGTTGCATGTTGTGGGTGACGATGACGATCGTCACGTCGCGCGACAGATGACGGATCGTCTCTTCGATGACGCCCGTCGAAATCGGGTCGAGGGCCGAACAGGGCTCGTCCATGAGGAGCACGCTCGGCCGGACGGCGAGCGCCCGCGCGATGCACAACCGCTGCTGTTGTCCACCGGAGATGGCCGCACCGGGCTCGTTGAGCCGATTCCGTGCCTCACGCCACAAACCCGCCCTTTCGAGACATTCCTTGACGAGGGCGTCCGGGTTACTCGTCTTCAACCCGGCCAGGCGGAGCCCCGACAGCACGTTCTGGGCGATCGTCATCGAGGGAAACGGGTTCGGCTTCTGGAAGACCATCCCGATCCTCAGCCGGGTATGAGTTACGGGCGACTCGGGACCGTAGACGTCCACGCCGTCCAGCGTCACCGAGCCAGAAAGTCCCGACCCCGGGACGAGCTCGTGCATCCGGTTCAGGATTCGGAGAAACGTGGACTTCCCGCAGCCCGAAGGACCGATGAGCGCCGTCACCCTGCCCGGCTCCATGTCCAGGGAGATGCGTTCGAGGACCTTGTTCGAGCCGAACCAGGCACTCACGTCCTTAGCCGCGAGTCGCGACGCGGCACGGCCGGCCCCGGCCTCGCCGACCGGAGGCGGAGCCGACGCGCCGGGGCCGCTCGCCACAGTGTGGCCGTTGGTGCTCGGCACCATGGGCTCGGGCGCCACAGCACCTCCCGGCGGAGCGGGAGGTGGAGGCGGCCAGCTGCCGGCCACATCGATCATGGTGGTGACCCATGCACGAGTCTCCGCCGCAGCACTCGCCTTCCCGTGAACCCGATCGTGACCAACAGAACGGAGCCGACGAGGCCCGGCCAGGGAAGTCCGCCCGTAAAGGCGAGGGAAGATCCCGAGTCGGTGGCCGGTGTGCCTGCGCCCGAGCCAGAACCGCCCCCTCCCGCCGTTGAGCCACCGCCCTGCGCTGAGGTCGACGCCAACGCCGCCGTGGTCGAGGTCGTGGTCGACCCGCCCGCCGGCGTCGTCGTCGTGGTGGTGGTGCTCGGGGCGGCCTCGGCCGCGACCTGGTCGGCAACGCTCATCCCCGCGGTGACCATGGCCGTCGTGACGGGGGCCGCCCCCATCGATTGCACCAGAGCCTGGCCCTTCATGCCGAGGATGAACCGGATGAATCCCGACAACGCCTTGGCCTTGGTGGCACCCAACCCGGATGTGGGGACGATCAGGTAGCTCATGACCGGTATCGGGTACGCCGCCTGATCGGTCGTGCTCGGGTTGAACGTGACGAGGTTGGTCTTGGGATCCATCGTGGCATGGGCGAGTGCTGCGTTCATGGCGGCCACCGTCGGCATCACGAAGGCCCCCGCGGCGTTCTGGACCGCGACCGTTGGGATGTTCCTCGGCGCGCCGACCCAGTCCGCCGGTAGCGCGCCGATCGTTCCCTTGTTGTCCCAGTTCTGCGGATTCGAGATCGGGGCCGGCGGCGTCGCCTGTTCGTTCAACGGCACCAGCGTGTTCGCCATGGTCGAGTCGCCGCCGCTCAACGCGGTCGTGTTCTGGGGCCAGACGTCGGTCGGGGTGAAGTTGGAGATGTTGTTCTGCGTGAGGTAGCTCTGCCACGTCTGTTGGGCCGCGTGGTCGCCCTCGAGATACGTTTCGATAGCCAGGCTGACCGCCGTCGGCTGCACTTCGTTGCGCGCCATGAGGTTGCTGTCGATGGTCCCCGCCAGGCTCGGGTTGTTCTGCGTCAGGACCGGGTCGTTCCACCTGACGACGGCGCTGGTGAAGATCTGCGCCAGTTGCTCGGCCGTGACCTGCAGCGGGCCACAGAAGTCGCTCGGGGCAATCGTCGTGGCGTTGCTGCACAACACGACAGCTCCGATGTCGACAGGGAACGCGGCATAGGGGACGTAGGCGAACGAACGGTTGTTCTGCGCCGCCGTGGCCATCTCCGCCGCGGTCAACGGCAGCTCGGAGATGGCGTAGTCGACGGGCTGGCCCGTCGGTGCGGCGCCGGCGGCGAAGTCTTCCCGGGCACCGTCGACGTTGGCGTCGAAGAAGTTGGGGAGCAAGGGCGAAATGGAGGAGAGCGCGTCGCTGTCGTTCTGTAGCGCGTCGACGAGGTTCTGGGCGAAGGATCCGCCTTCCGCAGCCAGCAGCGAGTCGTCTGCCCAGCTGGGTCCGGGTGACCACGACACGGCCGTGCCGGCCGCACCGAGGCACAGCACCACCCCGCAGGCCACGAGATAGCCGCGTCGCATCGGACGAAGGGACCTCACTGCACCCTGGCCCGCAGGCGGCGCCTGACCGCCCAGCCGGCTGCCACCAGTGCCATGCCGGTGACGACGATCACCACCGGATTCGAGCCGGTGTACGCGAGGGACGGCGACCCGCCGAGCGACACCGCCGGGTTGATCGAGGACGCGCCGGCGCCCGAACCACCCGAACCCCCCGATCCGGCTCCGCCGCTTCCGCCGGAACCGCCTCCGA
>DATGKD010000116.1:0-3420 GCA_035294855.1 Acidimicrobiales bacterium
GAGGCGCTCGGCGAGCGGGCGGCGGGCGGCGACCGACAGGACGAAGAGGACGCCCATGAGGAACGTGCTCGCGGTGGGCTGCACGAAGTAGAGGAAGGCGCTGCCCGTCGCGTACGCGACCGCCGTCCGGCCCGCCAGCATCGCCAGGCTCAGGACGAGAATCACCGGCAGCTTCTCCCGCTTCACCACCCGGCGGACCGCGGCGAGCACCGCCCACGCCAGCGCGGCAATGAGCGCGCCACGGAACCCGGCCGTCACGAGCACGACGTAGAAGAGGACGCCGGGGCCGATGGTGCTCTCGAGGAGCGGCGGAAGCGCGTGACGAACCACGGCGCGCGGCGAAGGGAGATGCAGGATGCTCGCGCCCGCCTCGTCTGGGCCCGCCTCGTCTGGACCTGCGAAGCTGTCCGCCCCCGCGACCGACCCATCTCCGGAAGAAATGGTGATTTGGCAAGGTAACACGGGCGCCTTTTGCTGGGCATCGGTGCTTCCACTCACGTGAGTGGAAGCACCCCCGTGGATCCCGGTGACGCCCGCGGGTCCGCCGCTGTGCAGGTGGGAGGCCGTGTCGACCATCGGCAGAAAGAACTCCCCGCGCGCCGGGATCTCACGTTCGGATCCTCAAGACCGACGCCGGCGATGTCGATGTCTCTTGCGAGCCACGAACCCGTGGCTCGTTGTTTTTTGGTCCCGTTGTCTTCCACCTCTTGCTCTTGTCCTCCGCACGCGACATGGCACGACCGGTACTCGGGCGGTACTGGGGGTTCCCCAAGGAATTCGTCGTGGGGCTCCTTGTCGTGGCCCTCGTCGCGACCGTCGTCACGGACCTGGCGACACCACCGCCACCGAACCGTTCGTCGGCGCCGTTGGTGGGGGACCTGACGGGCCCGAGGTTGACCCCGCGCCGCCCACTCGCCACGACCACGACGACGGGCGCTCCGACACCGTCGACGACGGCGGTGCCACGCCCCCCGGTGGTCCCCGTCGCCGCGGCGCCTCCGCCGCCTCCGCCGCCTGCGCCTGCGCCCCGGGTGGCGCACGCCTTCGCCCTCGGCGTGTACGCGGGCGCGGCGAACGTCTCGGGCGTGGCCGGGTTCGGGGCGGCCACCGGGACACGCCCGGCCTACGCGTCCGACTTCCTGCCCGGCAACGCGGGGTGGACGGGCATGACCGACCCGGGGGCCCTGTCGTGGATGCTCGGCAAGTGGCGCGGGAGCGGGTACACGCTCGTGCTCGGGGTGCCCATGATCCCCACCGACGGCAACGGCAACCCCCAGGGCACGCTGGCCGGCGGTGCCGCCGGACAGTACAACGGGGCGTTCGTCACGCTGGCGAACACCCTCGTCTCCTCCGGCGAAGCGAATGCCGCGCTGCGCCTCGGGTGGGAGTTCAACGGGACGTGGTTTCCGTGGACGGTCACCAACACCACCGACGCGGCCAACTACGCGGCGTACTTCCGCAACATCGTCGACGCCATGCGGTCGGTTCCCGGCCAGGCGTTCCGATTCGTGTGGAACCCGAACAGCGGCGATGCCAAGTGGTCGTACAGCCCGGGGGCGGCGTATCCCGGTAGCGCGTACGTCGACGACATCGGCACCGACGTGTACGACGCGTGCTGGTGCAGCCCGTTCACACCGCAGACGGCGTGGGCCGCGCAGCTGACGAGCGCGTGGGGCCTCGACTGGCTGGCCGGGTTCGCGGCCGCACAGGGGCGCCCCATCGTGTTCCCCGAGTGGGGGACCGACATCAGAACTGACGGCCACGGACTGGGCGACGACGCGTACTTCGTCGGCCAGTTCGCCGCCTGGGCCTCGTCGCACGACGTGGCGTGGGCCAGTTACTTCAACTACGACGCGCCGGACGGCGTTCACGACCTGCTGAACGGACGGTTCCCGTCCGCGCTGGCGGCGTTCCGCGGCGCGTTCGGCTGACGTGACCGGTCGCCCGGCCGGAGCCGGCCGCTACTGGCCGAGGGCGAGCAGGTTGCCGTTGTCCAGCGGCACGTAGACGACGCCATTGGCCACGGTGGACTCGCCTTGCACCTCCGAGACCCCGGTGCTGTAGGAGCGCAGCGTGTTGCCGTTGGCGGCGTTGAGGAATTCCACGTTGCCCCCGAGCGTCCCTTCGACGACCACCCCGGGGACGACCGTGATGCCGGCGAACATGTGGTTGGCCTGGCAGCTGCGCCACACGAACCCGCCGGTGGCCGGGTTGAGGGCGTCGACAGTCCCTGCGCAGCTCGTCCCGTTGACCGTGGCGTTGCCGCCCGCGGCGTACACGTACGTTCCGTCCCACGCGGCGGAGATGATCGATCCCTTGGCCGGGTCACCGCTCGGGGTGGCGAGCGTCGCCTGCCACACGGGGCCCCCGCCGGGGTTCGTGCGGTCGAGGGCGTAGAAGATGCCGTCTTTGTTGGCGGCCCCCACGAGGAGCCGCTTCTTGCCACCGATGGTCGCGGTGAACAGCGTCGGAGTGGTCCCGAAGTCGGGGTCGCCCGCCGACTGGCTCGACACCGGCGTGGTCCACGATCCGAGGATCGCGAGGTCGCTGGCGCGCAGCTCGACGATCGACGGGGCGAGCGCGCCGGCCGTGTTGCACGAATGCGGCGTGCCCGTGGTCACCCAGACGGTGCCGGCGCTCGAGTCGACGGTGGGCGACCCCCAGATCCCTCCGCCGATGCACCCGTTGGGGACCATGATGGCGGTGTGGAGGATGCTGCCCGTGGCCGCGTCCAAGGCGATGAGCTTGCCCTGCACGAGCGGGCAGTCACCGTACGACGCCACACCCATGTAGACGACGTTGTTGTAGACCACGGGCGAGTCCCACAGGAAGTTGTCCGGTGACGAGCCCAGCCGCGTCTGCCAGATGATCGCCCCGGTGTCGGCGTTGAGCGCGTACATCACGCCGTTGCCGCCGCCCACGTAGTCCACGAGGGTGCTGCCCTGGCTGGCGATCGTCGCCGTGGCGGTCGGCCCTGATGTCGTCGGCGAGCAGTGGTCGCTCGACGGCGGCGTGGTCGTCCCGATGCTCGTCTTCCAGACGTCGTGACCGCTCAGGTCCGTGCCGTGCTCGTTCCCGGTCCAGTCGGCCCAGTAGACCATGTTGTTGGTGATGATCGGCTGCGAGAACACGTCGATGCCGCCCGGTGCCGTCCAGTGCACCTTCAGGGTGGCGACGTTGGACGTCGTGAGGCCCGTTTCGTTGGGGTAGTAGCCGCTCTTCCCGATGTCACCGCGGTAGGTCGCCTCGGTGGGGGGCGGCGGGCCGGTGGTGTAGGTGAACTGGTCGGCGGGCTGGGACACCGCGCTCGTGCCGCCCGAGGTGGTGACGGTGACGTCCACCGTGCCCGTGCCGGTCGGGGCGGTGGCGGTGAGCGAGCCGTCGTTGGTGACGTTGAACGTGGTGGCGGGGTTGCCGGTC
>DATGKD010000117.1:0-31745 GCA_035294855.1 Acidimicrobiales bacterium
CTTCATCGCCAGGCGGCTGGTGATCCTTGCCAGCGAGGACGTCGGGATGGCCGACCCGCAGTCGTTGCTGGTGGCTGACGCCGCGGCACGGGCGGTGGAGTTCGTCGGGCTGCCCGAGGCGCAGCTCAACCTCGCCCAGGCGGTCGTGCACCTCGCGAGCGCCCCGAAGTCGAACACGGTGACCACGGCGCTGGCGGCGGCGAAGGAGGACGTGGCGTCCCAACCGGCCGGCCAGGTGCCCGCGTCGCTGCGGGACTCGCACTACCGAGGGGCGGCACGGCTCGGGCACGGCAAGGGCTACCGCTACCCGCACGACGACGAGCGGGGCTGGGTGGAACAGGACTACCGTCCACCGGAGATCGCCGACCACGTCTATTACGAGCCGAGCGAGCACGGAGCCGAGGCGGAGTTGGGGCAGAACCTGCGTCGGCTGAGGGGCCCGGACGCCGAGAAACCGAAAGGACGCAGCTGAGCCCCGAGACGCGGAGCCGTTTCCGTGCCGCCGCCTGGGTCGTCGTGGCGACGCTCAGCGCGGGGTTGGCGGCGCCCGTGGGCGCGGCCGTGGCGGGTGGCCACCAGGGACCGACCGGCCGGCTGGTGCGCGCTGCCAGCAGCGCTCCGCTTCCCCCGGGAAGCCGCGCCCTGGGACCGGTGGCACCCGACACGCTCGTGCACGTGGACGTCGTGCTCAAGCCACGCGATCGGTCGGCCCTGGTGGCGTTCGACTCGGCCGTCTCCACCCCGGGGTCAGCGTCGTTCCGCCACTACCTCACGCCCGCGGCGTTCGGCGCGCGCTACGGCCCGGCGCCATCGACCATCGCCGCCACCCGGAGGTGGCTGGCCGGGCTGGGCGTGACGCTCGGCGAGTCGGCGCCCGGGGGCTTCGTCATCCCGGTGTCGGGGACCGCGGCGCGCATCGGCAGCGCGTTCGGCGTGGCCATCGACGACTACCGGTTGCCGAGTGGCCGCATCGCTTACGCGCCCACCGAGAGGGCGCTCGTGCCCGCCTCGCTGGCGAGCTCGCTCGACGGCCTCGTGGGTCTCGACGACCTGTCGCTCCCCGCGCCCCAGCACGTGCGGAGCGCGGACCGAGCGGGTGCGTCGCCGAGCACGTCGGCAAACAGTAAGGCGAGCGCTTCGGCGGCCTCGGCCGCGCCCGCTCCCCGCACGTCGGGACCAGTCCCGCACGTGGCCGGGCCCACCCCCGTTCCCGCCGGGGGCAACGCCAGCTGCTCCTCCCCGATGACGATCGCCAGCGCGGGGCTCAGCTCGGGCACGAAGACCGCCGACCAGCTGGCGCAGGCGTATTCCTTCTCCTCGGTCTACGGGGCCGGCAACGAAGGCCAGGGGATCACGGTCGGTGTGTATGAGCTCGAGCCCTTTCTTCCCAGTGACGTCACGCAATTCGAGAACTGCTACAGCCCGGCGATCACGGCGCCGGTGAACCCGTTGGGCGTGGACGGTTCGGACCCCACCCTGAACGCGGGCGAAGGCGAGGCGGCCCTCGACATCGAGACGCTCGTCGGCCTCGCGCCGCAGGTCACTGCGGACGTCTATGTCGGCCCGAACGCCGGGGTGGGCCCGCTCGACACGTACGTTGCCATGATCAATCCCGCGGGCGGGTCGGGTTTCCCGGCGCCGCCGCCGGTGATCACCACCAGTTGGGGCCAGTGCGAGGCGCAGACAGGGATCGCCGTCATCGAGGCCGAGTCGAGCCTGTTCGAAGAGGCGGTCGCCCAGGGGCAGTCCGTGGTGGCGGCGGGCGGCGACGAGGGCTCCGAGGACTGCTTCATCTTCCCGACGTCCAACGACACGAGTCTGTCGGTCGACGACCCGGCCAGCCAGCCGTGGGTGACCGGCGTCGGGGGGACGGCGGTCAACGCGCTGGGCCCGCCACCGGGCGAAACGGTCTGGAACTCCGGTCTCTTCGGAGGAACGGGCGGGGGCGGGATCTCCTCGGTCTGGACGATGCCCGCGTGGCAGCGCGGCCCCGGCGTGCAGAACGGTTTCACCAAGCCTCGCGACAACTTCACCGGCGCGGCGCCGTGTCCGCTCAGTTCGGGCGGAGGAACGGTGTCGTGCCGGCAGGTGCCGGACGTGGCGGCCGACGGCGACCCGTCGACGGGGTACGCCGTGCTCTGTTCGTGCAACGGGGGCGGCGCGCGCTGGCAGACCATCGGCGGTACGAGCATGGGATCGCCGTTGTGGGCGGCGGTCGCCGCGCTCGCCGACGAACCCAACCCCTCTTCACCGGTCGGCTTCCTCGATCCCGCGCTCTACCAATTGGGCTGCGCTCCGTCCCCGACGGCGTTCAACGACGTGACGTCCGGCGACAACCAGCCATCGGGGTCGCCGCCCAGCGACCCGCCGTATCGTCCGAGTGGTCCCGACTATCCGGCGACCGCCCACTACGACCTGGCGTCGGGGCTGGGATCCCCCGTCACGAGCGTGCTGGTGAGCCGCCTGCGCTCACCCCCCGACGCCTGCCCGGTGGTGACCTCCATGTCGACCTCGTCGGGCCCGGCCGCGGGCGGCACGACGGTCACGTTCACGGGATCGAACCTGGGTGGCGTGAGCGAGGTGGATTTCGGCGCCGGTGACGCCGCGCCCGTGCAGGCCAACTCGAGCACGCTGATCACGGTCACCTCTCCGGTGTCGCCCACGCGGGGGTGGGCCGACGTGAACGTGACGGCGCGCTGGGGGAGCGACGTGGTGGGTCTCGACGGCACCCTTCCCTTCCGGTACATCGGACCGTCGGGCTACTGGACCGTCGCCACCGACGGGGGGATCTTCTCGTTCGGCCAGCTCGGCTTCTACGGCTCGACCGGCGCGATCCACCTCAACCAACCGGTGGTCGGCATGGCCCCCACGCCGTCGGCGCACGGCTACTGGACCGTGGCATCCGACGGCGGGATCTTCGCCTTCGGCGACGCCGGCTTCCACGGCTCGATGGGCTCGGTCCGTCTCAACCGGCCGGTGGTCGGGATGGCCGCCACGCCCGACGGGGGCGGCTACTGGCTCGTGGCGTCCGACGGCGGGATCTTCGCCTTCGGCGACGCCGCCTTCTTCGGCTCGACGGGCGGGGTCCACCTGAACAAGCCGGTCGTGGCCATGGCCGCGACGCCCGACGGAGGCGGCTACTGGCTCGTCGCCTCGGACGGCGGCGTGTTCGCGTTCGGCGACGCGGGCTTCTTCGGGTCGATGGGCGGCACGCGTCTCAACCAACCCGTCGTCGGCATGGCCACCACCCCCGACGGTGGTGGCTACTGGATGGTGGCCACCGACGGGGGGATCTTCGCCTTCGGCGACGCCGCGTTCCACGGGTCGATGGGCGGCACGCGCCTCAACCAGCCGGTGGTGGGCATGGCTCCCACCCCCGACGGGGGTGGCTACTGGTTGGTGGCCTCCGACGGGGGGATCTTCGCCTTCGGAGGCCAAGACGCCGGCTTCTTCGGGTCGATGGGGGGCACCCACCTGAACCAGCCCATGGTGGGGATCGGCGCGCCCTGACCACCACCCGGTCATAGGATTCCGGGGCCGTGTCCGCCGACCACGCCGCCGTGCTCGCCGCCAGCATCACCTCCGCCGTCGTGACGGTCGTCCTGCTGGGGGTGGTGTTCGTCCTCGTCCGGCGGGTGCGCGACCTGCGCGCTGCCGTCGACGAGCTCCGGGGCGAAGCGGTCCCGCTGGTGCGCGACGCCCGGGTCATCGCCGACCAGGCCGCCACCGAGCTCGTGCGGGTGGGCGACGTCCTCGACTCCGCCGAGGCGGTGTCGACCACGGTCGACTCGGCGTCCCGCCTCGCCTACCGGGTGTTCTCCAACCCCGTGGTGAAGGTGCTGGCGTACGGCACGGGCATGGGCAGCGCCCTTCGCCGCCTCGTCGGGCGGGGAACGAGGCGGTCGCCGGCGCCCGTTCGCTCCAACGGCCAGGCCCCGGGCCAGCCCGGGCGCGGCCCGGGACATCCGGTGCGCCCCGGGGCCCGCCGTCGTGGCGGCGCAGGTGGGCGCCGCGCCCGGGAACGGGCCGGACGGCCCGTCGAGGCGTCGCGGTGATCCGCCGCCCGTTGTGGTTGGCCGCCGGCGTGGCGCTCGGGGCCGGGGGCACACTGTGGACGCGCCGACGGCTCGAGGGGCTGTCACGCCGTATCGAGAGCGGCACGGTCGGCGCGGACCTGGCGTCACTGGCTGATCGCTCGGCGCACGCTGCCGCGCATCGGGTGCGCGCCGCGGTGGACGCCGGACGGAAGGCGGCTCGCCGACGTGAGGACGATCTCCGACGGGAGCTCGAGGACCGCGCGTTCCACCCCAACGGTCGCGTGGCGCGCTGAGCGCATCGCACGCATCAGAGCTCAGGGCGGTCCGGCGCGCCCCACGTGTCAGCCATGAGCGGTGAAAGCGCAGCTCAGACGGGCCGGGGCGGCCCGTCGTGGATCCGGGGCGCGCGAGGCGGCCGGTAGCATCTCGCAGCAATGGACGCGCACCAGCTCCGTTCGACCTTCACCGACTTCTACGCCGAACGCGGCCACGCCGTCGTGCCGTCGGCCAGCCTCATTCCGCACGACCCCACCGTGCTGTTCACGATCGCCGGCATGGTGCCCTTCAAGCCGTATTTCCTCGGCGAGGAGCCGGCTCCGTGGCCGCGGGCGACATCGGTGCAGAAGTGCTTTCGCACCAACGACATCGAGATCATCGGGACCACCCAACGGCACTGCACGTTCTTCGAGATGCTCGGGAACTTCAGCTTCGGCGACTACTTCAAGCCCGATGCGATCGGGTCCGCCTGGGAGCTCATGACCGAGACCTTGGGCGTGGACCCCGACCGCCTGTGGGTGACGGTGCACCACACCGACGACGAGGCGAACGACCTGTGGCTGGAGGTGGCGGGGCTGTCGCCCGATCGCGTCCAGCGCTGCGGCGACGACAACTGGTGGGGGATGGGCGACACCGGCCCGTGCGGACCGTGCTCGGAGCTGTTCTTCGACCGGGGCGAGGCCTACGGGGAAGGCGGCGGCCCCGCGCGCGGCGGCGAAGAGCGCTACGTCGAGATCTACAACCTCGTCTTCATGCAGCACAATCGGCTGGCGGACGGCACCCTCGTCGACCTGCCCCGCAAGAACATCGACACCGGCGCGGGCCTCGAGCGCAACCTGTCCATGCTCGAAGGGGTGGACTCGCTGTTCGAGACCGACGTTTTCCGTCCCGTGCTCGCCGAGGCGGAGGAGATCACCGCCACCCGCTACGGCGCCGATCCCCATACCGACGTCTCGCTGCGGGTGCTCGCCGACCACGGCCGGGCCATGACCATGGTCGTGGCCGACGGCGTCGTGCCCTCGAACGAGGGCCGCGGCTACGTGCTGCGCCGTGTCATCCGGCGCGCAGTGCGGCGCGCCTTCCAACTGGGCGTGCTGGAGACGGTCACCCCGCGCCTGGTGGCGGCGGCCGCCCAGGTGCTCGGCCCCGCGTACCCCAACGTCACCGAAGAGCTCGACCGGATCCAGGCCACGGTCGAACGCGAGGAGGGGAGCTTCCGGCGGACGCTCGACGCCGGCTCGGTGATCCTCGAGCAAGAGCTGCGCAAGGGGACGGGCCGGGTCCCCGGTGACGTGGCCTTCAAACTGCACGACACCCACGGCTTTCCGATCGAGCTGACCATGGAGATGGCTGCCGAGGCCGGCGCCGAGGTCGACGTCGAGGAATTCGAGCGCGAGATGGCGACCCAGCGCGAACGGGCGCGTGCCGACGCACGCGCCCGACGCGCCGCGCTGGGCGACGAGGCGACGTACCGCGAGCTGCTCGACACCTCCGGCCCGACGCGCTTCACCGGCTACGAGCACTACGAAGAGCCCGCCACGGTCGTCGCCGTGCTCGCCGGCGCCGAGCCCGGCACCGCCGAGATCGTCCTCGACCGCACGCCGTTCTACGCCGAAGGCGGAGGACAGCTGGGCGACATCGGGGTCATCACGACCGAGACCGGCCGGGCCAGGGTGTTCGACACCCAGAGCGTGTTGCCGGGGCTGATCGTCCACCGGGCTCGTATCGAGGACGAGGTGTTCCCCGGCCAGGACGCGCTGGCCGTCATCGACGCGCCGCGCCGCGAAGCGACCCGGCGTCACCACACCGGTACCCACCTGCTGCACAGTGCGCTGCGCCAGGTGCTGGGGGACCACGTCCGCCAGCAGGGCTCACTCGTGGCGTACGACCGTCTCCACTTCGACTTCTCCCACCCCAAGGCCCTGCGACCGGAGGAGCTCGCCGAGGTGGCCGACGCCGCCAACAGCGACGTGCTCAGCAACGCCCACGTGCAGGTGTTCGAGACGTCGAAGGCCGAGGCGGAGGCGCTCGGCGCACTGGCGTTCTTCGGCGACAAGTACGGGGACGTGGTGCGGGTGGTGCGCGCCGGGGCGCACTCCACCGAGCTGTGCGGGGGCACGCACGTCGACGCGCTCGGGATGATCGGCCCGATCACCGTGGTCTCCGAAGGATCGATCGGCTCGAACACCCGGCGCATCGAGGCCGTGACCGGCGAAGGGTCGATCGCCCTGCTGGCCAGCCGTCAGCGCACCCTGGACGATGCCGCCCGCTTGCTGAACGTGGGTCCCGAGGGTGTCGTCGAAGCCCTGGAGCGCGTCATCGAACGCCAACGGCAGGCCGAGCGCGAGCTCCAGCGGATGCGAGGAGCGCGCCTCGAGGAAAGAGCCGCGCAGCTCGCGCAGGGCGACGTCGACGGTGTCGTCGTGCACCGCGAGGACGGGTTGGCCGGCGAGCAGCTCCGTGACCTGGCGCGTGCCGTGCACCGCCGAGGTCCGCGCGCCGTCGTCGTGGCGGGCACGCCCGACGGCGTCAAGGTGGCCGTGGCCGTCGCCACCGGGGGCACGCCCGACGCGGGGGCCACCGTCAAGGAGCTGGCGCAGCTGGTGGGGGGCGGCGGCGGGGGGAGCCCGGAGCTGGCCGTGGCCGGGGGGCGCGACGTGGGCAGGATCGACGACATGCTGGCCGAGGCGCGGCGGCGGCTCGAGGTCGCCTGAGCCCGTGCGGGTCGTCGGAGTCGACCTGGGCGGGCGGCGTATCGGCGTGGCGGTCTCCGACCCGGGCCGCACCCTCGCATCGCCCTGGGGCACGATCGAGCGCGGTCCGGACCCTGACGCGGCCCACGAAGCCCTCGCGGAGCTGGCGGTGCAGCTCGGCGCCGACGTGGTCGTGGTGGGCCTCCCCATCAGCATGGACGGTCGGCGCCGCCGGGCGGCGCGGGCCGCCCAGGCCGAGGCCGACGCGCTCGGCGCTCGGCTGGCATCGAGCGGGGTCGCCGTGGAGACCTTCGACGAGCGGCTCACCACGGTGAGCGCGGCACGTGCCCTGTCGGGAGCCGGCGTCCGGCGACAGGAGCGGCGCGCTCGCATCGACCCCGCCGCCGCCGCCGTCATGCTGCAGGCCTGGCTCGACGGCCGGGGGCGCACCCGTGGCTGACGAGCCAGGGCGCGCGCCCCAGGGCCCCGCCCACGCTCGGCCGCCCGCCCCCGCCCGGGGTTCCGAGAACGGGCGGAGCCTGCGTGCCGTGGTGCAACGCCACCCGTGGCGTTCGCTCGTCGTCGGGGTGGTCGCGGTGATCGTGGGGCTCCTCGCCTGGACGGTGGTCTGGTACGAGGGACAGGTCAACCCGGGACCGCAGGGCCCCGCCACCGTCGTGGTCGTGAAGAGCGGGTCGTCGGTCGGCGCGGTCACCGCCACCCTCGTGCGCCAGCGCGTGGTGGCGAGCGGCCTCGCGTTCCGCGCCTACCTCGTGTTCCACGGAACCCCGACCGTTCGACCGGGCGGCTACCTCCTGCACCGGAGCGAGGCGTTCGCCTCGGTACGCGGCCACCTCGTGCGCGGTCCTGACGTCTTCCCCGTGACCGTGCTACCGGGCTTCACCGTGAGCGAAGTGGCCCAACGCGTCGGGGAAGTGCCCGGGCACGACGCGGCGCGGTTCTCGGCGCTCGCGACGTCCGGCGCCGTCACATCTCCGTACCAGGCGCCGGGGTCGAAGAGCCTCGAGGGCCTGCTGGGCACGGGGACGTATCTGGTGCTGCCCTGGGAATCCGACACGACGCTTCTCACCCAGATGGCGGCGCGCTTCGACACCGTGGCGAGCTCGGTGGGGCTCACCAATGGCGCCGCCGCCGTCGGCGTGAGTCCGTACCAGGCGGTGACCGTGGCGTCGATCGTGCAGAAGGAGGGCGTCTACACCCAGAACCTGGGCAAGGTGGCCCGGGTCGTCTACAACCGCCTGGCGCGCGGGACGCCGTTGCAGATGGACTCCACCGTCCTCTACTCCGAGAACCGCGACGGCGGTCCGGTGACGGCCGCCGACCTCGCCCTCGACACCCCCTACAACACCTACAAGCACGCGGGCCTCACGCCCACGCCGATCTGCTTCCCGTCGGCGGCGTCGTTGCGAGCGGCACTGGCACCGACGCCCGGCAACTGGCTGTACTTCGTGGTCGTGCAGAAAGACGGCACCGAGGCGTTCTCCGACACCTTCGCCGGTCAACAAGCGAACGAGGCGCTCGCCCGCAGCCGGGGGCTCGGATGAACTCCGGGCCGGCTCGTGCGGCGCCCGACCGGCGCTCCCCGACCTGGCCGGGCGCGGCCTCGACGGTCGTGGGCGTGATCGGCGACCCCGTGACCCATTCCTTGTCGCCCCTGTTGCACAACGCGGCGTTCGACGCGCTCGGGCTCGACTGGGTGTCGGTGGCGTTCACCGTGCGCACCGGCGAAGTCGGCCGAGCTTTGGCCGGCATGCGCGCCCTGGGAGTCGCCGGGCTCTCGGTGACGATGCCCCACAAAGAGGCGGCGCGCACCGAGGTCGACGACGTCACCGACGTGGCCGACCGACTGGGCGCCGTCAACTGCGTCACCCTGCGCGACGGCGAGCTCGTGGCGGACTCCACCGACGGCGACGGGTTCCTGGCCGCCTTGCGGCGCGGTGCCGGTATCGAGGGGCGCGACCGCCGGTGCCTCGTGCTCGGTGCGGGTGGCGCGGCCCGGGCGGTCGTCCTGGCGCTGGCGTCGGCGGGCGCCTCCGAGGTCGTCGTGGTGAACCGGACAGCTGCCCGCGCGGAGGCGGCCGCGGCGCTCGCCGGGTCGGTGGGACGCGTCGGCCGGGTGGGCGACCGGGAGGATCTGGCCTCGGCCGAGTTGGTCGTGCACGCCACGCCGCTCGGCATGGACGGGGCCGCCGGCCCGGTGGGACCCCGCACCTACGACGAGCTCGTGGACCTCGACGGGCTGCACTCCGGCCAGGTCGTGGTGGACCTCGTGTACCACCCGCTGCGGACCGGGTTGCTCGACCGCGCCGCCGACCGGGGTGCGACCACGTTGAACGGCCTCGGCACGTTGGTGCACCAAGCGGCGTTGGCGATCGAGCGGTGGACCGGCCAACGCGCTCCCGTCGAAGCGATGTGGAGCGCGCTTGAGGCCGAGGTCAACCGCGGGACGCCTCCTCGTCCGAGCTGACGCGGTCGGGCGCCGCACCGCCGGCGGTCACGGTCACCTGCCTGGAGGGGCTCTTCCGTCGTCGTCTCCCGCACCGTTCGAGTCGGCTGGCACGGCGGCCGGCGGGGCGAACACCGCCGCGGCGTGCAACCGGCGCTCGATCTCTTCGAGCAGAGCGCGCGTGACGAGTGCCCGCTCGGACGTGGTGGTGGGCACGGAGATGCGCGCCGTGTAGTTGTCGAAGGCCGCGGCCACGACGCCCCACGGTGCGGGAGCATCGAGGCAGAACGGCGCATAACGGGGATCACGCACCACGGCGTCGGCCGCCTGGGCCATCGTGCGCAGCACCACGTCGACGTCCGCGGTCACCGGAACGGGAACATCCGCCGTGGCCTTCGCCCACCCGCGTGACGAGTTCGCCAACTTCCGGATCTCCCCGTTGGGGACGAACCACAGCGTGCCGTCGAAGCCGCGCACGCGCGTCACGCGCAGCGTCAGGTCCTCCACGGTGCCGCTGGTGTCGCCGACCATGACGCTGTCCCCGATGTCGAACTGGCCTTCGACGATGAGAAGGAACCCCGACAGCAGGTCCCGCACCATGGTCTGAGCTCCGAAGCCGAGCGTGGCGCCGATCACCGTGGCCCCCGCGAGCAGGGGGGTGAGGTTCAGCCCGATGGTCCCCAGGATCACGAAGAACGCGATGACCCCGACCACGCCCCGCCAGATGTTGGCGAGCAAGGCGGTGATCGTGGCGGCGCGCGCCGCGGCCCGTGGCGAGTCGGTACGTGCCACGGCGCGACTCGCCACCGCACCGACCCACCGCCGGATGACGCGGTTCCCGAGCCAACCGATGAGGGCGGCCACCACGATGATGACCAGGACGGTGGCCGGCCGGACGATGACCTGCTGCCAGTGCGCTGCTGTGGGATCGCTGACACCGGCCCAGCGCAGCAGGTCGTAGAGCCACCCGTGGTCGGCCACGGTCGACGATGTGGCGGCACCGAGCACGACCGGTATTCTGGTCCGACGGAGCCCACCCGGTGAGTATCTCGACCTCGACGCGCCCGTCCACCGGCCGGTTGCTGGCCCTCCGCATCGACGTCGCGCTCATCCTGACGACCCTGGTGGTCGCCTGCCTGGGTGTCGTGCTCGTCTACTCGGCGACGCGGTCGAAGCTCGCCCAGGCGGGGATCAGCTCCCACTACTTCCTCACCCGGCAGGCCGCCTATGTGGTGGTGGGGGTGATCGCCTTGGTGGTGCTCACCGCGCTGGACTACCGATGGCTCGAGCACGCGAGCGCCGTGCTCTACGTGGGCATGATCCTCTCGTTGTTGGCGATGTTCGCCGTCGGGTCACGGGCGAACGGCGCCACACGGTGGCTCCAGGTCGGCCCCATCCAGATCCAGCCCTCCGCGTTCGCCACGCTGGTGCTCATCATCACCGTGGCGACCTTCTGCGCCCGAAGGCAGCAGGGCCTCGAGCTCGGCGACGTGCTCAAAGTCATCGCGCTCTCGGGCCTGCCCATCATCCTGGTGGCGAAGCAACCCGACCTCGGCAGCGCCATCGTCATGACCATCGTCCTCTTCGTGATGCTCGTCGTCGCGGGCATCCCGAACCGGTACTTGCTGCTGTTGGTGCTCTTGGCGGCAGCGGGGGCGTTCCTGGTCGTCCACTTCAAGCTCCTGAAGGACTACCAGCTCAATCGGTTCACCGCGCTGTTCAACCAGGGCAAGCACCTGAGCAGCAGCAGCTACAACGTCCACGAGTCGGTGGCGGCCATCGGGTCGGGCGGGATGTGGGGCACCGGGCTCTTCCATGGACCTCAGACCAACCTGTCCTACGTGCCCGAGCAACAGACCGACTTCATCTTCTCGGCGGTGGGGGAGCAACTCGGCTTCGTGGGGGCAGCCAGCGTGCTCGCCCTGCTGGGCGTGGTCTCGTGGCGGATCCTGCGAGCCGCACAGGTGTCACGTGACGGTTTCGGGCGCCTGCTCGCGACGGGCTGCTTCACGCTCATCGCCTTCAGCGTGTTCGAGAACGCCGGGATGGCGATGAACATCATGCCGGTGGCGGGGATCCCCTTGCCGTTCCTGTCGTACGGGGGATCGGCCACGGTGGCGTTCTTCAGCGCCGTCGGCATCGCACTCTCGGTGCAGCTGCGCCACCAGCGATGACCGACACCGGCACGGCCGGCGCCACGGGAGAGCAACCGGGCGTGCCCGAGCCGGACGTGACCGGCACGGACGCGCGGGGCGCCGTGGTGCCGGGCGCCGGAGCGGCGGGCCCCGCCACAGACGCAGTGCCGCCGGGGCCCGACGACGCTCCCAAGCCCGATCCCGCGGTGTGGCACCTCGTCGCGGTGCACGACATCGTCTTCGACCTGCCGGCCGCCTACCCCGAGGTCGTGTTGCACGAGGCCCAGCACCCGTGGCGCGAGCTGCGCATCCCGTTGGGTGTCGCCGAAGCGACGGCCATCGCGTACGCCTTCCGGTCGATCGAGACACCCCGGCCCATGACCCACGACCTGTTCACCGAGGTGCTCGAGCGTTACGGCATCACGATCGACGCGGTCCGCATCACGGTGCGCCGGGGCCAGGCGTTCCTCGCCGAGATGGACACCTCCGGCCCACGCGGCCGCCAGGTGATGCCATGCCGCCCGTCCGACGCGGTCGCTCTCGCCCTCCGGCAACGCCTGCCCGTGCCGATCCTCGTGGCGGAGTGGGTCTTCGCGAGCGTCGAGTCGCCGGGCGAGGACGCCTGACTCAGGTGCCGGCCACCGGCACAGCCCCGTAGTCCGCTTGCGTGAGGCGGTGCGCGGTCGCCTGCTGGGTGACGACTTGCCGCTCACCCTCGTCCGAGATCCGCATCAGCAACGCGATGAGCACGTAGTTGGCGACGAGGGACGATCCTCCGTAGGCCATGAACGGCAACGTGATGCCCGTGAGGGGCATCAGCCGGACGATCCCCGCCATGATGAACAGCGCCTGGACGCCGAGGATCACGGTGAAACCCGCCGCGCACATCTGGGCGAACTCCGAGCGCGCCGTCTGCGCGATGCGCATCCCCGCTCCCACGATGAGCAGGAACGCAAACACGATCACGGTCGTGCCGAGAAGGCCCATCTCGGTGCCGAAGGCCGCGAAGATGTAGTCGCTGTGCGCCTCGGGGATGCCCTGGACCTGGCCGAACCCCAGGCCGGTACCGAGGAGCCCCCCGGTACCCAGGCCGAAGAGCCCCGACATCACCTGCCCGTTCGTCGCGGGGTGCAGCCACTCCTGGATCCGGTGGTGCACCTGGTGGAACAGGTGGCTGGCGACGAAGGACCCCACGAGGAACAGCACCACCCCGATGCCGACGTAAGTCCAGCGCCCGGTCGTCAGCCAGAGCATGGCGATGAACAGCACGAAGATGAGCACCGCGAACCCGATGTCGTTCTCGGCGCCGAGGACGACCATGCTGAACCCCCACGCCATGAGGATCGGGACCATCGGGCGGGGGTCGAGGACGAGCCGGTTGCCCACGCGCATGGTGGGGACGGAGAGCAGCTCGCGTTTCTCGACGAAGTACGAGGCGAAGAAGATGCACAGCGCCAGCTTGGCGAGCTCGACGGGCTGCCCGTTGGCCGGTCCGATCGACACCCAGAGCCGGGCGCCGTTGATGTTCTTGCCGAGGTGCGGCACCAGGGGCGCCAGCATCAGCGCGACGGCCCCGAGCAGGAGGAGATAGCGGTAGCGGTCGAGATCGCGTGACCGCCGGACGAGGGCCAGCGTGAGGATGTATGCGCCCACGCCCACGGCTGTCCACCCGGCCTGCAGCCGGGCGAAGTGCTCGTTGATCCGGGCGAGCATGACGTAGCCGAGCCCGTTGAGCAGCGTCACGATGGGCAGCAGCACGGCGTTGGCGTCGGGCGCGTAGATCCGGTTGGCGACGTGCGCCGTCAGGGCCAGTCCGAGGACGATGGCGAGGAACGGCCCGAGGTCGGGCGGGATCTTGGACGTCGTGCCGATCGACGCCAGGACGTACATCGCAACGATGATGAGCGAGCCGAAGAGCAGCAGGCCGAGCTCGGTGCGACGTCTGGGCTTGGGGCGGAAGCGCGTCGTGTCGCTTGCCTCGCGACGGGGGAGAAGCCGGGGCACTGCCGGCGATCCTACCCCGGTGACCAGCACAGACATCGCCACGTCGGCACGCGTCACGCGTTCCCGGAGGCCTGCACAGCGCCCCTGTTCCGGCAGGTGGCGCGGGTAGCCTGGAGAGGATGCAACCCTCCTCCGACCCAGCGCTCGCGGGCGCGAGGTCCGCGTCGGGCGCGGCCGTCAAGGAGCCGCGTGCGGCCTTGGCCGCCGTCGAGGTCGCGGACGGGATCGCCGAGCGCGGTCCCGAGCGTTTCACGAACCGGGAATTGTCGTGGCTGGAATTCGCGGCGCGCCTCCTCGACCTCGCCGAGGACGAGCGCGCGCCGTTGCTCGAGCGAGTGAAGTTCCTCGCGATCTTGTCCGAGGGTTTCGACGAATTCTTCCAGGTGCGCGTGGCGGGCCTGAAGGACCAGGTCGATGCGGGACTGCGAACCCGGTCGTCCGACGGCCTGCGTCCGAGCGAGGCCCTCCGGGCCATCGCGGCGCGCGTGGACGAGCTCGTCGAGCGCCAGGCGCACATCTTCATGGACAAGATCGTTCCGGCGCTGGCCGAGGCGGGCATCCGGGTGTCGGACTGGTCCACCCTGGACGACGACGACCGCGACCACCTCGTCCGTGTCTTCCAGGAGCAGATCTTCCCGGTCCTGACGCCGCTGTCGGTGGATCCCGGGCACCCGTTTCCCTACATCTCGAACCTCTCGCTCAACCTGATCGTCCGGGTCGGCGACCCGGTGTCGGGTGTCGAGCGGGTGGCGCGGGTCAAGGTTCCCCCGCTGCTGCCCCGGTTCGTCGTCATGCCCGACGGGGAACGGTTCGTCGCCATCGAGCAGGTCATCGCTTCGCAGCTGGCGTCGTTGTTCCCCGACATGGTCATCGGTGAGCACTACGCGTTCCGCGTCACGCGCAACGCCGACCTCGTGCTCGAGGAGGACGAGGCCGACGACCTGCTGGCCGCGGTCGAGATGGAGTTGCGACGGCGCCGGTTCGGCCGGGCGGTACGGCTCGAGGTGGCGGCGGACATGTCGCAGGACCTCCGGGAC
This sequence comes from Acidimicrobiales bacterium, assembly GCA_035294855.1. Taxonomy (GTDB): domain Bacteria; phylum Actinomycetota; class Acidimicrobiia; order Acidimicrobiales; family UBA8190; genus DATGKD01. Next base: position 14,650 of record DATGKD010000117.1, read on the forward strand.
ATGCTCGTCCACGAGCTCGACCTGCGTGCCGAGGACATGTACCGCAGCGCCGCCCCCCTCGACCTGAGCGGCCTGTGGGGGGTGCACGCGCTCGACCGACCCGACTTGCACGAAGAGGCCTGGGCGCCCATGACCCCGCCTCGCCTCGCCAACGCCGGGAACGAGCCCGCCGACCTCTTCGCGGTTCTGCGCGAGCGCGACGTATTGGTGCATCACCCCTACGACTCGTTCACCACCTCGGTGGAGGCGTTCATCGCCCAGGCCGCCACCGACCCCGACGTTCTCGCCATCAAACAGACCCTGTACCGGACCTCGGGGGACAGCCCGATCGTGGCGTCGCTCATCCACGCCGCCGAAGGGGGGAAGCAGGTCGCCGCGGTCGTCGAGCTGAAAGCTCGTTTCGACGAACAGGCCAACATCTTGTGGGCGCGTGCGCTCGAGGAGGTGGGCGTGCACGTCGTCTACGGCCTCGTCGGACTCAAGACCCACTCCAAGGCGGCCCTGGTGGTGCGGCGCGAAGAGGACGGCATTCGTCGCTACTGCCACGTGGGCACCGGCAACTACAATCCCCGCACCGCGCGGCAGTACGAGGACATCGGGCTGCTCTCCGCCGATCCCGACCTGGCCGCGGACGTCGGGGACCTCTTCAACTTCCTCACGGGCTACAGCCGTTACGCGAGCTATCGGCGTCTCGTGGTCGCGCCCATGGCACTGCGCCCCCGGATCGTCGAGCTCATCGATGGGGAGGCGCAGTCCGGGCCCCGGGGACGCATCACCATCAAGGTCAACGGGCTGACCGACCCTGAGGTGATCGACGCGCTGTACCGGGCCTCGGGGGCCGGCGTGCCGATCGATCTCGTCGTCCGCGGCGTGTGCTGCCTACGCCCGGGCGTGCCCGGACTGTCGGAGACGATCAGGGTGCGGTCGATCGTGGGCCGCTTCCTCGAGCACTCGCGCATCTACCGGTTCGGCGGATCCGGGAGCAGTTCTCCGACGCTTCTCATCGGTTCCGCGGACTTGATGGAACGCAACCTCGATCGCCGCATCGAGGTCCTCACGCCGGTCGCCGACCCCGAGCTCCAAGCGAGGCTGCTCGAAGTGCTCGATCTCAACTTGGCCGACGACACCAACGCGTGGGTGCTGGGGCCGAACGGATGTTGGGACCGCGTCCCGACCACCGAGGGCATCAGCGCCCAACACCGCCTGCAGGAGCTGGCGCGCGACCGGGCGCGTCGGCGCCGCGAAGCGGACACCCTGGGCGCTTCGGGCTGACCGCATCGCCCGGCCTCCGGCCGCCGGGCGAGCGCGGCCCGGGCACGGCGTCAGTGTTCGGAGGAGCTTTCCTCGCGCCTGGCGTCGTGCACAGTGCCAGAGCCGTTCGAATTTGGGACACCGGGCTCGAAGGTCGAGACCTCTTCGCGTGCGTCGTGGAGCCGGTCGCGCCAGCCTTCGCCGGAGAAGCGCAGCGACAGGTACGCGATGCCGCCGACGGGGATGGGCGCCCAGAAGTTGACGAGCCGGTAGCCGAGCACACCGAGGACAGCCGGGCCTTTGGGAACGCCGAAGCCCACCAGCGTGGGGATGAGGACACCTTCGATGACGCCGAGTCCCGAAGGGGTGACCGGGATCACCGCCAGGACGAACGCCAGGCCGTACGCCACGAGCAGGTCGACGGGGGGGACGAGCTTGCCGAACGCCGCGATGAAGACGAACAGCGAGGACGCGTCCAGGAGCCAGAAGGCGCCCGCCCAACCGACCGCACGCGCCAGGAGTTGCCGGTCGGCGAGGAACTGCCCGAGCCGGTCGGCGACGCGCTGCACGGCGAGTGCCACCCGGTCCCCGGTCACGAACGGGACCTTGTCCGCGACGCGCCCGATGACCTCGATCGAGCGCTTGCGGCCCTTCGTGAGCGCGACGACCACCGCCGCGAACGCGCCCATGAGCAGCACGCCGGCGCCGGCCGCCACCGCGTACAGCGGGTTGTAACCGTGGAGGAACAGCGACACGAGGAGCGCCGACCACAGGATCGAGTTGAGGACGAGCGCCGAGCCCACGCCCTGCATCGCCAGCGCGAAGCCGGCATCGGCGCCGGGGACTCCGGACTGGGTCAGCAGCCGGTAGGCGACCGCCGTCCCGGGCGCCGTGCCGCCCGGCATGATGTGGCTGACGGCCAGACTGGAAAGGTTGATCCGCAACAGGCGAGACCGGGGTGGCCCCTCACGGCGCAGCACCGTGTAGGTCAACTGGGAGTACGACGCCAGTGCGGCCGCCTCGAGCCCCACCCCCGCGATGACATAGGCGATGTTGATCTTGCCGAGCAGGTCCAGTGAACGGCGCGCCCCGGCGATCTGGGGGAGCACGAGGTACTCGAGGACGAGGAAGAGCGCGACCGCGTAGAAGCCCCATTTGACGCGCCGCCGCAGCCGCTTGTGCCGGGCGGCACCCGCGCGATCGTCCTCCACCGACCTCATGCTTCCACGTCGTCGCTGGCCAGACGGGACAATCGGGGCCGATCGCCGGGGCGCCGACGGTGGGCCCGGGCGGGCGGGTCCGAGCCCCTCAGTGCCGCGTTGGCGCAGGCCACAGCTGCCATGCTGGGGGTATGCCGGAGAACGGCGCTGTTCCCGAGTCCCGGCGCGCCCGGCTGTGGGAGTGGGCGGAGGATCGTCGCATACCGCTGCCCACGATCCTCATGGCCGTGGGGGTCGTGGTGGCGACCTACCTCGCGGGCAAGGTCATCTACAAGCTGCGCGAGGTCATCCTCATCATCGTGGTGGCCGGATTCGTCGCGCTCCTCTTGAACCCGCTGCTCCTCACCCTCAAGCGGCTCGGCGTGAAGCGACGCGGCTCGGCGGTCGCCATCGTGACGGCGTTCGCGCTGGTGGTGTTCCTGGGCCTGGCCTTCGCGTTCGGTTACCCGCTCGTCAACGCCCTGACGCACTTCGCCGACAAGTTGCCGACCTACGTCAATTCCGCCCAGCACGGCACCGGTTGGATCGGCCACCTCCTGCGCAAGTACCACATCCAGCACTGGGTCCAGCAGAACCTCGCCCCCAAGCTGACGCACTACGCCCAGAACCTGTCCAAGCCGGCGCTCAACCTGGGCAAGGGGGCGGTGAACGTCCTGTTCGCCCTGTTCGCCATCTTCGTGCTCGTGATCCTCCTTCTCCTCGAAGGGCCCAAGGTCCGCCGCGGCGTGCTCGGCATGATGGCGCCCGCGCGCGCGGCCCGGTACACGCGCGTCGCCGAGGAGGTGACCCGCTCGGTGACCGGCTACATGCTGGGGAACTTCATCACCTCGGTCATCGCCGGGGTCGTCGTCTTCATCACGCTCACCATCGTGGGGGTCCCGTATCCGCAGCTGTGGGCCCTGTGGGTGGCGCTCGTCGACTTCCTGCCGATGATCGGTGGTGCGTTGGCAGGTATCCCGACGGTCTTGTTCGCCCTCGCCCATTCGCTCACCGCAGGGATCGTGACGCTCGTGGTCTTCCTCGCCTACACCCAGGTCGAGAACCACGTCCTCAACCCGATCGTGATGAGCAAAACGGTCCGCATCAACCCGCTCCTCGTGCTGCTCGCCATCCTCGTCGGAGCGAACGTCGGCGACTTTGTCGGGGGGTTCTTCGGGGGTTTCGTCGGCACGCTCCTCGCCATACCGCTGGCGGGCTCGATCCAGGTCATCGTGCGCGAGCTGTGGAGGTCGACAGCCCCCGAAGCCCAGCTCGAGATCGTGGGTGCCCAGGGCGACGGCGCGAAGGTTCCCTAGGCTGCGGCGATGCGCGTCCTGGTCGTCCTGCCGACCTTCAACGAGGCCGAGAACATCGAGACCGTGCTGAGACGCGTGCGCGCCGCCCTGCCTGACGCCGGCATCCTGGTGGTCGACGACGGGAGCCCCGACGGGACGGCGGAGATGGCCGAGAAGCTGGGGCGCGAGCTCGGGGCCGTCGAGGTGCTGCACCGTACGCACAAGTCGGGACTGGGCAGCGCCTACCGCGCCGGGTTCGCCTGGGGTCTGCAGCGCGGTTGGGAGGCGTTCGTCGAAATGGACAGCGACCTCTCCCACGACCCCGATGCGCTCCCCGAACTCGTCGCTCCCCTCGGCGAGGGAGCGGACCTGGTCGTCGGGTCGCGGTACGTGCCGGGCGGCTCGATCCCCAACTGGCGTTGGCACCGCAGGCTCCTTTCGCAGGGAGGCAACGTCTACGCCGCGTGGCTGCTCGGGCTCGGCGTCACCGACTCGACGTCGGGATTCCGCGCCTACCGGGCCGAGATCCTGCGGGGCATGGACCTGGACGCGGTGCGCGCCGAGGGTTACGGCTTCCAGATCGAGATGGTCTACGAGGTGCTCCGCCTGGGCGGGCGGGTCACCGAGGTGCCGATCCGCTTCGTCGACCGTGTCGAGGGCAAGTCCAAGATGTCGATGCAGATCGTCGTGGAAGCGCTGCTCCTCGTCACGTGGTGGGCAATCCTCCGGGGAGGGCGCGCGCTGCAGCGGATCGTCCGGCCCCCCCGCACCGCGCTCGGTTCGAACAGCGGGCCCTGAGGGGCGTCCGGGGCGGCTCGTGCGTGGCGCCGATACGGCGCGTCGGGCGGCCGGGACCGGCCGGCGACCGGGCTCTGCGAAAATGGAGCGGTGACCGCGACCCCCCGGATCCTCGTGGTCGACGACGAGCCCTACATCACCGACCTGCTCGGCGCGGCGCTCCGTTTCGAGGGCTTCACGGTCGACACCGCCGCCACCGGGGGCGAGGCGCTCACCCTCGCCTCCCAGGCGCGTCACGACCTCGTCCTGTTGGACGTGATGCTGCCGGATGTCACCGGTACGGAGGTGTGCCGGCGGTTGCGCGCCCAGGGGGTGGGGATCCCCGTGTTGTTCCTGACGGCGCGGGACGCAACCGAGGACAAGGTCGGCGGCTTGACGGTGGGTGGCGACGACTACGTCACGAAGCCGTTCAGCCTGGACGAGCTCGTGGCGCGCATCCACGCGGTGCTGCGGCGCACCTCGCCCGGCGCAGACGACGGCCGTCTCGTCTTCACGGACCTCGAGATGGACGAGGAGACCCATGAGGTGTGGCGGCAGGGTGCCCTCGTCGAGCTGACCGCCACGGAATTCAACCTGCTTCGCTACCTCCTCGAGAACGCCCGGCGCGTCCTTTCCAAGAGCGAGATCCTCGATCATGTGTGGAACTACGATTTCGAAGGCGATCCGAACATCGTGGAGACGTACATCAGCTATCTGCGGAAGAAGGTCGACTGCTTCGAACCGCCGCTGATCCACACGATCCGGGGCGTGGGGTACAGCCTGCGCCTGCCGCGGGACAAGGAGTAGCGGTGCGGCCACCTCGCTCCGGCCGGGAGACGCCATGTCGCTGAGGCGCCGGCTCGTGGTCGGCATGCTCGTGCTGCTCATCGCCGGCGTGATCGCGACCGACGTGGTCACGTCCTCGTCGCTGCGGTCCTTCCTTTTCGGTCGCGTCGACGAACAGATCGACGTGGCGCAGAACCAGGCCTACCAGTACATCCGCAACGCCTACATCCGCGACTTCGGTGGCGACCAACGCGTGCCCAGCAACGTGGCTCGCCAGTGGCTCGACGAGCTGGCCGTCCCGAACGGGAGCCTGGCGTTGTGCACGGCACCGACCCCGGCGCGGTCCAGCGGCGGGGGGACCACGGCGGCGGGCGGCGACGTCGCCAACCGAACGGCGCACCTGAACGGGTTCTCCCTGGCGGCGCGCCTCAGCCCCGACAGCTACGTCGAGGTCATCGACACCGGCGGGCAGGTCGTGTTCCGGGACCCGTCGGGATCGTGCATCCGCCCCGACCCCGCGCCGATCCTTCCCCGTGCGCTCGCCATCCAGCTCGCTCCGGTGCCCCACGCGTTCGGCGGCCAACACGGGGTGTACGTCCCGGACCGGCCGTCGTTCGACGCGCCGGCGCGCGGCTCGTCCGGACTCCGGTATCGGGCGCAGGCGGTGGAGGTGCCGGGCGGCACGCTCGTCACCGCGATCTCCCTGCAACCGACCGAGGAGACCCTCGCATCGTTGTCGCACGTCGAATTGCTCGTGTCGATCATCGTGGTCATCGCCCTCGTCCTCCTCACGCTCTGGATCGTGAGGTTCGGTCTGCGGCCGCTGGAGGACATGACGCGCACGGCCGGCGCCATCGCGGGCGGCGACCTCACCCGGCGGATCCGCCGCGCCGACGACCGCAGCGAGGTCGGCCGGCTGGGGACGGCGCTCAACGGGATGCTCGGCCAGATCGAGGCGGCGTTTCGTGAGCGGACGTCGTCGGAGGCCCGACTGCGGCGGTTCGTGGCCGATGCCTCCCACGAGCTGCGCACGCCGTTGACGTCGATCCGGGGCTACGCCGAGTTGCTGCGCAAGGACGCCCTCGGCAGCGACGAAGCACGGCGCCGCGCCGCCGAGCGCATCGAGGGCGAGGCATCGCGCATGGGCTTGCTCGTCGACGACCTTCTGTTGCTGGCCCGCCTCGACCAGGGTCGGCCGCTCGAGCTGGCCGACGTCGACCTCGGGCTGGTCGTGGGGCACGCGGTCGACGCCGTGCGAGTCCACGACCCGAGCCGCGTCTTCTCCTTGACGGTGGACGATGCCGTGCTCGTCCGGGGTGACGAACCTCGTTTGCGACAGATTGCCGACAACTTGCTGCGCAACGCCGTCGTGCACACCCCGGCGGGTACCCCGGTGCGCGTGTCGGTGGCACGCCGAGGTGAGGACGTCGTGTTGAGCGTGGCGGACGAGGGCCCGGGGCTCGATGCCGAACAGGCTCCCCGTGTGTTCGATCGCTTCTACCAGGGAGACGAAGCGCGCACCGGCGAAGGGACGGGGTTGGGCCTCGCCATCGTGGAGGCCATCGCCCTCGCCCACGGTGGGCGGGCGTCGCTCGAGACCGCGCCCGGCGACGGGGCGACATTCATCGTCGAGATCCCGGCCGCGACGAGCCCGGACACCCCGGCGGTGGCCTCCCGCGCCGACGCGCGTCCGGCGCCCGGGATCGCCGCGCCCGCACAGGGCGCGGACCGGGGCCGCCACGATCGCCTTGCCCCCACCGTTCGTCGCTGACACGGGCCGGGGCCCCCCGGTCCTGCTCCTGCACGGCCAGCCCGGGCTGGGCCGCGACTGGGACGCGGTCGCTTCGTGCCTGGACGGCTACCGGCTTCTCATACCCGACCGTCCCGGGTACGGACGGAGTGAAGGACCGGCCACCACGCTGGAGCAGAGCGCCGAGATCTTCGCCGACGTCGTGAGCGAGCACGACGCCGCGCCGGCCGTCGTCGCGGGCCACAGCTACGGCGGCGCGATCGCCATCCTGCTCGCCGCGCGCCATCCCGAGCTCGTGTCGGGGCTCGTCCTGGTGGCGTCGGTGGGCCGTGCCGACAGCATCAACGCCCTCGACCGTGTGCTCGCCATGCCCGTGGTGGGGCCCGCGTTCAGCGCCGCCGGCCTCTTCACCCTGGGCCACGTCCTACCCCGCCTCCGTCAGGTGGCCGGGGCGCGGGCCCACACCACGACCGCGTGGTTGCGCGCCAGCCTGCCCGACGGGGAGTACGCGGCGCTGTCGCCACACGTGTCGCAACACGTGTGGCGCAGCTTTGTCGCCGAGCAGCGGACGCTCCTGCGCGAGATCGGGAGCGTCGAGTCCGCCCTGGGCGCGGTGCACGTCCCCACGGTGGTCGTCGCCGGGGGATGGGACTTCGTGATCCCGCCGTCGGTGTCGGCGAGCATTGCCGCCACGGTCGAGGATGCCGAGCTGTTGACGGTGGCCGGCGTCGGCCATTTCGTCCTCCGCGACGCCCCGCACGTGGTCGCCGACGCCGTGCGCAGTGTGGAACGGTGCGCCGCCGAACGCCCGCCTCGTCCGGTGTCAGACTGACGGCGATGGCCATCGACTTCACGTTCAGCCCCGACGTCGAAGAAGCCCGGCAACGAATGCGAGCCTTCGTCGACGAAGACGTCCGTCCCACCGAAGAGCGCTTGCTCGCCGACGCCTCGGGTCGCGCCGACTGGCGGGCCGAGCTGGACCGCCTGCGCTCACGCGCCCGCGAGCTCGACTTGTGGATGCCGCACATGCCGAAGGAGTGGGGCGGCGTCGGGCTCGGGCCCACTGCGCTGGCGGCGGTGTCGGCGGAGGCGGCCAGGGCGCGCTTCGGTTCCTACGTCGTCAACTGCTACGCGCCCGACGAAGGCAACATGCACACCCTGCTGCACTGGGCGACCGACGACCAGAAGCAGCGCTACCTGAAGCCCATGTGCGATGGCTCGATGCGCTCGTGCTTCGCCATGACCGAGCCCGAGGTCGCCGGCTCCGATCCGACCCTCATGCGGACGCGCGCCGTGCCGGACGGCGACGCCTGGGTCATCAACGGGCACAAGTGGTTCATCAGCGGAGCACGAGGTGCCGCTTTCGCCATCCTGCTCGCCCGGACAGAGGACGACCCCGAGGTCCCGCAAGCGGCCACGACGGCGTTCATCGTCGACGTTCCCTCGCCCGGTTGGGAGATCGTCCGCGACGTCGAGACGATGTCGGGGAGCCACAACCACTGCGAGATCCGGATCAGCGACCTGCGCGTCCCCGACGCCAACCGGCTGGGGGAGCGAGGTCAAGGGCACCGACTGGGGCAGTACCGGCTGGGCCCGGCGCGCCTGGCGCACTGCATGCGCTGGCTCGGGCAGATCGAGACGGCGCTCGACCTCATGGTGGGCCGGGCCATCGAGCGGTTCTCGCACGGCTCGTACCTGGCCGACAAGCAGGGGATCCAGTGGCTCGTGAGCGAGTCGGCCATCGAGCTGTACCAGGCCAAGCTCATGGTGCTGCACGCCGCCTACCGCATCGAGAACGGTCTGCCCTTCGTCACCGAGGTATCGATGGCGAAGCACCACGTCGCCAACACCCTGTGGCAGGTCGTCGACCGCGCCGTGCAGGTGCACGGGGCCCTCGGCTACTCCAAGGACTCCCCCCTGGCGGACATGTTGTTGCAGGCCCGCTGGAGCAGGTTCGCCGACGGCGCCGACGAGATCCACAAGTGGCGGGTGGCGGAGACCGTGATCGACGCCTACCGGCAGCACGGTTCGACGCGGTCGGCGACCGGCGATCTGCCCCTCTGACGAGCTGCTCGCCGAGCACCTGTCTCGCAACGGCCGCCGAGCGCGGCCGTCACCAGTAGTACCGTCACCAGTAGTAGCGGTACACCACCTGCGCGACGCAGCTCGGCTTCTGTGAGCCCTCCGACTCGATCGTCACGTCCAGCTCCACCTGTGCGCCGCCGTCCGCCACGGGCTCGACGGAGGCCACCGCGGCGCCCAGGCGCACCTTCGACCCCACCTTGACCGGTGAGGGGAAGCGCACCTTGTTGCATCCGTAGTTGACCCCGAAACGGAAGTCCTCCACGCGCAGTACCTCGTGCAGGATCGCCGGGATGATCGACAGTGTGAGGTAGCCGTGAGCGATCGTTCCTCCGAACGGACCGGACGCGGCACGATCGGCGTCCACGTGGATCCACTGGTGGTCGCCGGTGGCGTCGGCGAAGCGGTTGACCTGGTCCTGCTCGATGGCGTGCCAGTCGGAGTACCCGAGGTGGGTGCCCGCCAACGCCTCGAACTCAGCGATGCCATGCACGACGGTCGTCATGGCGCCGAGGTTATCCCCGGGTGCGACCCGTCAGTGGAACCAGATTCGCTGGTACTCGCGGCTCTGGGGATGGAGGAACAACGCGAGGAGGACAATCATGAACAGCAGGTTGATGGCGACCCCGTAGAGCCCGCTCGCCACCTCGTAGAGTTCGAGGAACACGATCAGCCCGGCGGCGACGACGCCCAGCCAGTATCCCCACCGCCGCTCGTTGGCGACCCCGTAGCCGGCGGCGCCCAACGCCAGGGCGACCACGAGGAGCGGGGCGTAGAGAAGGAACAACAGGCCGAGCACGGCATTCAGGTAGCAGAGCATCACCGCGCCCTGCAGGGTCTGCGGCTGCGAGGGGTCGAAGAACCGCCGGACCTCCGCCACCGGGCCATTCTTGCAGGTCGGCGGGGCCGCCCGGCAGCATCTCTCTCGGTAGTGTGAGTCAGGTGAACGCCACCCGCGAACTGCCGTTCAGGGGCCCGGGGCGTGGTCGGCTCGGCCGGCGCGCGTCCTCGTCGCACCCGTCGCGCCGTTCCGTCGGCGACGTCCAGATGGGTGACCACCATCACCGCGACCTGAAGGGCGGCGGGGCGCGGGCTGCGGTGTTCGGTGTGAGCGACGGCCTGGTCTCCAACGTCTGCCTTGTCCTCGGTTTCGCCGGTGCGAACCCGGGGCCGACGGTCGTTCGCCTGGCGGGCATCGCCGGGTTGATCGCGGGTGCTTTTTCCATGGCTGCCGGGGAGTTCGTCTCGATGCAGGCGCAGCGGGAGATGTTTCAGCGCGAGCTCGCCATGGAGCGCCGCGAGATCTCGCAGCGACCCGAAGGCGAGCGCCGTGAGCTCGTTCGGATCTACGAGAACCGGGGCGTGGAGCCCGACGTGGCTCACACGCTGGCCACCGAGATGATGCGCACCCCGGAGCTCGCGTTGGAGACCCACGCGCGCGAGGAGCTCGGCATCGACCCCGGGTCGCTCGGGAACCCGATCCAGGCCGCTCTCTCCTCCTTTTCGACGTTCGCACTCGGTGCGCTCATCCCGCTCATTCCCTGGCTCATCACCCGCGGGGGAGCAGCCACCGTGGCGTCGATCGCGGCGGGTGCCGTCGCCGCACTGGTGGTCGGCTCGGCCGTCGCGCTCTTCACCAACCGGTCGCGCTGGCGCTCTGCTGTCCGCCAGCTCGCCATCCTGGCAACCGTGGCGGCGATAACGTACGGCATCGGCGCCGCGGTGGGGGTCTCGGGCGTCCACGGCTGAGCGCGTGGTGGGTACGTCCGCCGACGCCGAGGCCGACGCCGACGCCGACGCCGAGGCGACGCCCCCTGCTCAGGTCTCGGCGTCGAGCCTGACGTCGCCGGTGTAGGCCCGATCGGTGTGGTCGACGTCGAAGCCGAGCGCGCGGTAGAGCGCCACCGCGGCGGTGTTGGCGGCGTCCACGTACAGCATCCCGATCGTGAGGCCCCTGCTCGACAGGTAGTCCAGGCCTGCGAGGACCAGGGCACGACCGAGCCCCAGGCCTTGGAAGTCGGGGTCGACCGAGATCACGTAGATCTCGCCGAGGGGTGGGCTCGTGCCGTGATGGATCTTGGTCCAGCACGACGCCGCCAGTCGGCCGTCACGTTCGTGGAGGAGGAAGCCGCTCGGGTCGAACCAGGCCTCGGATTCCCGCTCGAGGATCGTGTCGAGCGTCCACCCTCCCTGTTCGGGGTGGGAGGCGAACGCACGGTTGTTCACTTCGAGCCACGCCGCCTCGTCGACCCCGGGTTCGAACGCGCGCGTCGGCACCCGGGGGTGGTCGTCGTCCGTGGGGAGCGCCCGGCGCATCTGATCGAGGTCGCGGCCGCGTTCCAGCCCGCACCTGGCCGCCATGGCGTCGGTGTACTCGGTGGGCTTCGGTACCCAGAGATGGACGTGGCCGCCACCCTGGCGCCGCACCTCGGCGAGGGCGGTGGACAACAAGTCGGGCCCGACGGTGCCCCCCTGCACCCGGTGGTCGGGCCGGACGACCACCTCGACGCCCCAGGTGTCGTGACCGCGGCTCAGCTGCGCGTAGCCGACGAGCGGACCGCCGGCTCGCTCGCGTGCCACGAAGCCCGCGAAACCCTTGCGACCCCCGTGGACGAGGTCGAGCCACTTGTGCTCACCGAGCGGCGCGTGCCCGTCGGTGACCGAAACGTCGTGCAACAGCTGGGAAACCTCGGCGATGTCGGTCTCGCCCATCCGCCGCTTGACCTCGACCGGGTGCACCGAGGTGAGGCTAACCGCAGCCAGCTTCCCGCCGTCGGGCGGTCGGTAGCCTCATCACCGCCATGTCGCCCCCGCGTTCTCTGAAAGGCCGCGCCCGCGAAGTCGTGGCGCGGCTCGCGAACGACTATCCCGGTTCCGCGAAGCAGCTGTGCGCGCTGAAGCACGACGGCCCCTTCCAGCTGCTCGTCGCCACCATCCTGTCGGCGCAGACCACTGACGAGCGGGTCAACATGGTGACGCCGGCGTTGTTCGAGGCCTACCCCACGCCACGGGCGCTCGCCGAGGCATCGCCCGACGCGCTCGAGGAACGCATCCGTTCCACCGGCTTCTTCCGCTCCAAGGCCAAGAGCCTCACGGGGATGGCCCAGGGGCTGGTGGAACGGTTCGACGGCCAGGTGCCCTCCGCCATCGAGGACCTCGTCACGCTCCCCGGGGTGGGACGCAAGACCGCCAACGTCGTGCGCAGCGTCGACTTCGGCCTTCCCGGCCTGCCGGTCGACACGCACGTGGGCCGCCTCGCCCGCCGGCTCGGCCTGACGGCGCAAACGGATCCCGACAAGGTCGAGGCGGAGCTCAACGCGCTCGTACCGGAGGACGAGCGGGGCGCCCTGAGCCTGCGACTCATTCTCCACGGCCGGCGCGTGTGCAAAGCGCGCCTCCCATTGTGCGACGAGTGCCTCCTCGCGGACATCTGTCCCTCCGCCGGCCTCGCCATCCCACCACGACGCCCGGAGCGTCGAACCGCGCGGTGACGGCGGCCGGCCGGCGTGGTCGGCACCGCGACTGGACGGGGTCAGAGTGGCAGGAGTGGTGGTGGCCACCGCACCGGCCGGACGGGGGGCGGAGTTGGGCCGAAGTTTTGGCCGCGCGCGTGGAAGACACCGCTCGGCCATGGTGTTGTAGGCGGTGAGGAACCGGTTCCCGCCACCTGGTTCCCATGCGCGGGTCTGGGATCCGCCGCCCGGCCCGCTGCTGACGACGGCGCCCGGTTTCGGGCGCCGTCGTCGCGTTCACGCCTCGTCAGGTCGAGCGGCGTGGCGGGGACACGAGGCGCGCCAACCGTCGGCCGGCGCCGGTCAGGGCGCGTTCGACGGCGAACAGCTCGGCAGCGGTGTCGTCGTCCTGGCCGGCGCGCGCTCGGTCCGCGAGCGAAGAGACGCGCTCGCGCAATTCTTCGAGTGCCGTCGCGAGCGACGACAGCTCTGGCCGGACAGCGGACACCGCTCACCATGATGGTGCACGTGCCGGCGCGGCATCATGCCCGCCCCCCGGGGTCGGCAAAAGCCCCAGGTACCATCGGGACCTCGTGTCTCTCCACCGGCTCGACCTGCGCGGCACTTCTGCGGCCTCGATGGCGGCAGCGTTGCCGCGTCCGCCCGAGGGCGCCGCGTTCCCCACCGATGCGGTGCGCGAGGTCATAGGTCGCGTCCGGCGGGAGGGCGACGCCGCCGTCCGGGCCCTGACCGCGCGCTTCGACGGGGTCGAGGTCGCCGACCTTCGTGTCGGGGACGACGAGCTCAGGCACGCCGCCCAGGCGGTCGACGTCGAGCTCACGCAGGCGCTCGAGCTCGCCTATCGGCGGATCCTCGCCTACCACGTCGACGATGCGCACACGCCGGGCGGGGACTACGAGTCCGACGGCGTGCTCGTCCGACGCGTCGTCCGGCCGGTGGGTCGGGCCGGGATCTACGCCCCCGGTGGCCGGGCCCGCTACCCGTCCACCGTGCTCATGTGCGCGGCCCCTGCCCGGGTGGCGGGGGTGGAGGAGCTCGTCCTGTGCGTCCCGCCCGGGCCGAGCGGGAGCGTGGCGCCCGAGACCCTGGCCGCGGCGGTGATCGCCGGCATCGACGAGGTGTACCGGGTGGGCGGCGCCCAAGCGATCGCCGCCATGGCGTACGGGACCGAGAGCATTCGGCCCGTGGACGTCATCGTGGGCCCGGGCAACCGCTACGTCACCGAGGCCAAGCGCCAGGTGGCGGGGACGGTCGGGGTGCCCGCCGGCTTGGCCGGGCCTTCCGAGGTCGTGGTCGTGGCCGACGAGACCACCCCGGCGGCGTGGGCGGCGATCGACGTGGTCGTCCAGGCCGAGCACGGGCCCGACGGGCTGGCGTGGCTCGTGACGTGGGCGCCGGAGACCGCGGACGCCGTGACCGCCGAGGTGGACCGTCTGGTGGCGGCGTCGCCCCGACGCGCCGACCTCGAGCAGACCCTTGCCAGCGGTGGGTACTGCGTTGTCGTCGACGGCCCTGCCGAGGCGCTCGCCGTCTCCAATGCCGTGGCCCCCGAGCACCTCGAGCTGCTCGTCGACGGCGCCGAGGCGCTCCTGCCGCTCGTGCGCAGCGCCGGCGCGGTATTCCTGGGCCCGTACTCACCGGCGAGCGTGGGCGACTACATCGCCGGTCCCAACCACGTGCTGCCCACGGCGCGCACGGCGCGTTTCGCCTCGGCACTGCGTGTCGACGACTTCCGCACCCACATCCACGCGATCTCGGTCGACGAAGCGTCGCTCGCCCGGTTGGCGCCGCACGTCGCCACGCTCGCACGCGCGGAAGGCCTGCCCGCCCACGCCGCTTCGGTCACGGCCCGCGCACGCGTCCGAGACGAGGAGCCCAGGAGCGCGGCGGGACCGTCGTGATGGCCGGCCCTGTGCCCGTCCGCCCCGATCTCGCCGAGCTGGCCGGGTACCACTCACCCCAGGTCGACGTGGAAGTGCGGCTCAACACGAACGAGTCGCCGCTCGCTCCGCCCGAGGCATGGCTCGACGAGCTGCGCGCCGAGCTCGGGAGGGTCGCGTTCAACCGCTACCCGGACCGCGAGGCACGCGACCTGCGCGTCGCCCTCGGGAGGTTCCACGGCCTCGACGCCGCACAGGTCTTTTGTGCCAACGGATCGAACGAAGCGTTGCAGTGCCTGCTGCTCGCCTACGGCGGACGCGACCGGACGGTTGCGGTGTTCGAGCCGACCTACGCCCTGCACAGCCACATCGCCTCGTTGACGGCGACGACCGTGGCGTCGGCGTGGCGCGCCCCCGACTACAGCCTCGACCTCGACGCGGTCGACCGCGTGCTCGAGGAGGCGCAGCCCGTCATCACGTTCTTGTGCTCGCCGAACAATCCGACCGGACGAGCCGAGCCCCCCGAGGTGCTCCGCCACGTCCTCGAGCGCGCTCCCGGGCTCGTCGTGGTCGACGAGGCCTACGGGCAGTTCGCGCCGACGACCGCGTTGGACATGCTGCACGGCGACGCCTCTTCGGCCGAGCGCCTCGTGGTGGTGCGCACGTTCTCCAAGACGTGGTCCATGGCCGCGTGCCGTTTGGGGTACCTGATGGCCGACCCCGCGGTGGTCGGGGCGTGCGAATCGGTGACCCTGCCGTACCACCTCGACGCCGTGACGCAGGTGGCGGGGCGCTTGGCCCTCGCCCACGTGCCGGAGATGGAGCAGCGTGTCGCCCTCATCACCGAAGAGCGCGGTCGGATCGCCGCGGGCCTGGCCGACCTCGCCATCGAGGCGTGGCCGTCCGACGCCAACTTCATCCTGTTCCGGCCGCTGCGGCGCGGGGCGAAACGGGTCTGGCAGGACCTGCTCGACGCGTCGATCCTGGTCCGGGACTGCTCCACCTGGCCGGGCCTGGACGACTGCCTGCGGGTGACGGTGGGCACGCCCGCCGAGAACGACCGCTTCCTCGAGGCGCTGCGCGCCAGCTTGGCGGACGCCGAGCGACGCCGATGAGCGGGGGTGATCAGCCCCAGCGCAGCTTGCGGAATTCCGTGAGCGACCGCGCGAACGCGGCGTCGAAGAGGTTGTGCTGCCCGTCGGGGGCGTCGAAGTTGAAGTAGCTCGTCCACGCCACCCGGTGCGCCGTGGTCCAGGCCCGCAGGGCGGCCACGAAAGACGGGTCGTCACCGAGGCCGTGCCCGTCAGGCCGGATGCTCACGCCCCACTCCGGCAAGACGACGTGCTTGTGGTGCACGGCGCCGAAGCGCGCCAGCCAGCGCAGTCCCCACGCCTGCGACACCTGGGCCCGCCAGGCGTTGCGCGGCGTCACCGGCGAGCACCAACAGCTGTCGTAGACGTCGGTGCCGACGTACGTGACGTAGGCGTCGCCGGGGTACGCCTGGTCGGGGGTGTAGGCGCCTCCGAAGTCGCTCGAGCTGTTGGGGTTCCACACGAACGAGAACGCCGCCCCAGGGACGGCGCGCATGGTGTCCACGACCTGCCGCCAGTACGCCGCGTAGTCGGCTGCCTCACCGGCGTCGGTGACCTCCCACGGGTGCCAGTCGGCGTTGAACTCCCAACCGAGGCGCAAGATCGCGTTCGCCCATCCACCGCCGACCAGGGTGCGGGCCAAGGTGGCGAAGGACCCGTTGTAGGCGCCGGCGGCGCCGGCGGCGAGGGTTCCCTGCGGGTTGCCACTCCCGTCGGTGGGGACGAGCGGGACCCCGAGGACGAGCGCGCAGCCCGAGCCGCGCCACGCGTTGAGAAGCCAATCCACGCTGCTCGGCTGGGACATGCCCGCCCAGCCATCATTTCCGGGCAGGTAGTCGGACGCGATGCTCAGCGCATGGCCGGTGCCCGAAGCGAACGCGGCGGCCGCCGAAGGGGCGCCCGCGCCGGCGTAGACGCCGAGCTCACCGTGACGGCGCGGAGCGGCGGCGCACACCGCGGTGCTGGCCGCCCGGCTCGATGCCGTGGTCGGCCCCGACGGCCGGGCGCCCACGGCGCCTGCTGCGGACGCCGACGCCTGGGCGCACAGCGCCGTCACGAACCCGGCGACGGCGAGACGAAGGACCCGCCTCGAGAGCCCGTGTCCCGGCGCGCTCGACGCGCCTGCCACACCGAGCTCATCCCGTGTCACGCCCCGCCACCCCCCGGCCGAGAAGAGAAATCCCGGCTGACGGCATCCTCGACGGGAGGTTTCCGGGCTGTCAAGTGTCATGACCGGTGACGAGGATGGTGGTCGCCGGTTTAACCTGGTCGTTCCTGATCCCCCGGCCGGCGCCGGGGCACCGGCCGCCGACCTGCCACGACATGACCGAGACCTCCCGCGAGCCACCGCCGACCCCGGGGCCTGAGCCCGACCGCGCATCCCGACGCGCCACGCGGGCGCGCCGGACGGCAGAGACGGCCGTGGAGGCGGACGTGGACATCGACGGATCGGGCGTCACCGACGTGGCCACCGGCCTGCCGTTCTTCGACCACATGCTGAGCCAGCTCGGG
>DATGKD010000118.1:0-4133 GCA_035294855.1 Acidimicrobiales bacterium
GTGCGGGCCGTGATGATCGACATCTCGCGTGACCGCGTGCCCACCGTGGACACCGTGCGCGCCCTCGTCGACCGGCTGGCGGGCTGGAAGCTCAACCAGCTCCAGCTGTACACCGAGCACACCTACGCCTATCGGGGCCACGAGGAGGTCTGGCGCGAGGCCGACCCGTACACCGCCGACGACCTGGGCGCCCTCGACGCCCACTGCCGGTCGAGAGGCGTCGAGCTCGTCGCCAACCAGAACACGCTCGGGCACTTCGAGCGGTGGCTGCGTCACGACCGCTACCGACCCCTCGCCATCGCGCCCGACGGATTCGACTGGGTGTTCGGCATCCGCCGGCCCCCCATGACGCTCGACCCGGCCAAGCCGGGCTCGTTCGAGCTCGTGTCGGACCTGCTCGAGCAGCTCGTCGGCGCCCTCGGCGGCGACCGCCTCCACGTGGGCCTGGACGAGCCGTGGGAACTCGACCGGTCGCGCCACGGCGAGTGGAGCGCGTGGCTGGGTCGCTTGCGGGCGCTGCCCGCCCTCGCCCACAAGGAGCTGCTCGTCTGGGGCGACGTCCCCGCCGTGCATCCCGAGCTGCTCGGCGCCTTGCCCGACGGCGTCACGGTGTGCGAGTGGGGATACGAGGACAACCACCCCTTCGACGAGCGTTGTGCACGGCTGGCGCAGGCCGGTGTGCCCTTCTGGGTCTGCCCCGGCACGTCGAGCTGGCTCTCCATCGCCGGTCGGGTCGACAACATGATCGGCAACATCCGCGCCGCGTCGGCGGCAGGCGCGGCGCACGGCGCCGAAGGGCTGCTCGTCACCGACTGGGGTGACATGGGCCACCACCAGCAGCCGCCGGCGAGCGACCCCGGGTTCGCGGTGGCCGCCTGCGTGTCGTGGTGCGCCGGCGCCAACGACCAGATCGATCCCGTGTCCCTGGCCGCCCTGTTGGACGCCCACCGCTACGACGACCCGGCCGGTGAGACAGGGGCCGCGGTGGTGGCGCTCGGCCGGGTGAACACGATGGTGGTCCCCCGTCCGCCCAACATGTCGGCCTTCGCGCTCAACGTGCTCCTCCCCCAGTGGCCGGTGGGCCAGGCGCTGACGAGCGGTCTCGACCCCGGCGACCTCGACGCCGTCCTCGGCCTCTTGGACGACACCGACGGCGCGCTGGCACGGGCGCGCCCGCGCGCCCATGACGGTGCCTGGGTGCTCGACGAAGCCCGGGCCATGGCGGCCCTGCTCCGACTGTCGGCCACCGATGCCCAGCTGCGGCTGGCGGGCGACGGCACGCTGGGCTCGGTCAGCGGTACCGACCGCCGCCAGCTGGCGCACCAGCTCGACGACGTCGTCGCGGAGCACCGTCGCTTGTGGGCCCTGCGTTACCGCCCGGGCGGCATGTCCGACAGCGTCGCCTGGTTCGACAACCTGAGATCGGTGTACCTGTCGGGCGCCCCCGACCGGGCCTGGTTCGGGCCGTTCGGGTGACACCCGCCGGCCGGCTCGCTCGGGGCTCCGGTCGGAGGTTGGCGGAGGACCGCCCGTAGTCTGGGGGGCGACGACCGCTCCGGATCGACCGAAGCTCGGGGCCGTCCTGGTCGAGGAGGCACGCGCACGCATGGAGCGCACGGCGCGCCGCACGCGAAGGCTGGCGATCACCCTCGGGCTGAACGTCGCGCTGGCCGCCATGCAGGTGGTGGGCGGCCTGGTGGCACACTCGACCGGCCTGCTCTCGGACGCCGGTCACAACGTCACCGACGTCGTGGGCATCGCCGGGGCCCTCTTGGCGGTGCGCCTGACGCTGCGCCCGCGCAGCCCCGCCCACTCCTTCGGCTACCACCGCGGTCAGGTCCTGGCCGCTCTGTCCAACGCAGCCGTGATCGCCGCCGTCACCGTGGCCATCGTGGCCGGGAGCGTGCTGCGCCTGGTCCACCCGCACGCCGTCCACGGCGCCCTGGTGGCCACCCTCGCAGGCGTGGCGTTCGTGACCAACGGCGTCGCCGCGCTGGCGCTGCGGGACGAGGCCAGCGACCTGAACATGCGCTCCGCAGCCCTGCACATGACGGGAGACGCGCTGGGCTCGTTGGCGGTGCTCGTCGCCGGCGTCGTGCTCGTGGCCGCCCCGTCGGCCGAGTGGGTCGACCCGGCCGCGGCCTTGCTCGTCGCCGCCATCATCCTGGTGGAAGCCCAGCGGCTCGTCCGGGCGAGCGTGGACGTGCTCCTCGAGGCGTCGCCGCGTGACCTCGACCTCGCCGACCTCACCGAAGCGATGCGCCGCGTCTCCGGGGTCGGCGAGGTGCACGACCTCCACGTGTGGAGCCTGTCGAGCGACGTGCGCGCCCTGTCGGCCCACCTGGTCCTCACCGGCCATCCCACCCTCGAGCAGGCCCAAGCGGTCGGCGACCGGGTCAAGGACGCCATCGGAGTCCCGTTCGCCATCGCCCACAGCACGCTCGAGCTCGAGTGCGAGCGCTGCACCGACGACGAGGACGACCCCTGCCTGATGGACGGCGTCAGCGACGGCGACCCCCTGTCACGGGCCGTTCGCCCCGAGGCGCCGCGGCCGGCGCCCTCGGGCCAATCCGTCGCCGGGTGACCTCGGCGCGAGCGCAGCCCGGCGTCGTCCGCCGGCGGGTGGTGGTACACGGTCGCGTGCACGGCGTCGGCTTCCGCGTCGGGTGCGCACGCCGAGCCCGCGCCGCCGGGCTCGCCGGTTGGGTGCGCAACCGCGCCGACGGCACGGTGGAAGTGGCCTTCGAGGGCTCGCCCGAGGCCGTCGACGCGATGGTGGCGTGGTGCCGGAGCGGACCGACGATGGCGCGCGTCACCGACGTGGAGGTGTTCACCGAGTCGCTCGGCGACGACGTGTCGTTTGCGATCCGATGACCGCCTGACTTCGACCGGGGCCTCGGAGCCCGCCGACCAAAAGGGTGTCGGGACGCGGCAAGGCCCCGAGTAGCCGGTCGACCTGAGCCGCCGTACTTCTCGGGGCCACGCCCTCGGTAACACGGGACATCCCGGACCCGGAGTCGGACGACCCCCGGTCAGGATCCACGCACCGGTCGGTCCCAGGGAACCTCCCGATCACGCTCACCCGCCTACCTCACCCAGGGACTCGTCACCTTCCTTCACCCCCGGTGACTTCGCCTTGCGGCGCTCTTTCCGGGTCCGGAAGGTCGTTGTCCCTCGGCTGCACACACTTTGCGCCCGACGCCAAACGAGGTCAAGAGGACGACGCGAAATCCCTATGTTCTCCCAAGAATTTCTTGGGGTTTCCCCATCTCGACGCGCGCTCTACACAGACACCGGCGCGTTGTTCCCCAGGTCTTCCCCAGGACGCACGCGCTGGTCAGGCCCGCTCGGCGTGATCGGGCCCGCGCCCGCGTTCGCCCGCCTCGAGGAGCCGGGCGATCTCGGCCACCTCCTGTTGCACCGAGCGGGCGAACCACGCGCGCGCCAGCACGTCGTGCAGCATCCCCAACGGCCCGTGCCCCAGGTCGAGCTCCTCGACGTGGTGCACCCGCGTGCCGTCGTCGGTGGCCGCGATCTCGAACCAGGCGTGCAGCGAGCGCGGCACGCCGTGTTCGAGGGTCACGTCGATGCTCGTCGGCCGCGTCCACCGGTAGCGCGTGATCACCGAGCCGGGGAAGCGTCCGAGGAACTTGCCGTCCTCGCGCGCCACCATGCCGTCCGGGAGGTCGGCGAGCTTGGTGACCCAGACGATCTTCGTGTCGGCCTTGGTGTACTGCGCGGGGTCGAGGACGAAGTCGAACACCTCCTCCGGGGTGACCCCTCGCACCACTGCCGTTCCCTCACCTCGGATCATGGCCTCTCCCTCGCAGAAACCGCTGTTGCGCGCAGTCTACCGATCGCCTCTGCGGCTGCCCGGGGGCGCCCCCGGAACCAGGGTCGCAGGCCGCACGGGGTGCTTGCCGGACCAAGGGCTGTTGGGCAAGTGTTGGGCCGCTCGAGGGGGCCCGGTGACTCTCGTTTGCCACCGTGACGGCAGGCGAAACGAGGGCCTTCGAGGCGGGCAGCCAGGTGCTGGGCGCCGAGGTGGAGGGGAGGGGCAAGACGGTGGTGAACCATCGCTGTCGTGACTACTGCTTCCGCTGCGACCTACTGCGGTTCCTTCGGGCGGTCCT
>DATGKD010000119.1:0-6169 GCA_035294855.1 Acidimicrobiales bacterium
CACGCGTTCTTCAAGGCGCAGCTGTTCCTCGGTGCGGGCTCGGTGATCCACGCCCTCGATGGCGAGCAGGACTTGAAGAAGATGGGCAACATCCGCCGCTTCATGACGCTCACCTTCGCGACGTTCCTGGCGGGTTGGCTCGCCATCGCCGGGGTCCCCCCGCTGTCGGGGTTCTGGGCGAAGGGCGACATCCTCACCAATGCGTTCGCCCGGTACCCCGCGCTGTGGGCCGTCGGTCTCGTCACCGCGGCGCTCACCGCGTACTACATCACCCGGCTGTCGACGCTCGCGTTCTTCGGTGACGACCGGTGGCGCGAGCTGTTGCGGGCGCGTCCCCGAGCTGACCGCGGGCACGGTGCCCAGGCGGCGACCGCGTCGCACGACGACGCCGATCCCGTGCCCCACGAGGCTCCGCCGGTGATGGCATTCCCGCTCGTCGTGCTCGCCGTCCTGGCGGTCGTGGGCGGCGTCCTCCACCTGCCGTGGCACTCCGGTTGGGATCCCCTCGCCTGGCTGGCCCCCGTCTTCGGCCACACCCTGTACAACCCGGGCCAGTCGAACGCCACGCTGTGGCTGCTCGAGGTGGTGGACGCCGTGGTGGCGGTCGGCGCGGTGGCGCTCGCATTCGCGCTGTGGTCGCGACGAGTGGATGCACCCAGCCTCGAACCGGTCGTGCTGCAGCGCGCCTACTTCCTCGACGACATCTACGACGCCCTCATCGGCCGGCCGGGTCAGGCGTTCGCCCGCTTCACCGCCACCGTCGTCGAAGTGCGCGTGATCGACGGCACCGTCAACGGGGTGGGCCGTCTGGCACGCGCCCTCGGCGGGGGGTTGCGGCAGGTGCAGACCGGGTTCGTGCGCCAGTACGCCCTGGGCATCGTGCTCGGGGTGGTGGGCCTGGTCGCCTGGGCCGCGGTGAGGGCCCTGTCATGACGCACGACACCGCGTTCCCGTTCCTGACGGTCCTCGTCGTGCTGCCCGCGGCGGCCGCCGGCGCCGTCATCCTCATCCCCCCCGGGGTGGGCGAGCGCGCCCGGCGCGCTCTGGCCGTATCGATCGGGCTGGGGGCCACCCTCGCCACGCTCGCCCTGGCCATCACCATCGCCCTGCGCTACCAGGCGGGCGACGGCGGCTTCCGGCTCGTGAGCCGGCACGTGTGGGCGTCGACCCTCGGGATCTCCTGGCACCTCGGTGTGGACGGGATCTCGGTGTTCCTCGTCCTCATGGCGGCGGTGCTGTTCCCGCTGGCGCTGTTGGTGGGACCGGTGCGGCGCCATCCGCAGTCGTTCGTGGTGTGGCTGCTCCTGCTCGAAACGGGCTGCCTGGGCAGCTTCGTCGCCCTCGACCTGATCCTCTTCTTTCTGTTCTTCGAGCTGACGCTCGTCCCCGCTTACTTCCTCATCGCGGGCTTCGGCTTCGCCCGGCGTGGCTACGCGGCGATCAAGTTCTTCGTGTACACGTTCCTGGGGTCGGCCTTCCTGCTCGTGGGGATCGTGGTCGTGGCGTTCATCCACCAGCACCAGACGGGCCGGCTCACCTTCGATCTGGTGGACCTGAGCTCCACCCACCTGGGGCTGGCGTCACAGGTGCTGCTGTTCCTGGCGTTCACCGTGGCCTTCGCCGTGAAGGCGCCCGTGTTCCCGTTCCACACGTGGTCGCCCGACGCCTACGCCGAGGCGCCCACGTCCGGTTCGGTGCTCCTCGCCGCCGTCATGGCGAAGCTCGGGACCTACGGCATCATCCGCTTCGACCTGACGCTGTTCCCGCGCGCCGTCGTCGACCTGGCGCCGTTGCTGCTCACCCTCGGGGTGGTGGGCATCCTCTACGGCGCCCTCGTGGCCTGCGCCACCCGCGACCTGAAGCGCCTGGTGGCGTACTCCTCGCTCGCCCATCTCGGCTTCGTCGTCCTGGGCACCTTCGCGCTCACCACGCAGGGCGTGACCGGCGGGGTGCTGCAGATGGTGAACCACGGGCTCGTGATCGCCGTGTTGTTCATCGTCATCGGCTGGATCTACGAGCGGCGCCGGACGTGGCAGACCACGGGCCTGCGCGGCCTGCAGCGTCCGGCTCCGATGCTCGCCGCGGTGTTCACGCTCGCCATGCTGGCCGCCATCGGGCTGCCCGGGCTCAACGGGTTCGTGGGCGAGTTCCTCGTGCTCCTGGGCACGTTCCTGACCCACCGGTGGTGGGCGGTGGTGGCCACGGGCGGGGTGGTGCTCGCCGCCCTCTACCTGTTGTGGGCGTACCAGCAGGTGTTCCACCACGCGCCCGACGAAGACACCGCCCGCGTCCGTGACCTGTCGTGGCGCGAAGCCGCGGTGGTGGCGCCGCTCGTCGTCCTCATCGTGGTGCTCGGCGTGTACCCGAAGCCCGTGCTCGACCGCATCACGCCGTCGGTCAACCGGCTCGTCCACCGGGTGGAGCTCGTCGGGGGCACCCACCAACCCGCGGTGGCCACGGGCGGCACGGCCGCCACCACGGGTCAGGCGGCGGGCGCCCCCGGTGCCGCGCCCTTGCGTCACCCGGCGACCGAGGCGGGCCGCAAGTGAGCGTCCTCGCCGCCGCCGCGGGCCTTCACATCCCGAAGATCACCTACCTGTCGATCCTGCCCGAGCTCGTGCTCATGGGGGGCGCGGTGGGCATCATGATCCTGTCGTCGCTCGGCAGGCGGCCCATGACGCCGTCGTTGCTCACGGGCACGACGGTGCTCACCGGACTGGCGTCGCTGTCGCTGTCGCTCGTCCAGTGGTTCGACGTCGCCAACCACGGCGCGCACGTGGCGGTGGCCTCCGCCGTCGTGGAGGACGGCTTCAGCGCGCTCGTCGCGGTGCTGGTGTCGTGCGCCGTCGTACTCGCGGCGTTGGTGGGCGACGGGTGGATGCGCCGCGAGCGCCTGGTGGGGCCCGAGCTCGGCGTGCTCATGCTGCTGTCGGCGTCGGGGGCCGTGATCATGGGCGCCGCCAACGACCTGATCGTCGTGTTCCTCGGCCTCGAGATCCTGTCCATCCCGCTGTACGTGCTCGCCGCCATGAACGCGCGCCGGGCGGAGTCGGGTGAGGCCGGCCTCAAGTACTTCATCCTGGGGGCCTTCTCCTCGGCGGTGTTCCTGTACGGCGTGGCCCTCACCTACGGGGCCACGGGGACGACGAACCTGGCGCAGGTCGCCGACTACCTGGCGCGCAACGTCCTGCTCCACGACGGCCTGCTGCTGGCGGGCCTGGTCCTGGTGCTCGCCGGCTTCGGGTTCAAGATCGCGGCGGTCCCCTTCCACCTGTGGACGCCCGACGTGTACCAGGGCGCCCCGTCGCCGGTCACCGGCTTCATGGCCGCGGTGGCCAAGGCGGGCGGTTTCGCCGCCCTCCTGCGGGTGTTCCTGTCGTCGTTCGGGGTGCTGCGCAGCGACTGGCAGCCCGTGGTGTGGGTGCTGGCGGTCATCACGCTCGTGCTGGGCGCGGTGGTCGCCTTGGTACAGCGAGACATCAAACGGATGCTCGCCTATTCGTCCATCAACCACGCCGGTTTCGTGCTGCTCGGGCTGCAAGCGGCCACCGCGCGGGGGGTCGAGGGCTCGTTGTACTACCTGTTCGTCTACATGATCATGGTGATCGGCAGCTTCGCCGTCGTCACCGTGGTCGGCGGTACGGGCGACCGCCGTCACGACCTCGACCAGTACCGGGGGTTGGCCGCGCGCCGGCCGTGGCTCGCGGCGTCGTTCGCCGTCTTGCTCATCGCCCAGGCGGGGGTCCCGTTCACGACGGGATTCCTGGCCAAGCTCGAGGTCATCTCGGCGTCGGTGGCCGCACACTCCACACCGCTCGCGGTGGTGGCCATGGTGTCGGCGGCGATCGCCGCGTTCTTCTACCTGCGGGTCATCCTCGTCATGTACGCGCCGGGGACGGGCGCCACCTCGGCAGGTGATGGAGGCGCTGAGGTGGTGTCGGACACGCCCGACGCCGACGTGGGCGCGAGCGTGGTCGCCCTCCACAGCGAGGTGATGGGCCTCGCCACCGCCACCTCCACGACCGCGGTGGCCCCCGCGCCGGCCGAGGTGACGGAGGTGTCCGACGACGAGCCCGCTCCCGTGGCGGTGGCCACGGCCATCGGCGTGAGCGTCGTGGTGACCGTCCTCTTCGGTGTGTGGCCGGCGCCCATCGTCAACTTCGCCCACCACGCCACGCTGCTCTTTCACTGATCCGGCGCCGCCGGGCTCGGCGTCTGACCGGGGCCCCTGACGGGCCGCTCCCCGGTGGCGCTCAAGGCCGGGGACGCCCCCGCCGATGTCACAGACGTGTCCGAACCGATGGTCAGGGGTTCGTCGTGATCGCGCGCCCCGAGCTCGGCCTCGACGGAGAGCCCGAGCTCGTCTTCCAGCCCGCCGTCGATCTGGCCACGGGCCGGCTCCTCGGGTTCGAGGCGCTGTTGCGCTGGAACGACCCCGTCCTCGGGGCCATCCCGCCGAGCGTGCTCATCCCGTGGGCGGAGGCCAACGGCCACATGGCCTCGCTCAACGCCTGGGTGCTGTCTGAGGCGTGCACCCGTGCGGTGGCATGGGAGGCAGATCTCCAGCTGGCCGTGAACTGCTCGGTCTTCCAACTTCGCCAGCGCGAGGCCGCCTCCGCGGCGTCCATCGCCCTCGAGGAATCGGGCCTCAATCCCGACCGGTTGACCCTCGAGATCACCGAGACGAGCGTCACCGACGACGTCGCCGCCGCCGACCTGCGTGCCATGTCGCGCCTCGGCATCCAGCTGACGGTGGACGACATCGGATCGGACTGGTCGACGCTCGAGAACCTCCACCACTTCGCCATCAACACCATGAAGATCGACGGCAGCCTCATCCAGGGCCTCGCCAACGACGGGGGCGTGAACCAGGCCATCGTGGAGACCATCGTCCGGGTGAGCCACTCGTTGGGGATCTGCACCGTGGCCGAAGGGGTGGAGTCTGCCGAGCAGGTCGCCATCCTGCGTCAGGTGGGCGCGGACGTCGCCCAGGGTTACTTCTTCGCCCCGCCGTTGTCAGCCGAGGACGCACAGGCGCTCACCGTCATGGAGCCGCTCCCCGTCTTCACGTTGCCGGAGCCCGCCGAGGGCGACGAAGTCGAGGAAGACGGTGGGCCGGGAGCGATCCCCTCCATGGCGGCAGTGGCCATGGACGTCCTCGATGCCGTGGGCAGTGCGGGCGCCGCCGACACCAGCAGGGTGTCTGACGACGAGCGCGGGTCGGCGTCGGAAGCCGACGACGTGGCGCTCGTGAGCCGACGGGGCCGGTTGAAGAGCACCTTCCGCCGGGCCCGCAACGGCTGACGCCACTTCCCCGGGAACGCGTCCCCAGCGGCACGCCTTCCCTCCTCTCTGTCTCCTCTCGGTCTCCTCTTCTGTCTCCTTCTCCGTTCTGTCCTGACTGACTCGTGTCGGTCCGTGGCCGGCACCACCCGGTGCCCGTGCGTACCAGCACGCCCCGCGGACACCGGGCTCCATCCTTGGTCGGCGCCGGGGTGATCGGGCAGACTCCGATCAAGGGGAGGTCAGCCATTGGGGGCGATCTGGCTGGTGTTCCGCGCCGAATTCCGGCAGCGGTGGCGATCGTGGATCGCGCTGGGCCTGCTCGTCGGCCTGGTGGGCGGCGCCGTGCTGGCCGCGGTGGTGGCCGGACGACGCACGGCGAGCGCCTTTCCGCGCTTCGTCGCCGCGCACGGCTACGACACCGCGGTGTACGCCCTCCAACCCGAGCCCGGGTTGGCGAAATTCGCCGAGGTGGAGTCCGTCACACCGACCGTCGGCGCGATCAACGGCAAGCCGACCTGCAGGTGCACGGCGCGCGCGTCCGCGCGCAGCCTCCCGCTGTCGACGAACAACTTCGGCATCCAGGAGATCGCCCCGTCCGATTTGCCGCACGTGGTCCAGCTCGTGTCGGGACGCTTCCCGCGACGCGGCGACCCGTGGGAGGTGCTGGCGTCGTTCACGGCCCAGCGCGACCTGGGCATGGGCATCGGGAGCGTCGTCCACGTCCCGTTGTTCGGCCCTTCCCAGACGGCCGCCATCATCAGCACCAGTGGCATCACACCCGTTGGACCGACCGTCGACCTCCGCGTCGTGGGGATCGAGGCGTCGATCGGGGACTTCCCCACGGGTTCGCCCAGCTACAGCGTGTTCACGTCGCCAGCCTTCG
>DATGKD010000120.1:0-3697 GCA_035294855.1 Acidimicrobiales bacterium
GGGACACGACGAACAAGGCGCGGTCGAGGCCGACCGTGGCTCGGTTGATCAGCCGGGTGAGCACCGCTGCCTTGGGCCAGAGGCTGTGCTCGGTGTAGACGAAGACCGGCCGAGCGCGTGGGGGCAGGGTGAGGGCGACGATCCGGCCCAGCGCGGCGGAGTAGGGCAGGTGGGCGTGCACCACGTCGTACGAGCCGCGCCGGAGGAGCCGCCGCAGCCGCCACATCCACCGGAGATCGGGGCTCCCGCGCGCCCCGAGCCCGTGGACGACGACGCCCGCGTCCTGCGCCTCGGGCGCCAGGGCGGCCTGGTCGGCCAAGACATAGGCCACCTCGTAGTGGAACGCCTCGGCGTCGCGGTGGCGGACGAGGTCGACCACGATGCGCTCGGCCCCGCCGGCCCCGAGGCCCTTGACGAGCACGAGCACCCGTGGTCGCGCGCTCAACGGAGGCCCACCCCCTGTGCCCCCCGGTCGCACCGGCGAAATCGTAACTGGCAGCGTCGTCGTTGCGCCTCGATCCGTGGCCGTGGGCGCACGGTCCGCAGTAGAATGCCGCTGGGGCGGAAGGGCGGATGGGGTTGCCGCACTAGGCTTGGGCGTTCGGGTGCAGGGCAGCGTGAACGGGGGGCCACGACGTTGTCACAGGTAGCTGACACGCTGCCGGACGAGGGCGGCTTGGTCGTCTACGACGTCTCACTCGTCCCCGACGACCCGCCGGACGAGCTGCTCTACCGTCATCGGCCGGACATCCTGCGCTCGGCGCGGGAGCTGCTTCACCGGTCCGAGGTGATCTACACACTCACCGAGCGCGACATCAAGGCCCAGTACAAACAGCAGGTGCTGGGCATCGGCTGGGCGCTGCTCACCCCGCTCATCAATCTCTTCTTCCTCACCATCGTCTTCCGCCATGTGAAGGCCGCCAACGTGGGCCCCGGCGTCCCGTTCATCTTGTCGACGTACGTTGCCCTGCTGACGTGGGGCCTCTTCGGTGGAGCCATCGGGGGAGGGTCGAACTCGCTCGTCTCCAACAAGGCGCTCATGGCGAAGAGTCACTTCCCGAGGGAGTGCTTCCCGCTGTCGCAGATCCTCGGCTCGGCCTTTACGTCGCTCATCGGTCTGGTGCCCCTCTTCATCCTGTTCGGCGCGGAGGGCTTCGTGCCCAGGGCCGAGACCATCTGGGTCCCGCTGTACTTGGCCGTCGAGGTCGTCTTCACCGTCGGGATCGTCTTGGCGATCTCGGCGATCATCGTCCAGATGCGCGACCTCCAGCAGCTCATCCCGATCGTCATCCCGCTCGCCATGCTGGCCACGGTCTTGATCCCGTTCTCGACCGCCTTCCACCACCCGTTCGGCCCGAATACCAATTACTTCGTGCACGGCTGGGTGCGCTCGTTCTGGTGTGTCGTCAACCCGCTCGTGCCCGTCATCGACAACGTCAGGGGCTCGGTGCTGTTCGGGGTAGGCCCCAACTGGCACACCATGAGCCTGGCTGCATGTGGCTCGGTCGCCTACCTCGTCGGCGGATACGCGCTGTTCAAGCGGCTCGAGGTGAACTTTGCCGACCTTTCCTGACGGGACGGTCGACTGCGAGCACGTCTGGAAGCGCTTCCGCGCCGACCGGACGTTGCCGCTGTTCCAGGAGAAGGTCCTCCGCGTCGGCAAATGGCTGCGGGGGGAACGCCGCGCCTACCGCTGGGTGCTGCGCAACGTGAACCTGCACGTCGAGCCGGGCAAGACCCAGGGCATCATCGGGGTCAACGGGTCGGGCAAGTCGACGCTGCTCAAGATGATCTGCCAGACCACGTTCCCGTCGGCGGGCACGGTGACCTCGGTGGGACGGATCGGCGCGCTCCTCGAGGTGCGCAGCGGCATCCACCCCGACCTGTCTGGACGCCAGAACGTCTATTTGTACGGCAACATCCTCGGGCTCACGCGCCAGGACGTCGCCAGGCGGTTCGACGACATCGTGGACTTCGCCGAGGTAGGCGACGCCATCGACCGTCAGGTGAAGTTCTATTCGACGGGTATGGCGATCCGGCTCGGGTTCGCCATCGCCGCGTTCTTGGAGCCCGACATCCTGCTCGTGGACGAGGTGCTGGCGGTGGGCGATGCCCGCTTCCAGCAGAAGTGCCTCGAGCGCATCAGTCAGGTGGTCGCCAACGGGACCACGCTGTTCTACGTGTCGCACGACCTCGCCACCGTGGAAGCGGTGTGCGACCGGGCCATGTGGCTCGCCGACAGCTACGTCCGTGCCGACGGCCCGGCGCGCGACGTGGTGGGCCTCTACCGGGCTTCGGTGGAGGAGCAAGCTGTGCTGAGCGCATCGGCCGACGGCGGGGTGCGGATCCTCAAAGTGGAGGTCACCGGTCCGGACGGTGCCCAGGTGCGATCGGGCGAGGAGACCCACGTCCGCTTCGTGGTGGAGTCGGACGAGGCCATGTTCGGCGCGTTCCACCTCGGCATCTCGCAGGGGACGGCCATGCCCGTGTTCGTCCTCCGCTACGCCTCGTCGTTCCCCGAGGGCCAGTTCGAAGTGCGCTGCCGGCTCGGAAACCTGCCGCTGCCGAAGGGTCGGTATTCGGTGTGGGCCGCCATGCGCGCCCCCCACGGCAACGGGACGCGAGCTGCGCTGTCGTGGCGACCGGTGACGTCCTTCGAGGCCTTCGGCCCGATCGCCATCCGGCCACCATCCGGGGTCATGGTGCAGTCGCCGGTGTACGTGCCGGCCGAATGGGAACTGAACTGAGCGGCGGAAGTGAGCTGATCGGGGGCAGCGGCGTGACGAGCGGGCCCGACCCCCGCCTCGAGTTGGTCAGCGCGGTCGTCGTCACGCACCTCCGACCTCGTCTCGCGTCGGCCACCGTCCGCGCTCTGCTCGACGAAGGGTTCTCCCCGCGCCGGATCGTCGTGGTGGTGAACGGCGCCGGCGGCCTCGACGATCCTGCCCTCGAGCGACAGGTCCGCATGCTGCGCCTCGCCGCCAACTTCGGCCCTGCCGGCGGCTTCCGCCGGGGCATCCTCGAGGCGTTCGCCGACCCCGACGTCCGCTGGGCGTACTTGTGCGAGGACGACATGGCGCTCCTCGGGCTGCCGTCGCCACGGGTGGGCGACGTGATCGAGCGGGTGGGCGAGCGCGCCGCCGCGGGTGGCCCGCCCGTGGGGGCGGTCGTGCCCTTCGGCCGGGAGTTCGTGGCCCGTTCCGGTCACGCCCGCGTCGTCGTCCCCCGACGAGGGCATCCGGGGGAGCTCGCGTCCGTGGACGTGAGCACGTGGGGGGCGACGCTGCTTCACCGCGCCGTGGTGGAGTCCGGGGTGCTCCCCGACGACGAGCTGTTCTTCGGTTTCGAGGACTTCGACTTCTTCTGCCGGGTGCGTGCGGCCGGATTCGCCGTCCTCGTCGACGTGGTGTCGGCGCGCCATGTCGCTCATCTGCAGACGTCGGCGGCGCGCGACGCGTCGTTGCGCCGTCACCGCCCGATCGACGCCGAGGAGCCGTGGCGCGCCTACTACTTCGCCCGCAATTTCTTCGCCCTGGCTCGCCGGCACGGTCGTCGCCGATGGCTGGCGTGGCATCTCCTGTACTCGGTGCGGCGCCTCCAATTGGCCTCGAGCCGAGCGGAACGACTGGCCGTCGTCCACGGCCTCGTCGACGGCGCCCGCGGCCGTCTCGGGGTGCATCCCCGGCATCTGCGCCGG
>DATGKD010000121.1:0-8817 GCA_035294855.1 Acidimicrobiales bacterium
TGGCGCGCCCGCGACGGTTCAGCCGAGGTCGAGGCCGACAAGTCCGACGCCTACGACACGCTGTCGACCGTGCTCGTCACCTTGTGCAAGGTGACCGCGCCCCTGTTGCCGATGCTCACCGAGACCGTGTACCGGGGCCTCACCGGCGAGGGCAGCGTTCATCTGGCGGACTGGCCGGCCCGCGACGAGCTGCGCGCCGACCCCGAGCTGGTCGCCACCATGGACCTGGTGCGCGACGTGTGCTCGGCGGGCCACGCCATCCGCAAGGCGGTCGGGCACCGGGCCCGGCTGCCGCTTCGCCGTCTCGTCGTCGCCACCGCCGACCCCGACCGGCTCCAGCCGTTCACCGACCTCATCGCCGACGAGGTGAATGTCAAAGAGGTCGTCCTCACCGACGAGGTGGGTGACGTGGCGGGCCATGTCCTCACCCTCGTCCACGCCGTCCTCGGCCCGCGCCTCGGGCCCGACACCCAGCGCGTGACCGCGGCCGTGCGAAACGGCGACTGGGTGCGCACCGAAGACGGGGTCACCGCAGGCGGGGTGGCCCTCCTACCCGGGGAGTACGAGCTCGTCCTGCGGCCCCTGAACGAGCGCGACGGGCGCACCCTGCCCGATGACGCCGGCGTGGTGATGCTGGACACCGCCACCGACGCCGAGCTCGAATCCGAGGGCCTGGCCCGCGACGCCGTGCGGCTCATCCAGCAGGCGAGGCGTGATGCGGGGTTGCACGTCGCCGACTGCGTCGTCGTGGGGCTCGCCTGCCCGGCGCCGATGGCCGACGCCGTGGAGGCCCACCGCGCCTATGTCGCCGAGCAGACCCTCGCCACCGAGGTGCGCGTGGCACCCGCCGACGTCGTGAAGATCGATGTCACCCCGGTGCCGTGCCCCGAGCGCGCTCCAAGCTGACGGCCCGCTCGCGCCACGCTCAGTGCGTCGAAGCGGGACCCGAGCCGTCGAAGGGCAGAGAGCCCGGCGCGTCGGAAAGCCCGGGTGCCGCCATCATGCCCGGGCGCGGCGCGCCGGTGGCCGAGTTGCCCTGCACGGGCACCGCCGGACGGCCCGCGCTGCCCTCCACGACCATGGCGGGGCCGGCGTCGCGAGCCTCGTCGCTGGCCGACGGTTGCGGGCTCGGGGCCGGCGGTGCTCCCCCCGCGGGCGAGACGTCGTCCTGACGAGGAGCGCTGCGCGCCGAGGACCGTTGGGACATGAGCGTGGCCGCGGGCTGCACGTGCTCGTCCACCCAGGCGAGCATCTCCGACAGCGCGCCGCGCAGCCGCATGCGCTCGTTGTCGAGGTGCCGCGCCACGGTGTCCACCTCGCCGCTGAGCTGGGTGCGCAAGGCCTCCAGACGCGCCACGTCTTCACGCAGCTTGCGCTCGGTGTCCTCGGTGACCGACTTGGCGCGCTTCTCGGCGTCGGCCAGCACCATCCGGGCGCGGTCCTCGGCCTCGGCGACGAGGACACGCGCCTGCGTCTCGGCCTCGGCCTGCGTCTGGTCGACGAACTTCTGCGCCAGGATGAGGGTGCGCTGCAGACTGTCGTCGGCCTGCGTCACCTGTACCGGCTGCTGGTGCTGCGCCTCGCCGAGGGCGCTCTCGAGTTGGGTGATTCGCTCGGCCGCCTGCTTCAACCGCTCGGCCGCCTGACGGAGCTGCTCCTGGAGCGCCTCGGCGTCGACGGCGACGCGTTCGAGATACTCGTCGACGTCGTCGATGTGGTAGCCGCGCAGGGTCTGGCGGAACTCGACGGTGCGCAGGCTGTCAAGGCTCGATGTTTGGCCGCCTGTCTTTGCTGAGTCCATGTCGCACAATCCTATCGATTGCCCGACCAGGACGCCCGATCGCCCGGCTCGGCGGCGTTCAACGAGCGGGATCGGGTTCGCGACATGTTGGGATGGGCGGCCACGAGCCCCCGTCCCCGGGGCCCCGGGCCTTCATCACAAGACGCGCAACACGATCGGGATGACGACGAGCTGGATGCCGAGGAACACCACGATGAAGGACAGATCGATCCCCATCCCCCCCGCCCGCAGCGGCGGAAGCATCCGCCGCACCGGCCCGAGGACGGGCTCGCTCAGGCGGTAGAGCGCGTGGTTGATCGCCGCCAACGGCGTGCCCGGCGTCACCGGGAACCAGCTGAGCAGTGCCCGGGGGAACAGCACGCCCCAGAGATAGACCTCGAGCACGAGGACGACGACGGTGCGGATCACGGCAGAGAGGTTAGGGGCTGCGCAACCGGGTCAGGCCGCGGTCACGGGCGCGCGGCTCAGGGCCGCAGCAGGCCGTTCTCCTGCAAGCGCTGGCGCTCCTCGGCAGAGACCTTGACGTTCGAGGGCGTCACGAGGAACACCTTGTCCGCCACCCGCTCCATCTTGCCGCTCAACGCGTAGGCGACCCCGCTGCAGAAGTCGATCATGCGCCGCATGAGCTCGCGGTCGGCCACCTGAAGGTTGACGATCACCGGCTGGTTCGACATCAGCCGGTCGGCGATCTGGCGAGCATCGCCGAATTGCGTCGGGGCGACGACGTGCACACGTGCGCCTGGTTCAGCCACGACGGGCCGCACCGCGCTGCGCGGGGTGACGGTGGGCATGGAGGAGTCGTCGCGCGGCAGCGGGCGGATCGTGCTCGTGGTCACCGCGGCGGGAGCGTCGTCGTCGTCGCCGAACGCGACGCGTTGGCCGGATCGGGGAGCACCCGAAGATCTCGGGTCGTACTCCTCGTAATCGTCGTACTCGTCGTCGACCAGGCCCAGATAGACCATGGCCCGCTTGAAGAATCCAGCCATCGTTGATCCTCCCCGCGCCAGGTTACTGCCTCACCCTCGGCGCGGGTGGATCCCACCCACCGTCGTCGTTCGTGCGTCGCGCTGCTCCCACCGGCGTGTCCTCATCGGGTCTTGGGCGGGCGCTCT
This sequence comes from Acidimicrobiales bacterium, assembly GCA_035294855.1. Taxonomy (GTDB): domain Bacteria; phylum Actinomycetota; class Acidimicrobiia; order Acidimicrobiales; family UBA8190; genus DATGKD01. The sequence continues at coordinate 2,914 of DATGKD010000121.1, forward strand.
CCGAACAGCGCGCGTCCGACGCGCACGATGGTCGCGCCCTCCTGCAGCGCCACCTCGAGGTCGCCCGTCATGCCCATCGACAGCTCGGCCAGACCGAGATCCCGGGCCAAGTGCGCCGTGGTGCGAAAGCCGGGGCGGGCCTCCTCGGGCTCTCCCGGGGGCGCCACGGTCATGAGGCCTGCGACGTGCAGACCGGCTTCTCGCAGGGCGGCGACGAGACCGGGCACCTCTGCGACGGCGGCGCCGTTGCGCCCCGGCAGGCCCGTCGTGTCCACCTCGACGAGCACGGTCGCCCCGGGGGCATGCGCGGCGATGGCGGTCCCTTCGACGGCGCGCGCCAAGGTCTCCCACCACGACACCAGAGGAGCGAGCGTGCGAACGCGTCGGCGCTGCACGGCGCCGAGGTAGTGCCAGCGCAAGCGCGCGGTGGATCGCGCCTCGGCGACCGCGGCGTGCTTGGCGACGAGCTCCGGGGCGTAGTTCTCACCGATGTCACCGAGGCCGGCGTCCCGCGCGGCCAGAACGGCGTCGACGCCGAAGCCCTTGGTGACGGCGACCACGCGCACGTCGTCCGGGTCGCGCCCCGCGCCGGCGATCCGGTCTCTCACCACCTCGAGGCGCGCCGCCACGACCCCGGGCGGAGGAGCGTCGCCGATCACCGCGCCCGTCGCCCCACCGCAGCCGGGGCCGCACGCCGTGCCGCCGCCTTCGCCACGGCGGTCAGGCCGCCCGCCACACGAACATCGCCTGGCGCGCCTCGTCGCCGCGGGCGCGATGGGAGTAGTACCCGGGGGAGCACGCCGTGCAGCGGTCGACGCGCACCGCGAGCGGCACGCCGTGGGCGCGCAGACGAGCGCGCACGGCGTGCCGGAGGTCGAGCGACGGACGCCCGTCACCCGTCGTCGCCGCGACGTCCGCGCCCACCTGCTGCGACACCGATGCCGCCAGTTCGGGCTCGAACTCGTAGCAGCACGGGCCGATGCACGGCCCGAGGCCCGCCACCACGTCGACGGCGCCGAGCGATCGCATGGTGTCGAGTGCCCGGTCCAGCACCCCGGCCGCCAGTCCCCGCCACCCCGCGTGCACCGCGGCGTGGAGCCCCGGGGGGCCGGGGGATCCGAGCGCCACCGGCGCGCAGTCCGCAGTGAGCACCGTCAAGGTGACACCGCCGCCGACCGACACCAGCGCGTCCCCGATGTATGCCGTCGGGCGGCCGTCCCCGCCCTCGCTCGCTCCCTCCCCCACGCCGTCGAGCGGGACCCGGGGCAGGACCGGTGCTGACCCGCCCCTCACGACCACGACGCCGTCACCGTGCACCTGGCGGAGGCCGACCACCGGGTGGCCCGCAGGGACCGGTGCGGGGGGGGCGAGGACGGGCGACCTCCGGTCGCCGTCGGACCGGCCCGTCCACAGGACGAGCACCCCGGTGGCCGCCAGCCGGCGGACGCCCGCGCTAGCGGAGGAAGGAAGGGACGTCGAACTCGTCGTCGCCGAGGTCGAGGTCGTCCTCGGCGGGCGTGGCGAAGATGTCCTCGTGCACGTGGTCGAAGCCGAGGACCTGGCTCCGCCCGTCGGGTCGGGGCTCGCCGGGGCGGCCCTCTTCCCAGCGCTCGAAGCCCGCGGCGATCACGGTGACCCGCACGAGGTCGTCGAGCGACTCGTCGATGACGTTCCCGAAGATGATGTTGGCGTCGGGGTGGGCCACGCCGTAGATGATCTCCATCGCCTCGTTGACCTCGAAGAGGCGGAGGTCCGGGCCGCCCGCGATGTTCACAAGTACGCCGCGCGCTCCCTCGATCGACGCCTCGAGCAAGGGGCTAGTGATGGCGGCGCGCGCCGCGTTGACGGCGCGCCCTTCGTCGGACGCCTGACCGATGCCCATGATGGCGGTCCCCGCGTTGTTGAGCACCATGCGCACGTCGGCGAAGTCGGTGTTGATGAGCCCGGGGACGGTGATGAGGTCCGTGATGCCCTGCACCCCCTGCAACAGCACCTCGTCGGCCATCTTGAACGCGCCGACGATGGGCGTCTTGTCCGTCGACACCGTGAGGAGGCGGTCGTTGGGGATGATGATGATGGCGTCGACCTTGTCCTTCAGGTTCTGGATGCCGCTTTCGGCCTGCACCGAGCGACGCCGCCCCTCGAACGAGAACGGCCGGGTCACCACCGCGATGGTGAGCGACCCCAGGGACTTCGCCACCTCGGCCACCACCGGGGCAGCGCCGGTGCCGGTGCCCCCGCCCTTGCCGGCGGTGATGAACACCATGTCGGCGCCCTTGAGCGCCTCTTCGATCTCGCCCCGGTGCTCTTCGGCCGCCTGCCTGCCCACCTCGGGGTCGCTGCCGGCGCCCAGCCCGCGCGTCAATTGACGGCCGATGTCGAGCTTCAGGTCGGCGTCGCTCATGAGCAGCGCCTGGGAGTCGGTGTTCATGGCGATGAATTCGACGCCGGTGAGGCCCGCGTCGATCATGCGGTTCACCGCGTTGACGCCGCCGCCGCCCACGCCGACGACCTTGATCACGGCGAAGTAACTGCTTTGCGCTTGACCGGCCATCGATCCTCCACGCCCCGTCCCGGCGCTCGGGCCGCGCTGTGGGCCCCTCGTCAGGTGATCAGGCTCCCCAGGCACCGAGCACCAGGGACCTCACCCTCGACCACAGCTTGATTGCCGCCGTCCGGTGCTGCCGAGGCCGCCTCACGATACGGCGGGCACTGTCAACCGGTCAAGCAGGGTGAGCGGCGGCCGCGGCCGGCACACCCTGGTCAACTCGGTTCATCGCCATGGTGGCGCGCCCGCAGTGGGAGGTCCCACCGTCGGCTCGTCGGGCACGGTGACGTCGATCACCGCCGCGCCGGAGGCCGGTCCCGCCGCGAGCACGCTCGTGAGCGCGGCGAGCTTCGCGGGCAGGTGGCTGGCCGCGCCGAGCGCCACGCTCTGGCGGTGGCCGAGGTCGAGCCAGACATGCGCCCCGGGCGCGACGACGACCCGGAGCACCCGCGCGGTGAGCGCAGGGGGCAGGGCGCCGACGACCGACAACCCCGGCCGGGCGGCTTCGGCGAGGACGGTGCCGGCGGGGCCGGGGGCCACCGGCGCCACCAACGTCGGCAACCCGGGGGGAACGGCCGGGCTCCACGTCAGGACGTGACCACCGGCGTCCACCAGGGCGTATTCGCGCACCGGGCCTGAGCCGGGGTGAGCGATCCCGGCGACCGGCACGCGCTCGGTGACGGTCACCGTCACGCCGTCGGGCCAGTTCCGGGTCACCACGGCGCGCGCCACCCACGGCAACCGCTCGACGCGCGACGCCGTGGCTGCGGTGTCGATGTCGACGAGCGGCGTCGATCCGGACAGGCCGGCCGCGTCCACCACCGCGGCGGTTCCGGTGTTCGTGGCGCCTCGCACCCAGATGTGGCGCAGGGCGAGGACCGGCGAGTGCAGGACCACGAGGAGGACCACCACGAGCACCACCACCGCCGCGCCGGCGATCACCCACCGCAGCCGCCGGCGGCCCTGCTCGCGCAGGACCACCACGCGGCGCTGCCAGATCCGAGGCTCGACCGCGGGTGCCGGCGGTTCCAGGGTGTCGACCGGCCCCGTCATCGGTCTCGACCTCCAGTCGAGGTCGAGCCTTCGCCCGGGCCCGGCACACGCCGGGCCGACACGGCCCCGGGAACCCGTGCGCTGAAGCCCACCAGGCGGACCTCCGGCTCGAGGGTCACCCCGGTCCGCTCCTCCACCACCGAGCGCACATGGTCGATCAGGCGGCGCACGTCGTCCGCCGATCCGTCGCTGTCGGCCTGGATGAAATTGGCGTGCTTGGGGGACACCTGGGCGCTGCCCAGCCGGAAGCCCTTGAGCCCGGCGGCCTCCACGAGCCGGCCCGCCGAGTCCTCGGGCGGGTTGGTGAACACCGACCCGGCGTTCGAGCCCCCCGGTTGGTGCTCCTTGCGCCATCGCACGACGTCGGCCAGTGCCTCTTCGGCCTCGGCGCGCTCGCCCCGGGCGAGGGCGAACTCGCCCCACACCACCACCTCACCGGGCCCGATCGCCGAGCGCCGGTAGCCGAGGGCGAGCTGGCTCGCCTCCACGACGCGCCCCTCCCCCGCCGCGAGGTCGAACAGCCGGCCCGAGCTGAGCACCGCGGCGACATCCGAACCGTGGCCACCCGCGTTCATCCGCAGCGCACCGCCGACCGAGCCGGGCACACCCACCCCCCATTCGAGGCCCCGCAAGCCGGCGCGCGCCGAGTCGCGCGCCACGACCGGCAGCGGCCGGGCGGCCCCGGCGCGCACGGTGGTGTCGTCGATCTGCTTCCAGTCGAACCCGCGCCCGACCGCCACCACCACGCCGTCGAAGCCCGCGTCGGCGACCAAGAGGTTCGAACCGCGCCCGAGCACGAGCACGGGCACCGCGGCGCCGGCCGCGGCGATCGCCTCGTGCACGCGCACCAGGTCGTCCTCGCCCTGCGCGTCGACGAGGACCGCCGCGGCGCCGCCCACCCGGTAGGTGGTGCGCGCGCCGAGCGGCTCATTGCGCTTGGCGCGCCGCCCGAGCGCGGTGGCGACGACGTCGAGGGCCGAGCCGCCTTGCGGGCCCGGGCTCACCACGCGACCGCCGCCAGGAGCTCGTCCGGCAACGACGTCAGGTCCCCCGCCCCGAGGGTGAGGCAGAGGTCTCCCGGCTCGAGGATTCCCGCCACCGAGGTGCGCAGTTCGGCTCGGCCCGGCACGAACCTCACGTCCGCGTCGGGATGGGCACGGCGCACCGCGTCGGCCACGACCGCACCGGTGACCCCCGGCACCGGGTCCTCCCCCGCGGCGAACACGTCACTCACCACGACGACGTCCGCCCCCACGAACGCGTCGGCGAACCGTTCCCCGAGGGCCGCCACGCGGCTGTAGCGGTGGGGCTGGAATACCACCACCAAGCGGGTCGGAGCGGTGTGGCGGGCGGCGGCGATCACCGCCGAGACCTCGGTGGGGAGGTGCGCGTAGTCGTCGACGAACTGGACCCCGTGCCGTTCGCCGCGCCACTCGTAGCGGCGGGCGACCCCGGCGAAGCGCGCCAGGGCGCGCCGGGCGTCGTCGAACGTGGCCCCCACCCGCAAGGCGGCCACGATGGCGGTGGCGGCGTTCAGCGCGATGTTCGCCCCGGTGACCGGGAGCGCCACCTGTCCGAGGAGCGTCTCGTGGTGGGACAGCTCGAACGTGACGCCGTCGGCGCTCATGACGACCTGCCCGACCCGGTAGCTGGCTCTCGGGGCCGTGCCCACGAGGTCCGCGCCGTGGGCCGCGCCGACACGGGCGGCGACCGGGTCGTCGGCTCCCGCCACCACGCCACCCGAGCGCCCGGCGCAGAACCGGTCGAACGCCTGCACGAGGTGGTCGAAGTCGCCGTAGAAGTCGAGGTGGTCGGGCTCGATGTTGGTGACCACGGCGATCTCCGGGTCGAGCTCCAAGAACGTGCCGTCGGATTCGTCGGCTTCGAGCACCAGCCACTGCCCGCTGTCCCACACGGCGTTGGTCCCGATCTCGTTGACGTCGCCGCCGATGAGGAAGCTGGGGCGCAGCCCCGCCTCCATGAGAACGAGTGACAACATCGACGTGGTCGTGGTCTTGCCGTGGGTCCCGGACACCGCCACGCACCGGCGGCAGGCGGCGATCGACGCCAGCGCCTGCGCCCGACTGAGCACCGGCAGGCCCCGCCGCCTCGCCTCCACCACCTCGGGGTTGTGCCCCGACACCGCCGTCGACACGGCGAGGATCTCAGCCCCGTCGACGTGCGCGGCGTCGTGGCCGACGTGCACGGCCACGCCGGTGGTGGTGAGGCGTTCGAGCGCAGGCGAGGGCTTCAGGTCGCTGCCCGTCACGACGTGCCCCATGGCCGCCAGCACGGAGCCGATC
>DATGKD010000122.1:0-23118 GCA_035294855.1 Acidimicrobiales bacterium
AGACCGGGGGGTGTCCGTAGTGAATCGCAGACCAGCGATGAATACCGAAATGTCGAACGACCACTGGCCGGAGGCCGGGACCTTCAGAGAGGGATCGACGGCCTTGCCGTTCGTCCCGCTGGGGCTGAGTACGCCGTCCGAGCGAGGCGGCTCAGAGTCTCCAGTCGCGTCGGTGACCTCACTGTGGATCGCCGATGAGGACGCGGAACCGGAAGACACGCCCGCGGACGATTTCGACCTCGACGACGCCCAGGGGTACTCGACCCACTTGGTGGTGGGTGGATCTACGTTTGGCAGCCGACGCGTGGCGCCCACGCACGAACCTCTCGGGATCACCGGGTTGTTCGCGTTGCCGACACCTGAGCAACTGACTGAGCCTCTCGACGAAACCGGGAAGCGTCATCGCGAGCCGATGCACTCGTCCGGCTTGTTCCTCCTGCCCGGTGTCGACGACGTGACCAGGCACCCGGCCGACGACGCCCGCTCGGTGTTCCACGCCTTCGGGGACGAGGCGGACGCGGACCAGGCCGCGCAGCCCTCGGTCGCCGAAGAGACCGTCGCCGAAGAGACCGTCGCCGAAGAGACCGTCGCCGAAGAGACCGTCGCCGAAGAAACCGTCGCCGAAGAAACCGTGGCCGAAGAGACCGTGGCCGAAGAGACCGTGGACGCGGCGCTGCAGGTGCATTTCGAGGCAGTCGCCGTCGAGCCGGTCCTTGTCGAGCCGGTCCTTGTCGAGCCGGTCGCTGAGGCCCACGAAGTACCGGAGCCCGACGTAGAGCCCGAGGTCGTGGCCGAACGGGAGATTGTCGTCGCCGACGCCGAGGTTGTCAGCGAGCAAGTCGAGACAGAAACGACTGTCGCCGCCGCTCTCACCGCCGACGAGGGTTCGAGCGAACTGACCGCGTTGTTCGCGAGTGCGGGGTCACCTGCTCTGATCGCGGCCCTCCAGGCCGCGGCCGACGCGATCCGCTCGGACCTCGACCGTCCGTCGGCACCCGAGAGCCCGAGGTCTCGAGCCGCTGCCGCACGGCCGAACCTGCACCGTCGCCCACGTGGGATGCGCCACAACCGGCCCGAGACGCCGACGCGCAGCACCGCCGGCGCGAGTGCGCCCAAGGGCCCACGCCACGGGCGAGTGACCGACCGCAAGGACGATCGAACGAAGGACGAAGAGGAGGTCACCGGGTTCTCGGCACGCCGCTTCGGCTCCACGGCATCGGGCGCCATCGCCGCCTCGGTGCTCGGCGTCGTGAGCGCGGCTCTGGTCATGGGCTCGAACAGCAAGCCCGGCGCCTGGGGGTCGACCATTCCCCAGCCCGGACAAGGTGGAGCGGCCGCCGCGGCGACCAGCGCTCCAGGTGCCCACCGGCACCTCAAGGCGGCCGACGCCGGCGCACGACTCAGCCTTGCCAAGGAACAGCTGTTTGCCATGGGTCTGGGCCCGTCGGGGACGCCCTCGCCAGGAACCGGGATCTCCAACGGATCGAGCGTTCACGGCACGTCGAACAACGCCGGGAACACCGGCACCTCGAACCACCCGACGACGTCAGGCGGATCGACCGGTTCGGGCGGATCGGGCGCGGTGACGTCGGCGTCCTCCGGTTCGCCGACCGGACCTCTTCCGAAGCCGCCGACCTCGCTGCCCGGGGTTCCGTCAGTTCCCTCGGTGCCGACTCCGGTGACGATCACCCCCCCGCCGGTGAAGCTCCCCTCGCCTCTGCCGCCGGTCACCGTCACGCCGCCGCCGGTCTCGCTGCCGTCGGTTCCCTCGGTCCCGCCGGTGCCGCTCCCGGTCTCGGTGCCCACGGTCCCCTCGGTTCCGTCGGTGCCCTCGGTGCCGCTTCCCGTTCAGGTTCCGTCGGTGCCCTCGGTGCCGTCGCTCCCCACGCTCACCTCGGCGCCGCTCCCGGTTGCCGTCCCCTCGGTTCCGTCGGTTCCGTCGGTGCCCTCCGTCGCGCCACTCCCCGTCAGTGTGCCGACGGTGACGGCCCCGCCATTGCCGTCGGTCCCGACCTTGACGCCCCTCATCTCGTTGCTGTCGGCTCCTCTTCCCGTGACGGCACCGACACCCCCGAGCACGCCGTCTCTGCCGGTCCCGGTCCCGAGCGTGCCCGTGCCGGCACTGCCAGTCCCGGGAGTGTCAGTCCCGGGAGTGTCAGTCCCGGCAGTGCCAGTTCCGGCAGTGTCAATCCCGGCAGTGCCAGTGCCTCCGGTACCGGCGCCGCCGTTGTCGCAGCTGATCTCGTTGCTCGCGGCGGTGCCGACACCCAGCCCGTCGACGCCCGCGCCCGCGACGGTCACCCAGGTCATGTCGGCGCTCGCGGGTTCCGGTGGCGGCGGCTCGCCGTCCGGGGCCACCAGTGGCTTGGCGAAGGCAGTGCAGTCGGCGGCCAAGGCCGGGAAGACAACCGCAGCGACGAAGCCCGCGACGAAGGCCACGGCCGCGAGGCAGACGACGGTCACGGTGCCCCAGTCCGTGGTGAGTGCGGTCGTGCACTCGGTCCCCAAGCCGACCATCCCGGTCGTGAAGCCGACGACGACTCCTCCGGCACCGAAACCGCCTGTTTCCAATCCGACCGTGCCGGTCGTGACCGCACCCAAGCCCGTCACGGTGGCCACGGCACCCAAGCCGGCCCCGGCTGCTCCGGCGGCACCCAAGCCGGCGTCGAGCAACTCGACGAGCTCAGGATCGGTCACCACCTCGGTGACCTCGACGCTCGGATCGCTCCTGACCGGCCTGCCGGGCTGAACCCGCGCGCCGGCGGCGCGGATCGGAGCGCGTGCACAGTCCGGAGGCGGGTTCTGCGCGAGGTGTCAAGCGAAGTCGGGTGACGAAGCTCGGCGGGTCCCGAGGGTGCCCGTCCGGCGACGTCCGGACCGCGCCCGACCCCCTTCGAGCCGGAGTCGCCCCATGCCGCCACCTCTTCGTCCTGTTCTGTCTGTTCCGTCGTCCCGCGAGCCGGCGGACACCGTCTCTGATCGCATGCGGGTGGTGGCATGGCCAGACCCGGTCATCGACAAGCTCGGCTACGACCCGCGCTCGCTGTACGTCGAGAAGTTCTGGCTGGGCATTCTCGGGCCGACGAGCACGTGGTGGCTGCGCCGGATCGCCGCAGCCTTCGACGAGCATCCGGACGGATTCGACTTCGACGTCGACGTCATGGCGCGGTCGCTCGGGTTGGGCGGCCGCGCCGGCCGCCACTCGCCCTTCCAGCGCGCCATCACCCGTTGCGTGAGGTTCGGCGTGGCTCGCCACGTCGACTCGTCGAAGATGGCGGTCCGGCGCCGGATCCCGCCCCTCCCCCGGCGCCACCTCGTGCAACTGCCGCCGCCGCTCCAGGAGTCCCACCGGGTGTGGACACTGGCGGCCCAGCGCGGTCCCACACTCGATGAGACCCGTCGGCGGGCGCGGCGCCTGGCGGTCCACCTTCTGGAGGCCGGAGAGGCGGCCGCCGTCGTCGAGCTCGAGCTGATCCGGTACCGGGTGCACCCCGCCGTGGCGCACGAAGCCACGGTGTGGGCGACGAAGGCCGTGGGCGAGGTCGCGGGCGACGCCGTGGGCGGGGCCGCGGGCGACGCCGTAGGCGACAGAGTCGACGACGCTTCCCGGAGCACGACCGTCGTGACGCCGGACCTGCGGGCCGGGATCGGCAACCGACCGCGAGCCTCCGACGCAAGCCCCTCACCCGATCGACGTCGCCTCGTCGAGGTCCCCCCACCATCGGGCTCCTGAGGACTGCGCCGCACGCGGGACGGCGCCCGTCATTCATCGGGGCGTCGCACGTCGGAAACGCGGCGTTCACCTGCCCCCCGTACCCTGGCCGGGTGGCGAGTTTCCGGCTGCGCGTCGCCCTTCCCGACCGGCCCGGCGCTCTCGGGGCGGTGGCGAGCCGGATCGGCTCGGTCGGCGGCGACGTCGTCTCGGTCGACGTGGTCGAGCGCTTCGACGAGAGCGCCGTCGACGAGTTCATCGTCGAGCTCGGCGACGAGGCGCGCCTCGGCTTGCTCCTGAGCGAGGTGGCCGAGGTGGACGGCGTCACCGTCGAGGAGGTCCATCCACTCGCGGGCACGGGAGGCGACCGGCGACTCGACGCCTACGACACGGCCGTCGCCGTCCTGAGGGAGCGGACGCCCCAGGGCGTCCTCACCGCGCTCGCCGCACGCGTGGTCACCGAGCTGGACGCCACGTGGTCCGCGGTCCTCGACGTGGAGGACGCCATCGTGATCGCGTCAGCCGGACGGCCTCCGGCCGCCCCGTGGCTCGTGACCTACCTGGGCCTGGCCCGGCAACCGCCGGTCGCTCCGCTGGCTGCGGCCGCTCCGGTCGTTCCCCTGTCCCGACGGCCGGACGCCGGAGACGTGGGCTGGGTCGAGCTGGCTGCGTGGGACCTCGTCCTCCTGGTCGGCCGGCCCGGTTGGCGCCTCGGGGCGAGCGACAGCGCCCGGCTCGAGGCGCTGGCACGGTTGACGGACGCCCGCTGGGTGGACCTGGCCGAGCGGGACGCCCGTCTGTCGCACCCGAGCTGCGCGGGCTGACCGGACGCTCGCTGGTCGGGCGCCGTCAGGCAGGCCGGGGGAACGACTCCAGCAGCTCGAGCAGCGTTCGCACGCCGAAGCCCGTCCCGCCCTTGGTGAGGACGCCGACGCTCTCGTCGGAGCGCGCCGGCCCGGCGATGTCGAGATGAACCCACGGGCACCCGTCGACGAAGCGGGCGAGGAGCAGCGCCGCGGCGATCGCACCGGCCTGGCCCGCCTTGCCGATGTTCTTCATGTCGGCGACGTCGGAATCGATGTGGCCCCGGTAGTCGTCGGGTAGCGGCAGCGGCCACGTCGGCTCGCCGGCGACCTCGGAGGCGGCACGGACCTTGCCGATGAGCTCGTCGTCCGAACCGAAGAGGCCGGCGATCGAACCGCCGAGGGCGACGATGCAGGCGCCGGTCAACGTGGCGAGGTCGATGATGGCGTCCGGCCGGAGCTCGCTCGCCAGGGACAGGCCGTCGGCCAGGACGAGACGACCCTCGGCGTCGGTGTTCAGGACCTCGATCGTCTTGCCGTTGCGGATGGTGAGGACATCGCCCGGCTTGGTCGCCCGTCCTCCGGGCATGTTCTCGGTCATCGGGGTGATGGCCGTGACCCGCACGCGGACGCCGAGTTCCCCGCAGGCCGACAGCGCTGCGAGCACGGCCGCGGCGCCACTCATGTCGGTCTTCATCGTGGTCATCCCCTCTGCGGTCTTGAGCGACAGACCACCGGAGTCGAAGGTGATGCCCTTCCCGACGAGGACGACGTGCGGCGGTCTGCCTCCGGATCCCCCGGGACCGTCGGACCCCGCGGGACCGTCGGACCCCCCGGGACCGTCGGACCCCCCGGAGCCGGGGGGTTCGTAGGTGACTCGGACGAGCCGGGGCGGCTCGGCGGAGCCGCGGGCCACGCCGAGCAGTCCCCCCAGCCGTTCCGCGGCGATCCGGTCCTCGTCCCATACCTCGATCGTGATGCCGGGCTTGCCGCCCACCCGCTCGAGCGCCGCGGCCGCCAGGCGCCGCGGGGTCATGGTGCTCGGTGGCTCGTTGACGAGGTCGCGTGCCAGGCACACGGCGTCCGCGACCGCGGTGCCCCGGCGGACGCCCGTCGCCAGGGTGTCCTCGTCGACCCCGACGCCGGCCACCACGAAGCGGTCCGCACGGCCGGAGTCGTCTTCGGTCTTGTGCGTGACGAACCGGTAGGAGGCGAGGACGGCGCCCTCGGCGAGGGCCTGCACGTGGCGGGCAGGGGACAGCGCCTCGGTCGAAGCCAGCGTCCCGGTCGAGCCCTGGGTCGAGCCGTGGGTCGCGCCCTGGGTCGAGGACCCAGCGGAGAGCAGCGTGTCCGGCGCCAGGAACACCGCGGCCCCACCCTGGCCCGAGGCGCGCACCACCGATGCCGCGGCGCGCCTCAGGGGATCGATTCGCAGTCCGTGTCGTCTCCCGCAGCCGACGTAGACCACCGCAGGCTCACCGCCGCCCGCGGCCGCCGCCACGAACGTCTGGCCCGTCTCACCGGTGAAGCCGCGTTGACGGGCGGCCGCCGGGTCCGGGGGAACGATGGTGAGCGCGGTCGACGCCCCGACCGCGACGGTGCCGGGAACGCCCTCCGCCAAGACGGGGCCGTCCGGCGTCTGGAAAACGGGGACGCCGACCGCCACGACCGGCAGGTCCGTGCCGTCGTCGGCACGACCGACCGCTTCACCGAGGGCATCCGGATCGGCGGCGTTCGCCCACGAGACCGTCAGACGCTCCCCGCGCGGTGAGGCCGAGTCCGGTGGGCCGCTTGCCGAGTCCGGCGCGCTGTTCATGGCGAGGCGATCATCGGACCGGGGTCAAGGTGCCGCGGGGCCCACCGAGCGCGTGACGAGATGCTCGCCCTCCTGCCACCGGGCCATGGCCCACAACAGGTCCGACAGCCGGTTCAGGTACGCGCCCACCTGCGAGTCGGGTGCCGGGGGCGCGGCCTGCGCCATGCGCTCGGCACGGCGGACGACCGTGCGCGCCAGGTCAAGGGCCGCCGCCGGGCGGTTCTGCCCGGGCACCACGAAATCCGACGGCATCTCGAACCGCTCGCTCAGCGTGTCGATGCGCGCCTCGAGCGCGCTCACCATGTCGGCGGTGACCATCGACTGACCGGGTGCCAGCTTGTGTCGGTTGTCGGGAGCAGTGGCCACCTCGGCCATGAGCACCCACAGGTCGCGTTCCAACTCGACCAACACGTCGTCGAGCTCCGAGGGCCGGGCCGCTTCGGCGCGCGCCATACCCAATGCTGCCTGGGCTTCGTCCACCGCGCCGTTCAACTCGATGGACGGCGAGCTCTTGGGGACACGCCCCCCGTACAGCAGGCCGGTGGTGCCGTCGTCACCCTTGCGGGTGTAGATCTTGACCACGACGGCGGATGCTACCGGTCGCCCGTCGGCCCGAAGGCGTGCCCGACGTGAGCCCGAGACGCCGGGGGCCCGGCGACACCGCCCGTACACTGGGGGGACCGTGGACCCCGACCACCAGGACCTTCCTGCCGCGCTGGCGCTCGATTCCCTGCCCCTCGACGACCGCGGGGCGGCGTACCTCGACGCCGTCCGCCGACGCGTCGTCATCTTCGACGGCGCCATGGGGACCAGCCTGCAGATGCGCCATCTCACCGCCGACGACTTCGGCGGCCCGGCGCTCGAGGGCTGCAACGAAGCCCTCGTGCTGTTCCGTCCCGACGTGGTCGAGGACGTGCACCGGTCGTTCCTCGACGTGGGCGTCGACGTCGTCGAGACCGACGCGTTCGGCGCGTTCGGCGTCGTCCTCGCCGAGTACGGGCTCCAGGACCGGGTCGAGGAGATCAACCTCGCCGCCGCCCGCATCGCCCGGCAGGCCGTCGACGCCGCGCAGGCCGCCGACGCCGCGCAGGCCGGCCAACTCGAAGCGCAGGCCGGCCAACCCGGAGCGCGCCTGCGCTGGGTGGCCGGCAACCTCGGCCCGGGCACCCGCTTCCCCACGCTGGGGCAGATCCCCTACCGCGACGTCCGGGACGCGTACCAGGAACAGGCGGCCGCGCTGCTCGCCGGAGGCGTGGACCTCTTGATCGTCGAGACGGTCTACGACCTCCTTCAGGCCAAGGCGGCGATGAACGGGTGCAAACGGGCCATGGTGGCCGCCGGCCGGCGCGTCCCCCTGCAGGTGCAGGTGACCATCGAGCTCACCGGGCGCATGCTCCCGGGCACCGAGATCGGCGCCGCGCTCACCGCGCTCGACCCCATGCGTCCCGACGTCATCGGGCTCAACTGCGCCACGGGGCCGGCCGAGATGGGCGAGGCCCTCCGCTACCTCGCGCACCACGCCCGCACGCCGGTGTCCGCGCAGCCCAACGCCGGCCTGCCGTCGGTGGTGGACGGGGCCATGCACTACGACCTCACGCCGGAGGCGCTGGCCGACCATCTCGAGCGGTTCGTGACCGAGCTCGGGGTCTCGGTCATCGGGGGGTGCTGCGGCACGACCCCGGAGCACCTGGCCGCCGTGGTCGAGCGCTGCCGCGACCTCGAGCCGGCCCGGCGCAGCCCCGAGTACGAGGCCGCGGCGTCGTCCATCTACTCGAGCGTGCCGCTCCACCAGGAGACGTCGTTCCTCGTCGTCGGCGAGCGCACCAACGCCAACGGCTCGAAGAAGTTCCGGGAGGCGATGCTCGAAGAGGACTGGGACACGACGGTGGCCATGGCGCGCGACCAGGTGAAGGAAGGCGCGCACGTGCTCGACGTGTGCGTCGACTACACCGGCGCCGACGGGGTGGCCGACATGACCCAGGTCGCGAGCCGCCTGGCCACCCAGGCGAGCGTCCCGCTCATGGTGGACTCCACCGAGGCGCCGGTCGTCGCCGCCGCGCTCGAGTGGCTCGGCGGCCGGGCCATCTTGAACTCCGTCAACTTGGAGGAAGGCGACGCCCCCGGCACGCGCCTCGACAAGTTCCTCAGCCTGGCGCGCGAGCACGGCGCGGCCGTCGTGTGCACGTGCATCGACACCGAGGGCCAGGCGCGCACCGCCGAGTGGAAGGTGCGCGCCGCGCGCGCCATCTGTGACATCGCGGTGAACCGCTACGGGCTCGAGCCCTCCGACCTCATCTTCGACCCGCTCGTGCTGCCCCTGTCGACCGGCATGGAGGAGAGCCGCCGCGACGGCATCGAGACCATCGAGGGCGTCCGTCGCATCAAGGCCGAGCTCCCCGGGGTGCACACCGTGGTGGGCCTCTCCAACGTGTCGTTCGGCCTCTCCCCCGCGGCGCGCCACGTCCTCAACTCGATCTTCCTGCACGAGCTGGTGGAGGCCGGGCTCGACGCGGCCATCGTCCACGCGGCGCGCATCATCCCGCTGTCGAAGATCGACGAGCGCGCCCGGGAGGTGTGCCTCGACCTCGTCTACGACCGACGCCGCGACGGCTACGACCCGCTGCAGGAGCTGCTGGCGATGTTCGAGGGCGTCTCCGCGGGGGCGCTCGCCGCCGAGGACCGCTCGGGATGGCCGGTGGAGCAGCGCCTCGAGCACCGCATCGTCGACGGCGACCGCAACGGGCTCGAAGCCGACCTCGCGGAGGCCTTGGACGCCGGGCACGCCCCGCTCGACATCGTGAACGACTTCCTGCTCGCCGGCATGAAGACCGTGGGCGAGCTGTTCGCCTCGGGCGAGATGCAGCTGCCGTTCGTGCTGCAGTCGGCGGAGACCATGAAGGCGGCGGTGTCGTACCTCGAGCCCCACATGGAGAAGGCGGACCAAGGGGGCAAGGCCACGATCGTGCTGGCCACCGTCAAGGGCGACGTCCACGACATCGGCAAGAACCTGGTGGACATCATCCTCACCAACAACGGCTACGAGGTCGTGAACCTCGGCATCAAGGTGCCCGTCGCCGAGATGCTCCGGGCCGCCCAGGAGCACGGCGCCGATGCCATCGGCATGAGCGGGCTGCTCGTGAAGTCGACGCTCATCATGCGTGAGAACTTGGAGGAGATGAACGAGCGGGGCCTGTCGGCCATGCCCGTCCTGCTCGGCGGGGCCGCGCTCACGCGCACGTACGTCGAGCGCGACCTGCGCCAGGTGTACCAGGGGCGCCTCTTCTACGGCAAGGACGCGTTCGAGGGGCTGCGCACCATGGACCGGCTCGTGGAGCTGGGCCGCAGCGGCGAGGACGATCCCGACTTCGGGAGGGTGCTCGGGGGGCGCAACCTGCCACCGCGCAAGAGCCAGCAGCTCGCGGCCGCGACCGACCTGCCCGAGGCGCCGGCGCGCGCCCCCAGCGTGGCGATCGACAACGAGGTGTTCACCCCCCCGTTCCTGGGCAGCCGCGTGGCGAAGGGGATCGCGCTCGACGACATCGCCGGCTACATCAACCTGACGGCCCTCTTCCGCAACCAGTGGGGCTACCGCCCGGAGTCCGGCGAGAACGACGCCGAGTTCAAAGAACGCGTCAGCGCCGTGCTCCGCGAGGAGCTGGACAAGGCGAAGGCGAAAGACCTTCTCGTCCCGCAGGTGGCGTGGGGGTACTTCGCGGCCAACGCCGAGGGCAACGACCTCGTGCTGTGGACCGACGACACGCGCCGCGCCGAGCTCGCGCGCTTCGGATTCCCGCGTCAGAAGAAGGACCCGTATCTGTGCGTCGCCGACTTCTTCCGTCCGGCGTCGTCGGGTGAGCTCGACTACGCGGCGTTCACCCTCGTGACGATGGGGCCGGAGGTCTCACGGGAGACGGCGCGCCTGTTCGCCGAGAACCGCTACACCGAGTACCTCCACCTGCACGGGCTCGGCGTCGAGATGGCCGAGGCGCTCGCCGAGTACTGGCACCGCCGTGTCCGCGAGGAGTGGGGCTTCGCCTCCGACGACGGGCCCACGCTCACGGGCCTCTTCCGCCAGCAGTACCGGGGCGGCCGCTACTCGTGGGGCTACCCGGCGTGCCCGGACCTCGAGGACAACGCCAAGGCCCACGCGCTGTTGGACGGCGAGCGCATCGGCGTCACGGTCAGCGAGGGCTTCCAGCTGCACCCCGAGCAGACGACGGTCGCGATCGTCTGCCACCATCCGCAAGCGAAATATTTCGTGGCGTAGCGCAGCGCAGCGCTCGTCGGTGAGGCGCTTGCGTCGCGCGCGCCGAAGGCGCCCGGGGTCACAGCGCCGAAGGCGCCAGGGCCGTGCTTTCACGGCGCGTGCGGCGCCGGGTCACGGCGCCGAAGGCGCGCTGTGTCACAGCGCCAGCGTCTGGCCCCCGTCGACCACGATCGCCGCGCCGTTCACGAAGCCGGCGTGGGCCGAGCACAGAAAGGCGACGACGCGCCCGAAGTCCGCGGGGTCGCCCATCTGCTGCGTGTCGGCGTCCGCGCCGGCCAGCTGCAGCATCCGGTCGGTGGCGTGCGGCCCCGGGCAGACGACGTTGATCGTCACGCCCGAGCGCGGACCGAGGTCCGCGGCGGCCGTCTTCACCCACGCCCACAATCCCGTCCTGGCCACGTTGGACAGGGCCAGGGTGGGGATCGGCTGGACGACCGAGTACGAGGTGATGCAGCACGCCCTCCCCCACGCCTGCGCCTGCATGAGTGGCAGCGCGGCGCGGATCAACCTGACCGAGGACAGGAAGTTGGTTTCGACCGCGGCGCGGATGGCGTCGTCGCCGATGTCCATGGCCCGGCCCGGCGCCGGACCGCCGGCGTTCGCCACCACGATGTCCAGGCGACCGAGCCGCTCGATCGTGGCCTCGACCAGGTGCCCCGGCAGCTCGGGGTCGGCCATGTCGCCGGCCATGGCGAGGACGGACGCGCCGGCATCCTCGGCGGTGCGCACCGTCTGTTGCAGGCCCTCCTGGCTGCGAGCGTTGACTGTCAGGTTGACGCCTTCGGCGGCGAGGGCCTCGGCGGACGCCCGGCCCAGGCCGCGCGACGCAGCTGTCACGACGGCCACCCGACCGGCGATCCCGAGATCCACGGGCCCTCAGCCCCGCCGCGCCGGCGCGCTCGTCACGCCACGACGGCGAGCGAATGATCGACCCGGTTGAGCGGGTCGACACCGTCCTCGCACACCACGACGATGTCCTCGAGCCTCATGCCGAACCTCCCCGGGAAGTAGATGCCGGGTTCGATCGAGAAGGCGTGGCCCGGGACGAGCGGCGTGCCGTTGCCCGCCACGATGTACGGGTCCTCGTGCTCCTCGATGCCGATGCCGTGGCCGGTGCGGTGGATGAAGAAGTCCCCGAAGCCGGCGTCGGCGATCATCTGGCGGGCCACGGCGTCGACGTGCTCGGCGGTCACCCCCGGCGCCACGGCAGCCACGGCCGCGGCCTGCGCGGCTTCGAGCACCGCGTAACAGTCGTCGACTTCGGGGCTGGGGTCGCCGACGCTCACCGTCCTGGTGATGTCCGAGCAGTACGCCACACCGTCCGGCGACGGGAACTCCCCTCCGAAGTCACACACCACGGTGTCGCCCGGACCGATCAGGCGCCCGCTCGCGTCGTGATGGGGGCTCGCGCCGTTCGGGCCGCTGCCCACGATCGAGAAATTGACGCGGCGGTGCCCCGCCGCCACGAGCCGGGCGGCGATCTCCGCGGACACCGCTTCCTCGGTTCGCCCGACCACCTCGACCTCGCCCGCCTGCAGGGCGCGGGCCACGGAGTCCGCCGCGGCCGCGGCGGCACGCAACACCGCGATCTCCTCGGCGTCCTTGACGGCCCGCAAGGGAGAGGTGACGGTCGACGCCGGCATCCACCGGGCGGTGGGGAGACGGCCCTGCAGGGCGATGAGCGTCTGCGCCCAGGCGCGGTCCGACACCGCGTACGTGGCGTGCTCGCCACGGCCAGCCGCAGAAGACGCCGCCCTTGCGCCCGACGGCAGCAGGCGCGCGACGAGCTCCACCGGGTCCTCGGTCTCGTTCCAGGCGCGGACTTCGAACAACCCGTGGCTGTCCGCGACCCGGGGTGCTTCGAGCGCGGGAACGAGGAGCACCGGGTCGGCGTCCGTGCGGAGGACGAACATGGTCAGCCGCTCGAGCGGCATGGCGCGGTAACCCGTCAGCCAGGGAAGATCGGCGCCGTGCGAGAGGAGGAGCGCGTCCACGCCGACATGGGCCATCTGCTCGCGGACACGGCGGATGCGTTCGCGCCGCCCCGCGCTCGGCGGTGCGGCGGCCGACCCAGCGGCTTCGAGTCGTCCGGTCAAGCCGGGACCCCGCTCGGCCCGCGGACCGCCACTGGGCCAGACACCGGGCCAGACACTGGGCCAGACACCGGACGAGACACAGGGCGAGCCACCGACAGAGCGTCATGTCCCCCCGCGGCGGCGGTCGCGGCGTCCCGGGCGTGGTAGCTCGACCGCGTGAGGGGTGACGCCTCGACGTGTGCGAAGCCCATCTCCTCGCCTGCGCGCCGGAACCGTTCGAAATCGTCCGGCGTCCACCACCGCGCCACGGGGAGGTGGGCGGCCGTCGGCCGGAGGTACTGGCCGAGCGTCACGATGTCGACGCCCGCCGAGCGCAGGTCCGCGAGCGCACCGAGCACCTCGTCCTCGCGCTCGCCCATGCCGAGGATCATCCCCGACTTGGTGACCAGCCCCGCTGCCTTCGCCCGGGCGAGGACCGCCAGGCTGCGTGCGTACCCCGCGGAGGGACGCACGGCGCGCTGGAGGCGAGCGACCGTCTCGATGTTGTGGTTGAGGACGTCCGGACGCGCTCCGAAGATGGCCGCAAGCGCATCGGCGTCACCTTTGCAATCGGGGATCAGCACCTCGACGGCCGTGCCGGGACGAAGTCGGCGGATGGCCCCGATCGTGGCCACGAAGCCGGCGGCGCCGCCGTCGGCCAGGTCATCGCGCGCGACCGCCGTCACCACGGCGTGGGCCAGGTCGAGACGCTCAACGGCCGCGGCCACCCGCTCGGGTTCGTCCCGGGCGGGCGCGACCGGGTGCCGGGTGTCGACGAGGCAGAAGCCACACGCCCGGGTGCAGCGGTCGCCGTTGATCATGAACGTGGCGGTCCCGTCCGCCCAGCACTCGAAGATGTTCGGGCAGCCCGCCTCCTCGCACACCGTCACGAGCCCGAGGTCGCGTACCGTCCGGCGCAGCCCGGCGAAACCGTCGCCCATGCGCGCCGGCACCCGGAGCCACGGTGGCTTGCGGGCCGCGTACGGCACGGCTGCGGAGGCATCGACACCCGCTTGCCGCAGACGGACCCGCAGCCGTTCGCCCGGTCGACCGTCCCGGGTGACCTCGGTGCCCGTTCGCGTGGGGCCGGTTGCGGTCCCCGCGGCGCCCGCCGAGGTCCACGCCACGTCCTGCCGTTCGAACGCGCCGTCATCGGACCAGCGCTTCACGGCGTGCCCGACCAGGAGGTCGGCCACCTCGCGCAGGGTCACGTCGACGCCCTCGGCGTCCAGGGAGGTCACGCCCTTGTCGGCGATCCCGCACGGGACGATGCGGTCGAACCAGCCGAGATCCGGGTCGACATTGAGCGCGAGCCCGTGCATCGAGCGGCCGCGGGCGATGCGCACGCCCACGGCGCAGATCTTCCTGGGCGTGGCGCTGGCGGTGTCCACCCATACGCCGGGATAGTCAGCCATCCGGCCGGTCGCCAGACCGAGGTCCGCGAGGGTGTCGATCACCACCTGCTCGATGGCGTGGACATGGCCCGCGACCGATCCGGGTGCGGTGGGTACGTCGACGACGGGATAGACGACCAGCTGGCCAGGTCCGTGGTAGGTGACGTCCCCGCCGCGGCCCGCGGCGACGAGATCGGCGCCGACAGAAGCGGGGTCGACGAGCACGTGCGAACGATCGGCGTGCACCCCGAGGGTGAAGACGTGCGGATGCTCGAGCATGAGCAGGTAGTCCTGGCCGCTCGTGGCGTGCAGCGCGCGCTGGAGCGCGAGCGCTTCCTCGTAGCGGACACGACCCAGCCAGCGGACGCGGAGCAACGTCGTGGCGAGCCGGCTCAGAGCTCGGCGGCCCAGTCGTGGCGGGCCAACAGCTCGACGACCCTGGCCACGAAGGCCGCCGCATACGCGCCGTCGACGGCCCGGTGGTCCCACGACAGGCACAGGAGGCCCATCGAGTGGATGGCGATCGCCTCGGTGCCATCGTCCTGGACCACGACGGTGGGACGCCGCTTCACCCCGTCGGTCGACAAGATGCCGACCTGCGGCTGGTTGATGACCGGCGCGGTGAGGAACGTGCCGAACGGTCCCGCGTTGGTGATCGAGAACGTCCCTCCCGAGATGTCGTCCGCCGTCAGTTTCTTCGTCCGGGCGCGCGTGGCGAGCTCGTTGATGCGCCTCGCCGTGCCGCGGAGGGTGAGCTCCTCGGCGCGATGGATGACGGGGACGATCAGGCCGTTGTGGTCGAGGTCGACGGCGATGCCCAGGTTGTACTGGTGGTGCACGATGAGGGCGTCGTCGCCCACCGACGAGTTCAGGTTGGGCCACTCGTGCAGGGCCTCGACCGTGGCCCGCGCCACGAATGGAAGGTAGGTGAGGGAGAAGCCCTCCTCTGCCCGGAATTGCGCGCCATGGGCGCGCCTCACGCGCTCGACCGGTTCGTAGTCGGCCTCCAGCACCACGAGCGTGTGCGCGGACGTCGCCTTGGACCGCACCATGTGCTCGGCGGTGCGCCGCCTGATGTTGCTGAACGGGATGATCTCGTCGGTCCCGGCCCGGGCGTCGCCGGGCGTGGGTGTGACCGACGCGGGCTGTCGCCCGGGAGCAGCCGTGGGAGCGGCGGATGCCTGCGCGGCAGGCGCCTGCGCCGCGGGCGCGGGCCTCGACGCCGCCGGAGGAGTCGCGGTTGCGGGCGCCGGGGCTCCCCCGGCCCTCTGCGTGTCGATGAACGACAGCACGTCGCCTCTCGTGATGCGACCACCGAGTCCCGTCCCGGTGACCTCGCCGGGGTCGATGCCGTGGTCGTCCAGGAGCCGCCGCACGACGGGCGAAAGGACGCGCTCGTCGGCGCCTCGCTTGCCGTCACCGGCGACTTGGGTCGCTGTCGCTGAAGCCGCCGCCGGTTGAGACAGCGGCGCAGGGGCCGCAGAGGGCGGGGCCGGCGCAGGCGGTGGGGCCGCCGGTTCCGGCGCGGCGTCGGCGGCGGGCTGTGGCGCGGCTTCAGCGGCGGGCTGCGGCGCGGCTTCAGCGGCGGGCGGCGCGGCTTCAGCGGCGGGCTGCGGCGCGGCGTCGGCGGCGGGCTGCGGCGCGGCTTCAGCGGTCGCAGCCGGCGCGCCCGCGGCGCCGTCTTCGCTGACGACCGCCAGCACCGTGCCGACGTCGACGGTCTCGCCTTCCTGCACCCTGATCTCGGCGAGCGTTCCCGCGGCCGGGGACGGGACCTCCGAATCCACCTTGTCCGTCGACACTTCGAACAACGGCTCGTCGCGGCCGACGTTCTCCCCGACAGCCTTGAGCCACTTCGTCACCGTTCCCTCGGTGACGGTCTCCCCCAACTGGGGCATCACGACGTCAGCCAACGTGCAACCCCCTGCCGGTCAGCGCCAGCACCGTCTCACCGAAGGCCTCGGAGAGCGTCGGGTGCGGCTGAATGAACTGTCCCACCTCGTCCGGAGTCGCTTCCCAGTTAACGGCGAGATATCCCTGGCCCAACTGCTCGGTGACCCACGGGCCGACCATGTGCACGCCCAGGATGCGTCCTGCACTCCCGTCGGCATTGCGTTCGGCCACCACCTTGACGAGGCCTTCGGTGTCACCCACGATCCGTGCCCGGCTGTTGCCTCCGAAGGGGTCCTTCTTCACGACGACGTCCAGGCCCGCTTCTTTGGCTTGCGGCTCGGTGAGACCAGCAAAGGCGACCTCGGGCTGGCAGTAGATGCACCACGGCACTCGTGAGTAATCGACCGGGATGGCGGGTTCCCCGAGAATCGACTTCACGACGACGATGCCCTCGGCGAAGCCGACGTGCGCGAGCTGCGGGGTGTCGACGACGTCGCCGACCGCCCACACATGCTCGGCCGAGGTCCGCATGTACTCGTCCACCGTGACGAAGCCACGGCCCACGGTGACCCCGGTGCCCTCCTCGAGCAGGCCGTCGGTGAGCGGGCGCCGTCCGACCGAGACCACCACCGCGTCGACCGTGACCGACTGCCCGTCGCCGAAGTGCACGGTGGTCCCGCCCCCGTTGGGGGTGTGGCCGCTCACCTTGATGCCCGTGTGGACGGTGATGCCGCGCTTGCGGAACGACCGCGCGACGACACCCACGAGGTCGGGGTCAACCCCGGGCAGCAGCGTGGGCAACGCCTCCAGCACGGTCACCTGCGTGCCGAGGTCGGCAAACATCGAGGCGAATTCGCAGCCGATGGCGCCCCCACCGATCACGGCGACCGATCCGGGCAGCGTGGAGAGCGAGAGCACCTCGTCCGAGGTGAGCACGAGGCGACCATCGACGTCGAAGCCGGGAATCGTGCGCGGGGCCGATCCTGTGGCGAGCACGACGTCGCGGGCTGTGAGCTCGATGGTTCCCTCGTCGTGCACGACGCGCACACGCCTCCCGGGCAGGAGTGTTCCTGTGCCGATGAAGGTCGTGATACCCCGGCCTGCCATCAGGCCGGAGAGGCCCTTGTACAGCTGCTCGACCACCTTCTGTTTGCGACCCTGGCTCACGGCGAAGTCGACGACGGGCTGGCCGGCCTGGACGCCGAATTCCTTCGCCCCCGACACGGTGCGGACGATGCTGGCGGTCTCGAGGAACTCCTTCGCGGGGATGCACCCGCGGTGCAGACACGTCCCACCGACCTTGTCCCGCTCGACGACGGCGACGTCGAGACCGGCGCTCGCCCCGTACAGGGCGGTGGCGTAGCCACCCGGGCCACCACCGATCACCACGACGTCGAATTCGGTTCGCTCTGCCGTCCGGACCACCTCCTGGGGGGCGTGATCGTTCGCGATTCGGGGGCTGCGACCTTCGTGCGAGCTCCGCGTCCAGCCTAATGGTGGCCCTCGACGGCGACCTCAGAGCTCAGGGGGCATCGGGAGCGGCTTCCGTCCGGCGAATCCGTCCTCGGGCAGATGCCACCACGCGAGGTCGTCCTCCCCGAGCTGCCAGCACAACAGCACATCGCGCCCGCCGGAATGGCGTGACGGGAAGTCGATCAGCCCTCGCTGCGGGTCGCGCAGGATAATCCCGTGCTCGTCGAGCTCGCGGAGGGCCGCCTCGGCATCGAGGTCCGAGGACGGAGCGGCGTCCTTCTCGGAAGGCGGGGCCTTCGCGCCCGGGATCGTCGCGTGCCCGTTGCCGCGCGCTCGGACCTCGAGCTGCGTGGCACGGCGGATCACGCCGAGGAGCGTCCGCAACCGTGGGAGGTAGTCCCGGGCTTCCTGCTCCGTCCAGTAGCGCAAGCGGCCCGATCCCGTCCTACGGCGCCGTCGACGACTGGTGACGCCGGCGCCCGGTCAACCTGTCGGCCAAGGAACGGGTCCTGACGCGCATGACGTGAGGGAGGGCCGCTTTGAGAGGCACCGGCTCGTACGCATCGGCCGCGGCGGCGAGCGAGGCGACCTCGTCCTCGGTGAGCTCGATGTCGGCGGCGGCCGCGTTGGCTGCGACCTGCGCGGCCGAGCTCGCCCCCGGGATCACCACGACGTTGGGCCGGTGGATCAGCCAAGCCAGCGCCACTTGCGAGGGCGTGGCGTCGTGCGCCTTGGCCACGAGCGAAAGGGCGTCGACGAGCGGCGCGACGCGGCGCAGGTTCTCGGGGACGAAGGCCGGCGAGCCCGTGCGCACCAGGCCGGTCGGGGGCCGATCAGGCCCGTACCTCCCCGACAGCAGTCCCTGCGCCAACGGGCTGTACGCGATCACGATGCGGTCGTTTGCCTGGGCCCAGGGCAACAGCTCCCGCTCGGGTCGGCGGTCGACGAGGTTGAAGCGCACCTGGTTCGACAGCACCGGGCGGCCGAGCGCCTCCTCGGCCGCCTTCCAGCGGGCGAGCGAGTAGTTGGAGACCCCGGCGTGTCGCACGGTGCCCTCGTCCATGAGCCGCGCGAAGGCGGGCATGGTCGCAGACAGGGGCACGACGGGGTTTGGCTGATGGATCTGGTAGAGGTCGAGGGCCTCGACCCCGAGCCGCCGCGCGCTTGCGTGCGCGCGGTGGATGACGACGGGGCCGATCGGCATGACCGGCAAGAGCTTGGTGGCGATGAACACCTCGTTGCGGTGACCAGCGAGGGCGGCGCCCAGGATGCGCTCGGAACGCCCGAACGCGTAGATCTCAGCCGTGTCGAAGAACGTGATGCCGACCTCGAGCGCCCGATCGACGATGGCCGCCGCTTCCTTGTCCGCGTAGTCGCGTCCGTAGCCCCACTCGGTCGAGCCGAACTGCCACGTCCCGAGGCCGACGGCGGAGACCTTCACTCCTCCCACCTCGACGTACTTCATGTCGTGCCTCCTTCCACGTGCGCCCGGTCGAAAATGCCGGCTCGAGGAAACGAGCGAGGAACGAGGAACTACTTCGGCGGCATCCTGATACCGCCGTCGAGCCGGATCACCTCGCCGTTGAGGTAGCTGTTCTGCGCGATGTGGGCCACGAGCTCTCCGTACTGCGTGGGCTGGCCGAGGCGCTTGGGGAACAGCACGGACTGGCCGAGTGCCTGGCGCTGGTCTTCGGGCAGCATCGCCAGCAGGGGCGTGTCGAACAGGCCGGGCGCGATCGTCAGCACGCGGATCCCGACCGGGGCGAGGTCGCGTGCCGCCGGGAGCGTCATGCCGACGACTGCGCCCTTGGACGCCGAATAGGCCAGCTGGCCGATCTGGCCGTCGAACGCAGCCACCGACGCCGTGTTGACGATGACCCCGCGCTCCCCGTCCGCGAGGGGCTCGGTGACCGCCATGGCGGAGGCGGCTCGTGTCATGACGTTGAACGTGCCGACGGTGTTCAGCTCCAGGATGAACTTGAACGCCGACAGGTCGTGGGGCGAGTTGTCGCGGTTGATGACGCGACCCACCCACCCGGTGCCCGCGCAGTTGACGACGATCCGCAGGTTGCCGCCCTCGGCGGCCTGGTCGACGGCCCGCTGGCAGTCCTCGGGATTGGTGACGTCGCCTCCCACGGCGTCGGCGCCGATGTCGGCCGCCACCTTGTTGGCGCCATCCTCGTTGCGGTCGAAGATCGTGCAGCGAACGCCCAGGGAGGTGAGCTTGCGCGCCGTGCCCTCGCCCAGCCCCGACGCGCCGCCTGTGATGAGTGCTGCCGTGCCGTTCAGTTCCATGCGCGCATGCTACGAGCGGTCACGGACGGGTCGCCAAAGGGCTGCTGGCGGGAGGTCGGACGTGGAGCGGGGACCGAACGTGGAGATGCGTGGATGCCGAGCGCAATTCAGGGCGCTTCGAAGTGGGTCCCCGACCGACCTCGTTGCGTCGTCGCCGCTTCGACGGCGAGGAGGTCGACGAGGTCGTTCATCTCGTCTCCCGAGTGTCCCTTCACCCACGAGAACCGCACCGACCTCCCGGAATCGAGCGCCAGTGCAAGGAGGGGCTCCCACAGCTCGCGGTTGGCCACCGGCTTCCCCGCCGAATTGCGCCAGCCTCGGCGGAGCCAGCCCTGCCACCACCGGTCGCGGAAGCAGTTCACCACGTACGTCGAGTCGCTCATAACGAGCACGTCCCCGTCGATCGACTGCAACGCGCGCAACACGGCCGTGATCTCCATGCGCTGGTTCGTCGATACCGGTTCGGCGCCGCTTTCGTAGGCGCCGTGGGGCACGGCCCATGCCCACCCCCCGGGGCCGGGATTGCCGAGGCACGAGCCGTCGGTGAACACGAGCGTCTCGTTCGGAGCATCGGTCACCGGATCACGCTTGCACGGTCGTCAGCCGCGAGGCGAACGAGCGAAGGGGGCGCGGGGGAATCGTGCCGGTCGCGAAGGTCAGCCGGTATCGAAGAGAACATCGGGGGGATCATGACTGCTTTCCCCCGGAGACCGACGGTCGGCCGGCGCATCCCACGCCCACTTGCCCGGACTTCCGGTGAGTGAGTACCCGGCATAGGTCTTCTGAGCGTGGTGGAAGTGACAGAGCCGGGCCATGTTCTCGAGGCAGGTCGGCCCGCCGTTCTCGACGGGGTCGACGTGGTCGTTCTCGAGCCCGAGGGCGACATCGCATCCCGGGACGACGCACACGGGGTCGCGCGCCTCGAGGGCCGTGCGAAGCGCTGCGGGGAGCGTCTTCCTGCCGATGTGACAGACGGTCGTGACGTCCACCCCGTCGGTGACGAGGAGCTTGACGAATGCCTCGGGGAGAAGGCTCTTCACCGTCGCCACCGGCACGGGACCTACGCCCCTGATCTCGCACTTCTCGCCGTTACGGACGTGGCCACGGCGCAGGGCGGCCGCATCGACGTGGATCGACACGTCTACTCGCCCGCGTGGCGACTTCGTGCGACCACCGGTCACCAGGTCGACCACGGCGTCCGCCCGGTACGCAGCGGGAGCCTCTTCCTTGCCTGACTTCCGAGCCTCATCGAAGAGCTCGTCGGCCCGTCGTTGCACCACGGCGAGCAGCCTGGCGCCGGCGTCGGGCGTAAGGGTCAGCTCGCCTCTGAATGCTCCGTCGACGTCGGTCCAACTGCGGAACGCTCGGCGGTTGCGGATGGCGAGAAACCGCTCGTTCTCCTCCTCTGCCGAGTTGCTCTCGGCGAGCACCCCCCGGCACCGCTCCTTCAGGCCTTTGAGGGTCGAGGTGGCGGCCGTTTCGAGGAGGTCCTTCTCCGAGTTCGGGCGGTGGGCGGCCGCGGCGGCGATCTCTTTGACCTGGGGCGAGGACAGGGCGCCGTGACGGAGAGCGTCTTCGGTCTCGGGCAGCCACGCCAGGCGGCTCGCGGTCTCGAGAGTCGAGATGGCATCACCGAGCCCGGTCCCGCCGGCCGAGGCCATCCACTCCGCCGGCGACCGGTGGCCCTGGTCCTTCCAGACCCGGGATTCGGCCGCTCGGGATGCGAGCAGGATCTTGGCGCCGGCGCACAGCCGCTCCAGCTCGCAGAACTCCCGGTAGCGCTCTGCGGCGTCCTGTGTCGTCATGCGGTCGGCATCGAGGCGGTCCACGTACTCAGCCACCTGGGAGGTCGCCCGGGAGACGATGCTCGGTGCCACGGGCCGACTATCGCAGGAGGGTGTAACAGGCGGTCGATGACGGTCGAAGATCGTCAGAGGATGCGGTATGGCAGGGAAGGGGGCGGGGGGACGGAGGCCCGGGAGGGCGACGCGTCTCTCCTTGACAGAGACCTCCGGGCCACCCAGACTGCCTAACAGTGTTAGGACATCCGGTCGTAGATAGGCAAAGGCCGGAAAGGCAAGTCAGGGACAGGCGAGCCGAGCGCCGGCAGGCGACAAAGGCGGAAATCATCGAGACGTCGTGGGCCGTCGTGCGGGAGGAGGGCCTCGCCGGGTTGAACCTGCGGGACCTGGCGAACCGGGTGGGCATGCGGGCCCCGTCGCTCTACGAGTACTTCCCGTCGAAGCACGCCATCTACGACGCCATGTTCGCCGAGGCCTACCGCCAATTCGGCGCGGTCATCGACACGCTCGTGTCGCGGCCGGGGCTCGAAGGACTGCGGAGTGGAGCGAAGCAGGTGCTCGACTTCATGGTGGCCGAGCCGGCGCGTTTCTCGTTGTTGTTCCAGCGGACGATCCCAGGGTTCGAGCCGAGCGCCGAGTCGTACGAGTTGGCCACCGAGGTGTTCGAGCGGACGCGCACCTGGTTCGTCGACAACGTCACGGACGACGACGGCGCGCTCGACATGTTCACCGCGCTCACGACGGGGCTCGCCAGCCAGCAGCTGGCGAACGACCCCGGGGGTGACCGCTGGACGCGTCTCGTCGACGCGGCGGTCGCCATGTTCGTGGCACACATCACGACCAGCGGCGGGACCCAGCCCGCGCCGCACGACAGCGGAGCAGGCCGCGCCGGCGAAGAGGACAGGCAATGACACGACGGGGAGGCAGACCATGACACCCACGACGACCGACGTCCGGGCCATACCGAAGGTCCGTCACGACGAGGCGATGGCCCTGGCAGCGACGGAGTACGGGCGGTTCACCGACGTGCTGCGGGGTCTCGATCCTGGCGATTGGGCTGCTTCCACCGTGTGCGACGGCTGGGACGTCGCCGCGATGGTGGCCCACGTTCTCGGAGCGGCCGAGGCCAACGCCTCGATGCGCGAGAACGCCCACCAGATGCGCCTCGGTCGCCGGGTGCAACGTGAGCTCGGACTGGGACACGTCGTACACGGCGCGAACGAGGTGCAGATCCGCGAGCGCCGCGCGCTCGGACCGGAGGGGCTCGTCGAGCGGTGGGGGCGAGCGGTGCCGCGCGCGCTCAAGGGAAGGCGGCGTTTCCCGCCGTTCCTGCGCCCGGTGAGGATCCCCTTCGAGGAGCCGCTCGGCAAACGCCCGCTCGCCTACCTGATGGACATCGTCTACACGCGCGACGTGTGGATGCACCGCGTCGACATCTGCCGGGCGACGGGGCACCACCTGGAGCTGACCCCGGCACACGACGGACGGATGGTCGCCGACATGGTGGCCGACTGGGCGCACACGCATCGGCACGCCTTTTCGCTCGAGCTGACGGGGCCCGCGGGAGGGACGTACGTCAACGGGCAGG
>DATGKD010000123.1:0-16848 GCA_035294855.1 Acidimicrobiales bacterium
TGGGGTCGGCTTCGGACCACATGGAGCGTTGCACGGGCTCTGACGCCAGCGCCGAGAACGTCACCTCGCCGACGAAACGCGTGGCGTCGTCGGTGAGCACCGGTACGACATGCACCCCGGCATCCACCAGGCGACGGCACACCTCGACCGCCTTGTACGCGGCGATCCCCCCGGTGACACCGAGCACCACGGTCGGGACGGAGCTGCGGGCTGTCATGCGCGGCGTGGTGTCGCCGAGGCTGCGGGACCCCGCCTGCTACTCGGCGCCCTCCGGGCCCGCGCCGTCGGCCTCGGCCTCGGCCTCCACCGTCGCCGTGCCGTCCACCGCGGTCAACTCCGGCTCTTGGCCGGCGCTCTCGCCTTCCTCCCCCTCGCCCGGCTCGGGGCGATGGAACGCGGCCTTGCCTGCGGCGATCTCTTCGAAGGCGATCGTGAGCGGCTTCCCGGACACCGAGGTGACCTGAGGAGGCACGACCACGCCGAGCCCCTCACCGAGCTGGTTGTAATACGAGTTGATCTGGCGGGCCCGTTTGGAGGACAACGCCACCAGCGTGAACTTGGAGTCGACCTTGTCGAGCAGGTCCTCGACAGGAGGATCCATGAGTGTGTTGCGGCGCTGGGCCATCAGGCTCCTTGGCGATCGTCGGGGCGCGACCCTCGGCTGAGGCGGCGGCCTTTGATTATACCCGCCACCTCCCCCACAGCCCGGTCCAGGTCGTCGTTCACCACTACATGCGGCGTCATCTCGCGGCCCACCCGCTCCTCCTCGGCTCCGACGACAAGACGACGGGCGACCTCGTCTTCGCTGTCACCGCGCAGCCGCAGGCGCGCTTCTTGCACCTCGGCCGAGGGAGGCACGAGCAGGATCACAAGTGCGTCAGGATCGCGCTGCCTCACCTGTTGCGCGCCCTGCAGGTCGATCTCGAGGAGCACGTCGCGACCCGGTGGCGGCTCGGGCACCGGCGTGCCGTAGAGCTGGCCGAGAAAATCCGCCCACTCGAAGAAGCCGCCCGACGCGATGCGCGCTTCGAACGTGGGACGGTCGACGAAGTGATACGCGTCGGCAGCCTCGGTGGGACGACGCGCGCGCGTCGTCCACGAGCGACTGAGCCATAACGTCGGATCGCGCTCGACAAGACGAGCGACGAGGGTGCCTTTCCCCGCGCCTCCCGGCCCGGAGATGACGACGATCAGGACTTCGCGGTGTGGGACAACAGCGCGTCGCGCTGGTTGGCCCCGAGTCCCTGCAGGCGCCGGCTCTCTGAGATCCCCACCGTCTCCATGAGACGGCGCGCTTTCACTTTTCCGAGCCCGGGGAGCGACTCCAACACCGACAGCACCTTCATCTTGCCGACGGTCTCGTCCTTCTCGGCGCGTCTCAGGAGTTCCCCCAAGGAGATGGAACCCATCTTCAACTTCTCTTTCACCTCGGCCCGCTCACGGCGGACCTTGGCGGCCTTGTCCAGCGCCGCTTGGCGCTGCTCCGGAGTGAGTGCGGGAGGTTGGGGCATGAGGGCCACCATAGCGCCCGACCGACCATCGGTCACCCGGCGGGCGAGCCGGCAGACGACGCGACTTCGTCGGCCACCGCGGCGGCAACACGTTCCGGATCACGGGCCGCGGTGACGGCGCGACCCACGACGAGAATGTCCGCACCGGCTGTGATCGCGGCAGCAGGAGTGGCCGCCCGAGCTTGGTCGTCGCGCGCCGTCCCCGACGGGCGGATGCCGGGCACCACTGCAAGGAGTCCGGGGGCAGCCCCCCGTGCCACCGCGAGGTCCGTTGCGGCACAAACGAGCCCGGCGCAGCCGGCCGCGGCCGCCAACGCGGCGCGTGCCGCGAGGACCTGTTCGTCGACGTCGGCTTCGCTCGTCAGCACGGTGACGCCGAGCACCGCAGGCGCAGGGGCGCCGGCGGCGGCGGCCCCGGCCGCCATACCCGTGACTGCGGCGCGCACCATATCGGCACCTCCCTGGGTGTGCACGGTGGTGTACGCGGCACCCAGGCCGCCGATGACGCGCGCGGCTCGGGCAACTGTTGTTGGAATGTCGTGCAACTTGAGGTCCAGGAACACCCGGTACCCCTCGACGGTCAACGCCGAGACCGTCTCCGGCCCCGCGGCCCCGAAGAGTTCGAGGCCCACCTTGGCCACGCCGAACCACGGGCGCAGCCGCCGCGCCATCCGGAGCGCCACGACGAGGTCGTCCACGTCGAGCGCCAGCGCGAGCCGGGCGCGGGGATCCTGGCTCACGGCCGGCTCCTGCCCGCCGGCGGGGGCGGCGCGGTGCGGGGGGTGGACGGCGCCGGAGGAGGGGCAGGCTGACCAAGCGGGGCTCCGGCGAAGGGCCCACCCCCGGCTGCGCCGGATGGCGGGGTCGTCCCGACCCACACGTCGGCTGGGGGACCCGACTCGATCGGCTCGGGATGCCGGGCTGCCGGCGGGTGCACCGCGCCCACCAACGACCGCACGTCCTCCACGCCATGCCATCGGCACCAGCGCGCCAGTCCCCTCAGCACCTTGGCCGGCGCGCGGGGGTCGCGGAAGGTGGCCGTGCCGACCTCCACCGCATCGGCGCCGGCGAGCATCATCTCGACGGCGTCGACGCCACGGCTCACTCCCCCGACGCCGACGATGGCCGCGTCGGGGAAGGCGGCGCGACAGTCGTGGACGGCGCGGACGGCCACCGGGCGGATGGCGGGACCCGACAAGCCGCCGCCACCCGGGCCCGAGCCCAGGCGGTACGCGCGCCTGGCGGGGTCGATCGCCATGCCGAGCACGGTGTTCACGAGCACGAGCGCTTCGCCGCCGGCGCGGAGCGCGGCGGCGGCGATCTCGGTGAGGTCGGCGACGTTCGGGCTCAGCTTCACCCACAAGGGCAGCCCGGAAAGACCCGCGGCCGCGACCGCGTCGCCCGTCGCGCTCGGCGAGTGCGCGAACATCCGGCTCCGGTCGTCCAGGTTCGGACAGCTCACGTTGACCTCGAGGGCGACGACGCCCGGAGCTCCCACAAGCATGGCGGCGGCCCGCCCGTAGTCCTCCACCCGCCGACCCCAGATGCTCGCCACGACGCGCGCGCCGCGCTCGGTGAGAGCGGGGAGGTCCCGTTCCAGCCACGCCTGCACCCCGGGCCCCTGGAGGCCGACGGAGTTGAGCATGCCCGCGGGAGTCTCGTGCACGCGCGGGGCCGGGTTGCCCTCCCACGCCGTGGCGGCGAGCGACTTGACCGTGACCGCGCCGAGCGTGGACACGTCCACGTAGGGGGCGAGCTCGGCACCGTGACCCGAGGTGCCGGACGCGGTGAGGACGGGATTGGGGAGCGGAACCGAGCCGACCGTCGTGTGCAGGTTGACCCGGCGCTTCACTCGTGCACCTCCTGCAGGCTGACCACGGACAGCCCGTGACGCTGCCAGTCGCCGATGCCCGCAGCCGCGGCGCGTGCCGCGGCGACGGTGGTGAGGCACGGGACCTGATGGGCGAGGGCCGTCGACCGGATGTGCAGCCCGTCCGCGCGCGGGCCGCGCCCCCGGGGAGTGTTGACCACGAGGTGCACACGACCCGAGGCGATGAGATCGACCGCGTCGGCGGCGCCGGACTCGCCCACCTTGGCGACGACGGTGGCGACCGGCACGCCGTTGGACTCGAGGAAGGCCGCGGTGCCCGATGTCGCCGCCAGGGTGAAGCCGAGGTCACGAAAAGCACGGGCCGCCGCGAGGCCGCCGTTCTTGTCGCGGTCGGCGAGCGACATGAACACCGTGCCCTCGGTGGGCAGCCT
Organism: Acidimicrobiales bacterium; assembly: GCA_035294855.1. Classification (GTDB taxonomy): domain Bacteria; phylum Actinomycetota; class Acidimicrobiia; order Acidimicrobiales; family UBA8190; genus DATGKD01. The sequence continues at coordinate 3,774 of DATGKD010000123.1, forward strand.
CGTGCCCGCGGCGATCTGACTCTTGGCAAAGGCGAGGCCGAAGGTGGACGCGATGCCCATGACCTCGCCCGTCGACCGCATCTCGGGACCGAGCAACGTGTCGACCCCGGGAAAGCGCGAGAACGGGAGGACGGCTTCTTTGACGCTCACCCATCCGTTGTCCGCCGGAGCGCGCAGCAGGCCGCTGCCGCGCAGCTCCTCGAGGGTGGCGCCGACCATGAGTCGTGCCGCCACCATGGCCACGGGGACTCCCGTCGCCTTGGCGACGAAGGGAAGCGTCCGGCTGGCGCGGGGATTGGCCTCGATGACATAGGCCGTGCCGTCCTTGACGGCGAACTGGACGTTGACCGGCCCGATGACGCCCAGGGCGTGGGCGATGGCCCGCGTGTGTTGGGCGATGGCGTCGACGACCGCGGGCGCGAGGGTCTGCGGCGGGAGCGCGCACGCCGAGTCGCCCGAGTGCACGCCTGCCTCCTCGACGTGTTCCATGATCCCTGCTACGAGGACCTCGCCGGCACGGTCCCGCAGCGCGTCGACGTCGACCTCGACGGCGTCCTCGAGGAACCGGTCGACGAGGACCGGACGCTCGGCGGTGACGCCACCCTCGCGCCGGAGCGACGCGGCGAGCTCGGTGACCACCTCGGTGAGGCGCTCGTCGTCGTACACGATCTCCATGGCGCGGCCGCCGAGCACGTAGCTGGGGCGGACCAGGACCGGATACCCCACCTTGTGCGCGACCGTGAGCGCCTCGTCCACGGTGAGCGCCGTCCCCCCCGCGGGCTGGGGGATGCCGAGCCCTTCGCACAGCGCGTTCCACTGCTCGCGGTCCTCAGCGAGGTCGATCGACGCCGGGCTGGTACCGAGGACGAGGCCCGCGGGCAGCACGTGGGCGAGCTTGAGCGGCGTCTGGCCCCCCATGCCCACGATCACCCCGGCCACCGGCGCCCCGCCCGGGCCCGCGCCCGCCGCGGTCTCGGCGTCGAGCACGTTGAACAGGTCCTCGGACGTGAGCGGCTCGAAGTACAGGCGGTCCGAGGTGTCGTAGTCGGTGGAGACCGTCTCGGGGTTGCAGTTGACCATCACGGTCTCGTAGCCGGCGTCGCGCAGGGCGATCGAGGCGTGCACACAGCAGTAATCGAACTCGATGCCCTGACCGATGCGGTTCGGACCCGAACCGAGGATCACCACGCGCGGCCGACGGCTCGGCTGGACCTCGTCCTCGTCTTCGTACGTGGCGTAGTGGTAGGGCGTGCGGGCCGCGAACTCGGCGCTGCAGGTGTCCACCGTCTTGAACGTGGCGCGCACCCCGGCAGCGAGACGCGCCGCGCGCACCTCGTCTTCGGTGACGAGTCGTCCCGGAGGCGCGTCCGTCGGCGACGCGCTCAGCAGGTAGGCGATCTGTGTGTCGGAGAACCCGAGACGCTTGACCGCCCGCCAGGTTCTCCGGTCGATGGCGGCCGGCGTCACCGAGGCGCCGCCGAGCGACTCGAGGTGACGGCGCGCGTCGGTGACGAGCGCCAGTTGGTCCAAGAACCAGGTGTCGACGCCGGTCGCTTCGGCCAGGGCGTCGGCGGACACCCCGCGGCGCAGGGCGGCCTCGAGCTGGAAGACGCGCTCGGGCGTGGGCTCGCACGCCCGGTCCACCAGCTCGTCGTCGTCGAGCAGTTCGTAGCGAGCCTCACCGGGATCGGCGTTCAGCCCGGCACGTCCCTGCTCCAACGACCGCAGGGCTTTTTGCAGCGACTCCGGGAACGTGCGCCCGATCGCCATCACCTCGCCCACCGACTGCATCCTGGTCCCCAGCCTGTCGGCCGTACCCGGCAGTTTCTCGAACGCCCAGCGGGGGATCTTGGTCACGACGTAGTCGATGGTGGGCTCGAAGCTCGCCGGGGTCGCACCGGTGATGTCATTGGTGATCTCGTCCAGGCGGTACCCGACCGCCAGCCGCGCCGCCATCTTGGCGATGGGGAACCCGGTGGCCTTGGAAGCCAGGGCCGACGAGCGCGACACCCGCGGGTTCATCTCGATCACCAGACGACGACCGTCGCGCGGTTCGACGGCGAACTGGATGTTCGAGCCCCCGGTGGCGACACCGACCCGGCGGATGCACGCGAACGCGTCGTCCCGCATCTGCTGGTACTCCACGTCCGAGAGCGTCTGTGCGGGCGCGACGGTGATCGAGTCCCCCGTGTGCACGCCCATGGGATCGAGGTTCTCGATCGAGCAGACGACGACGCAGTTGTCGGCCCCGTCGCGCATCACCTCGAGCTCGAACTCTTTCCAGCCGGCGATCGACCGCTCGACGAGCACCTGGTGCACCGGGCTCGCCGCCAACCCTTCGGCCGCCACGCGCGCCAACTCGGCGCGGTCGCGCGCCGTGCCCGTGCCGGCACCTCCCAGGATGAAGCTGGGTCGGACCATGATGGGGAAGCCGACGCGCTCCCCCACCTCCATCGCCTCCTCGAGCGAGTGGGCGAAGCCCGACGCCGGCACCTCCAGGCCGATCTCCTCCATGGCCGCCTTGAACCGGTCGCGGTCCTCGGCGGTGGCGATGGCCTTGGCGTCGGCGCCGATCAGCTCGATCCCGAGATCGTCGAGCACGCCTCGCTCCGACAGGGCCATGGCCAAGTTGAGCCCGGTCTGCCCGCCGAGCGTGGGGAGCAGGGCGTCGGGGCGCTCGCGCTCACAGATCGCCGCCACGACGTCGACGTCGAGCGGCTCCACGTAGGTGCGGTCGGCCAGGCCCGGGTCCGTCATGATCGTGGCCGGGTTGGAGTTGGCCAGGACGACCCGGTATCCCTCGCGCCGCAACACCTGGCAGGCCTGGGTCCCCGAGTAGTCGAACTCACAGGCCTGCCCGATGACGATCGGGCCCGAGCCGATGATGAGGATGGACTCGAGGTCGTCACGCCGCGGCATCAGCCGGCGCTCCGTCCGACGATGCGCGGCATCATCCGTCGCCCTGGTCCATGAGACGGCGGAAGCGCTCGAAGAGGTAGCGGGCGTCGTGGGGGCCCGGCCCGGCCTCAGGGTGGTATTGCACGCTGAACCCCGGCACCCGCGTCAAGCGGAAGCCCTCGACCACGCCGTCGTTCAAGTTGACGTGGGTGACGTCGGCGGCCCGCTCGCCGGCGGCGGGTAGCGAGGAGCCGTCCACCGCGTAGTTGTGGTTCTGGCTCGTGATCTCGACCTGGCCCGTGTCGAGTCGGCGCACCGGGTGGTTGCCGCCGTGGTGGCCGAACGGCAGCTTGTACGTGCGCGCCCCGAGCGCCGCGCCGAGGATCTGGTGACCCAGGCAGATGCCGAACACCGGCACCCGGCCGATGAGGTCGGCGACGATGGCGGTCTGCACCTCGAGGGCCGCGGGGTCGCCCGGCCCGTTCGACAGGAAGACGCCGTCCGGTTCCATGGCGAGAACATCCGCGGCCGGCGTCGACGCCGGCACGACGGTCACCGTGGCGAGCTCGCCCAAGCACCGCAGCATGGTCTCCTTCACCCCGAAGTCGTAGGCCACCACGCGCCTCGGGCCGGACCCGCGTCCGTAGACCACCCGCGTGGACACCTCGGACACGAGGTCCCGGCCGCTCGTGCCGGGCTCCGCAGCGGCTGCCGCCCGCAGGCGAGCTTCGGACGCGGTGCCGAAGGCACAACCCATGGCGCCGTCGTCACGGAGGTGGCGCGTCAGCCGGCGCGTGTCCACACCGACGATGCCGGGGACCCCGGCGTGCTCCATGAACGCTTCGAGCGACGCCGTGGCGCGCCACGACGACGGCCGCGGCGGAAGGTCGCGCACGACCACGCCCCGGACCCAGGGCCGCGGCGCCTCGTCGTCTGCGGGCGTGGTGCCGTAGTTGCCGATGTGCGGGTACGTGAACGCGACCACCTGTCCCGCGTAGCTCGGGTCGGTGACGACCTCCTGGTAGCCGGACAGGACCGTGTTGAAGACGAGCTCGCCGGTGGCCACGCCGTCGGGGGCATCTGCGCCGACGGCCTCACCCTCGAACACCTCGCCGTCGGCCAGGACGAGCAGGGCGGGCCGACGCTGACCCGGCCATGACCACGGGGCATCCGGCTCGAGGGCGGTGGCCGATCCGGTGCTCACCGTTGCGCCTCGGCGTCGACGACGACGGCTTCGCCCCTGAAGACGGTGTGGCGGACCTGGCCCACGAGGCGGCGACCAAGCCAGGGGCTGTTTCGGCTTCGGCTGGCGATGCGCTCGGCGTCGAGGGTCCAGGCGGCGGCCGGGTCGATGACGCACAAGTTCGCAGGCGCTCCCGGTTCGATCGGCCCGCCCTGGTCGCCACCCTGGTCGCGGGCGAATCCCGCGATGCGCGCCGGCTGCCACGACAGCAAACCGAGAACGGCGCGCATCTCCATGGGTGGCACATCCCCGCCGTTGCCGGCGCTCGACACCGACGCGCCGTTCGGGCCTCCCGCCAGCGCGGCCATCGTCACGGCGAAGGCGGACTGCAACCCGAGCATCCCCGGTGGCGCCGTGTCGAGTGGGGCATCTTTCGCCTCGGGTGGGTGCGGCGCGTGATCCGTGGCCACCGCGTCGACCACGCCGCGGGCGCACGCACTTCTCAGGGCGAGGACGTCCGCATCGGTCCGCAGCGGCGGGTTGACCTTGAACGTCGGGTCGTAGCCGCACAGAGCGGCATCGGTCAACGAAAGATGGTGCGGGGTGACCTCGGCCGTCACTGCCAGGCCCTCCGCCTTGGCGGCGGCCACCAGCGCGGCAGAACGCGCGGTGGAGAGGTGCAGGAAGTGCACGCGCCCCCCGGTGAGGCGGCACAACGCAATGTCGCGGCCGACCATCACCTCTTCGGCCTCGGCCGGCATGCCGGGTACCCCGAGCCGGCTGGACCACGCGCCTTCGTGCATGTGGCCGCCCGCGGCCAGCGCGCCGTCCTCGCAGTGCTGCCCGAGCGTCACCCCGAGGCCGCGTGCGTATTCGAGCGCGCGCCGCATCACGCCGGCGTCCTGCACACCCGCACCGTCGTCGGTGAACAGCCGGACGCCGAGAGAGGCGAGCTCGCCCATCGGTGCAAGCCGCTCCCCGGCGCGTCCCAGGGTGATCGTGCCCGCGACCGCCACGCGGCACACCGCACCCGACGCCAGACCGAGCACCTCGAGCGCCACGGCCGCGCAGTCCACCGGCGGGTCGGTGTTGGGCATGGCCACGACCGCGGTGAACCCACCCAGGGCGGCGGCGCGTGCTGCTGTGGCCACCGTCTCGGCCTCCTCGTCGCCGGGCTCACGCAGGTGGGCGTGCAGGTCGACGAGCCCCGGCGCGACCAGGCATCCCCCGGCATCGAGCTCCGTCGCCCCAGCCGGCACCGGCGCGCCCTCGCACACCTCGCGCACCGTGTCGCCCGACACGATGACGTCGGCACGCCGAGCGCCGGTGGCGTCGACGACCGTGCCGCCCCGGATGACCAATTGCTTCTCGCGGCGCCCCGACGCGGGACGGGTGCGGCCGGCGGCGTCAGCCACCGGCGGCAGGGACCGACACGCCGAGATCACCGGCGCCCCCGGACCCGAGGAGCATGAACAGGACCGCCATACGCACGGCCACCCCGTTCGCCACCTGGCGCAGCACCACCGACTGCGGCAGCCCGGCGACCTCGTCGGCGATCTCCACGCCCCGGTTCATGGGTCCGGGGTGCATGACCAGGGCGCCTTCGGCCAAGCGCGCGGCACGGCGCGCGTTCAGCCCGTAGGACGCCGCGTACTCCCGTACCGAAGGCAGGTACGCGCCGGTGCCGCGTTCGGACTGCAACCGCAGCAGGTAACAGATGTCGACATCGTCGAGCACGGCGTCGAAGTCGTGGGTCACGCCCACCACGGGCCAGCCCTCGAGAGAAGGAGGAAGGAGGCTCCCCGGCGCGACGAGCGTCACATTGGCGCCGAGCGCGGCCGTGGCCCAGATGAGCGAGCGTGCCACCCGGCTGTGGCGGACGTCGCCCACCACCGCGACGCGCAGGCCCACGAACGACTCGGTCCCGACCTTCTCGAGGGGTTCGCCCGCCCGCTCAGCGAGCACCTGCCGGATCGTGTAGCAGTCGAGGAGGGCTTGGGTGGGGTGCTCGTGCCATCCGTCGCCGGCGTTGACGACCGACGCGTCGACCCAGCGCGCCACCGCGGCTGGAGCGCCAGCCGCGGTGTGCCGTACGACGAATGCGTCGACGCCGAGTGCGGCCACCGTCTCGACGGTGTCTCGCAAGGACTCACCCTTCTTCACCGACGACGTCTCTAGGCCGAACGACAGGACATCCGCGGACAGGCGCTTGGCCGCGGTCTCGAACGACAGCCGAGTGCGCGTGGACTGTTCGGCGAACAGGGTCACGACAGTCCGGCCGCGCAGCGCCGGCACCTTCGGGATCGCCCGCTGCCCGACTTCCACGAACGCGTCCGAAACCCGCAGGATCTCCGCGATGTCGTCGGCGCCGAGGTCGCTCACCGCGAGCAGGTGACGGCGAGGGGTCATCGGGCCACGACGTCCCCCAGCACGACGCCTTCGAGGCTGACGTCGACCTGCTCGTCGATGCGCGTGGGCATGTTCTTGCCCACGTAGTCCGGACGGATGGGCAGCTCACGGTGACCGCGGTCCACCATGACGGCCAGCTGGACGGCTCGGGCCCGTCCATAGTCGGCGAGCGCGTTGAGCGCGGCCCGCACCGTCCGCCCCGTGAACAGGACGTCGTCGACCAAGACGACGAGGTTGCCCGCGAGGTCGCCCGGGATGTCGGTGACCGCCTCGGGCAGCACCGGGCGGATGCCGATGTCGTCGCGGTAGAAGGCGACGTCGAGCAGTCCGACCGGAACGGTGGTGCCCTCCACCTCCTCGAGGACCCGGGCGATGCGGTAGGCGAGGGGCACGCCCCCCGTCTGCAGGCCCACGAGCACGATGTCGTCGAGGCCGCGGTTGCGTTCGACGATCTCGTGGGCGATGCGGGTGAGAGCGCGCTGCACGTCCTGCGCAGAAAGCACCTGGACCCGAGGAACGAAGACCCCACCTCGCGGTGGGGCCAGCCTGCGTTCTCGTTCGGCCACGAACGTCCTCCACTCCGTACGGGCCTCGCGGGACCCGCTTCACGGTCGTCCCGACCACGCTAGCACCCGGCCGGGCGCGCGCGGCGACCGGCGGGGTCCCGCGGAGGGCGGCCGCGGGCGGCAGAGTGCGTCGCAGTTGCCCAGCGTGCCAGCATGACCCGATGCCCTCCCCCGTCGTGTCGATCGCGCCGCAGGTGTGGCGAGTACCCACCTTCGGACGCGACCTCATCAACTCCTTCGCCTTCGTCGACGGCGACGGCGCCGTGACCTTGGTGGACGCCGGCCTGCGGGGAGCGACGCGGCGCATCGTCACCGCGCTGGCAGCGATCGGCCGCAGGCCCGAAGACGTCGCGCGGATCGTCGTCACGCACGCGCACCTCGACCACGTGGGTCACGCGCGTGCGCTGCGCGCCCGCACGGGAGGGCTCGTGCATGTCCACGAGGACGACGCCGGGTACGTGCGCGACGGCCGCCCGCCGCCGCGCGACCCGGCGAGCCCGCTCGCCCGGGTCCTGTCGTTCGTCCACCGCCGCCAGGCGTCGTGCGACGTCGACGCCACCTTCACCGAGGGTGACGTGCTGCCGGTGGCCGGTGGGCTCCGGGTGTTGCACACCCCAGGGCACTCGCCCGGCCACTGCTCGTTCCTCCACGAGCCGAGCGGCGTTCTCGTGACCGGGGACGCCCTCGTCAATTTCCGCTCGCGGGTGAACTATTCGTTCCTCACCGGTTGCTCGAACTTCAAAATGTCACAGGACACCGCCGACCGGCTCGGAGAGCCCGAGTACGAGGTCGCCGCGTTCACCCATGGGCCGGAGATCAGCGGCGGAGCGCGCGACGCGATCCGCGGCTTCCTGCGGAAGCGGCTCGCCGGCACCTGAGGGCCGACCCGGCGTCAGGTCCGGACCTGGCGGGCGACCGTCGACAACACGCCGTTCACGAAGGAGCCCGAGGCCTCGGTCGAGTACTGCTTGGCGAGCTCGACTGCCTCGTCGATGACGACCGCCACCGGCGTGCCTAGTTCCGCGAGCAGCTCGAAGGTGCCGAGCCGGAGGATGCTCCGGTCCACCGCCGGCATCCGCTCGAGCTCCCATCGCTCGGCCGCGCCGGCGATGAGCTCGTCGATCCGGGCTCCGTGTTCGGCCACGCCGGTGACCAGCTCTGCAGCAAAGGGGTCGGCGGGGACGCGCAGCTCGGCGAGGACCTCGAGTGGTTCTGACCGCTTCATCTCGGCTTCGTAGAGCAAGCCGAGCGCCCGCTCGCGCGCTTCATGGCGGGGGCCGGCCGGTGCTTCACTTCCCCAATCCGCCCCGTCTCCCATCGGACCGTCACCCACCGAGACCGTCACCCACTGAGACCGCGCCGAGTTAGGCGCGGGTGATGTACTCGCCCGTGCGAGTGTCGACCTTGATGCGGTCCCCCGGGTTGACGAACAGCGGCACCTGCACGACGAGGCCCGTTTCCACGGTGGCGGGTTTGCGGGCCCCCGACACCCGGTCACCTTGGACTCCGGGCTCCGTTGCGGCCACGGCGAGCTCGACCGCGGCGGGTAGGTCCACCCCCACGATCTCGCCCTGGTACATCTGCAGCACCGCGTTGTCCCCCTCTTTCAGGTAGGACGCGGCGGCACCGAGCGCGCCGGGCGCGACGTGCATCTGGTCGTACGACGTGACGTCCATGAACACGTAGTCCGTCCCGTCGCGGTACAGGTACTGCATCTCGCGCTTGTCGACGATCGCCTGCTCCACGCGCTCGTCGGCTCGGAAGGTCCGTTCGAGGACCGCCCCCGTGCGCACGTTCTTGAGCTTGGTGCGCACGAAGGCACCGCCCTTGCCCGGTTTCACGTGCTGGAACTCGACGACCGAGAACAGCCCGTCGGCGAGGTCGAGCGTCATGCCGTTGCGCAGGTCGTTGGTCGTGACAGCCATCAGGCAGCGATGTCCTTCGGGAACGAGGTGAGGAGGTGGCACGGCCCGTCGGTGACGACGACGGTGTCCTCCACCCGGACACCGCCGACGTCGCGCAGGTACACGCCCGGCTCGACGGTGACGACGACGTCGGCGGTGAGGATAGCAGTGGACCCCGGACCGACGGCCGGGGCCTCGTGGATGTCGAGGCCCACACCGTGACCCGTTCCGTGCTCGAAAGCGTCGCCGAACCCCGCCGCGGCGATGACGTCCCGACAGGCCCGGTCCACGTCCGCGGCGGCCGCGCCGGCGCGCACCGCGTCGAGTCCCTGGCGCTGTGCTTCGGCGACCACCTCGAACACGCGGGCGAGGACACCGTGGGGCTGGCCGCCGACGCAGAAGGTGCGGGTCATGTCCGAGCGGTAGCCCTCGAACATGGCGCCGAAGTCGATCACCACGGGGTCCCCCGGCACCAGGCATCGTGCGCCCGGGCGGGCATGCGGCTTGGCGGCATTGGGGCCTGAGGCGACGATGGTCTCGAAGGCACGGTCCTCGGCACCGAGGCGGCGCATGGCCGTGTCGAGCGCAAGGGCGACCTCGCGCTCGGTCGGCCCTGCGGCGAGCATCGGATGGACCTCGGCCAGCGCGGCATCGGCGATGCCCGCAGCCCGGGCCATCCGGGCGAGCTCGCCGCGGTCTTTCTGCGCCCGCAACGCCTCGACGAGGCCGGTCGTCGGCACGAGGTCGGCGCCCGCGAAGGCGTCGGCCCAACGTCGCTTTGCTGTCCAGGTCACGTCGTCAGCCTCGAGGCCGAGCCGGGACACCCCGTCCGACGACACGGCCGCGGCCAGCGTGTCGCGCTGGGCCGCCGCGCCGCCCACCGCGAGCTCGACGCCACCTTCGAGCCCAGCCCCGCGGAGCTGTTCGTCGGCCTGTGTCCGGTACCGCCCGTCGGTGACGAGGACCGCCCGGGCGGGCCCGACGTAGAGCACGCCGGCCGACCCGCTGAATCCGGTCAGGTACCGCACGTTTGCGAGCCGCGTGACAAGAAGCCCGACGACCCCGGCGTCGTCCATCTGGACCCGCAGGTCGGGCAGCCGCGACGCGACCTCCAACGGGGGCAGCTCGTCGGCGGGGGGGGCGACGGACGCCGAATCGGGGGTCACGATCCGCCGTCCCCACGCGGTCCCGCCCCGTTCGCCAGCAGTTCGGCGACGGCGCGCACCGCCAGCCGGTACCCGAGGCCACCGAACCCGGCGATCGAGCCGTCGGCAACCGGTGCGATCACCGAGGTGTGCCTCCACGGGTCGCGGGCCGCGGGGTTCGACAGGTGGAGCTCGACGACCAGGCCGTCGAACGTCGCCAGTGCGTCGTGCAACGACCACGAGTAGTGCGTGAGCGCGCCGGCGTTGACGATGACAGCTGCGGCGCGCCCGCGCGCGTCGTGCACCGCCTCGATGAGCTCACCCTCGTGGTTCGATTGCCGGTGTTCCACGACGAGCCCGCACCGATCGGCCTCGTGGGTGGCTGCCGCTACATGATCGTCGAGCGTCTCGTGTCCGTAGATCTGCGGCTCCCGATCTCCCAGGAGATCGAGGTTCGGCCCGGACAGCAGGACGACGAGCGGCCGGGCTCTGTCGGTCACGGCGCGCACCCCATGTCGGTCAGGGTAGCGAGGACGTCGTCCGCGGCCACCCCCGGCACGGGCTCCACCCCCCTCGGCCCGTCGAGGACGAAGGTCAGGTCGTGCCGAGCCTTTTTATCTCGCGCCATGAACTCGAGAAGCTCGGATGCCGTGGCACCCGCGGGGATGGACGTGGGCAGGTCGAAGCCCTCCACGACCCGGCGGTGGAGCAGGACGCGCGGTTCGTCGATGCGTCCCAGCCGGTGAGCGAGTCGGGCGGCGAACACCAGCCCGATGGCGACAGCCTCGCCGTGACGCAGGTCCCACCGGGCACCGGGGCCGAAGGCGGACGCCTCCAACGCGTGGGCCAACGTGTGGCCGTAGTTGAGAACCATGCGCCGGCCCGCCTCGCGCTCGTCTTCGGTGACCACGGCCGCCTTGATGGCGGCGCACACCGAGACCTGTTCGTCGATCGGGAGGCGCAGGAGCTCGGCGCCCGGGCGCCCGGCGTCGAGCAAGCCGTCTCCCAGGAACGCGTACTTCGCCATTTCGCCACGGCCCGACGACCATTCACGCGCCGGCAGCGACGACAGGGTCTCGGTGTCGCACACCACGCCGGCCGGCTGCCAGAACGAACCCACGAGGTTCTTGCCTTCGGGGAGGTTGACCCCGGTCTTGCCGCCGATGGCGGCGTCGACCTGTGCGAGCAGCGTGGTCGCCACGTTGAAGTACCGGACACCGCGGTGGTACACCGAAGCGGCGAAGCCCGCGATGTCGGTGACGACCCCGCCGCCGACGGCGACGACCACGTCCGAACGCGCGAGGCCCATCCGCGCGAAGTCGCGGCACAGGCGCTCGACCACCGGCAGAGTTTTCGCCTCCTCGCCATCTGGCACCAGGACCGTGTCGAACGGCACGCCGGGTTCGACGTCGACGTCGGTTCCTTCCTGCGTCACCACGACGGCACGGGCGGCGTCCGCAGGCACCATCTCCGGCAGGAGGTGGCGGGCACCTGGACCCACCACGACGTCGTAGGCCCGTGCTTCGAGCTCGACGCGGACCGTGATCACGGCACCGTGCGGCCGACGACGGCCAGGACTTCCTCGGCGACCTGCTCGGGGTCGAGGTCATCGGTGTCGACGACGAACGTGGCCACCTCTTCGTACAGCGGCCGCCGAGCGTCGTTGAGTTCCTCGAGCGTCGTCCGCCGGGTGGCAGATTCGGGGGTTCCGAGAAGTGGCCGGCTCGCCGAATCGGCGACCCGCGACCACAACGTGTCAGGGCGCGCCCGCAACCACACGACCGCAGCCGAATCCCGCATCAGGGCGCGATTGGCGGCATCGATGACCGCGCCACCTCCCACGGACACCACCGCCGCCGCCGGCGACGACAGAACCGAGCGGAGCTTCGCCTTTTCGAGCTCGCGGAATGCGGGCTCGCCCTCAGACGAAAAGATCTCGGCCACCGGACGACGGGCGTCCCGCTCGATCTCCCCGTCGATGTCGACGTGGGGCCGCGCCATTCGTCGTGCGAGGAGCACACCCACGGTCGACTTCCCGGCTCCCATCATCCCCACCAGGAGCAGATGGTCACCCACTGGGCGTCACCGCCGACGGCGGCGGGTCGTCCAAGGACGCGAGAAAGCTGTTGCGATTGCGCGCCACCTCCGCAACCGAATCACCCCCGAACTTGCGGAGCGCCTCCGACGCCAGCACGAGCGCGAGCATCGTCTCGGCGACCACGCCCATGGCTGGCACCGCGGTGACGTCGGTGCGTTCCTTGAAGGACTTCGCCGCTTCCTTGGTGACGACGTCGACGGTGCCGAGCACCGGTCGGTTGAGCGTGGCGAGTGGCTTCATGGCCACGCGCGCCACGACGAGGCCACCGGTCGACATCCCCCCTTCGATCCCCCCGGCGCGCGCCGTCTCCCGCCGGTACTCCTGCGCGGCGTCGTCCCAGCTGATGGCGTCATGGGCTTCGGATCCCCGGCGTGCCGCCACGTCTGAACCCTCTCCGATCTCCACGTCCTTCACGGCCTGGATGCTCATGAGCGCTTGCGCGATCAGGCCGTCAAGCCGGCGATCCCAGTGCACGTGGCTTCCGAGCCCGACGGGCACGCCGTAGGCAATGACCTCGACCACGCCGCCGAGCGAGTCACCGTCCTTGGCGGCGGCCTTGACGGCGGCCACCATGCGCGCTTCGGCGTCGGGATCGAAGCAGCGCACCGGCGAGGTGTCCACCCGGGCGAGGTCACCGGGCCCGGGTCGCGTGCCCGACGACACGCGCTCGCCACCGATGGCCACGACGTGGCTCACGATCGCCACGCCCAGATGCGCGAGCAGGGCCTTGGCGAGACATCCAGCCGCCACGCGGGCAGCGGTCTCGCGCGCCGAGGCGCGCTCGAGGACGTCGCGTGCGTCACCGAACCCGTACTTCTGCATGCCCGCCAGGTCGGCGTGACCGGGTCGGGGCTGCGTCAGCATGCGCGCCG
>DATGKD010000124.1:0-10305 GCA_035294855.1 Acidimicrobiales bacterium
CGGGGCTCTCGTTGCCCCGACCGCTAACCTTGGGCTTCGAGCACGGGCGGCCGCCGTCCCGCAAGCGCGGGATCAGGCACGAAGGGGGAGGAACGATGGCCTTCCATCACGTCGCGGTGGCGACGAACGACCTCGACGCGACGCATCGCTTCTACACCGAGGTCATGGGCTTCACCCTCGTCAAGACGGTGGCCTCTCCCACCGGAGCCCCTGGCGGGGCGTGGGCCAAGCACCTCTTCTACGACACCGGCGCCGGCGGCCTGATCGCCTTCTGGGACCTGCACGACGAAAGGCTCGGTGACTTCGATCCCGCCATCTCGACGGGCCTCGGACTCCCCGAGTGGGTGAACCACATCGCGTTCGACGCGCCGAGCCTCGAGGACCTCGAACGACGCTGCCGGAGGTGGCAGGAGCACGGCATCACCGTCATCGAGCTCGACCACGGCTGGTGCCGGTCGATCTACGCCACCGACCCGAACGGGATCCTGGTCGAGTTCTGTTGCACCACCGCCGACTTCACCGCCGAGGACCGGACCGAGGCCGAAGCGCTGTTGCAGAGCGCGCAGCCCGCGCTCGAATCGCTCCCCGAGCCGGTGTTCCACGACGCCGTGGGAGCCGACGCCGTTCGCTGACGGGGCTCGGCGCCCGGCGCGCTCGCCCCGGAGATCCGGGGCTCACACCAGCAGCCGGAATTGCGGACTGTCAGGGGGCAGCTGCTGGACGTCGAGTCCGGATCGGGCGATCCGCTCCAGCAACGGCGGCAGGTCGTGGCGATCGGCGAGCTCGACGCCCACGAGGGCCGGGCCGTACTCCCGGTCGTTCTTCTTCATGTACTCGAACAGGACGATGTCGTCGCTCGGCCCGAGGCAATCGTCGAGGAAGTTGCGCAGCGCTCCCGGACGTTGCGGAAAGGCCACGATGAAATAGTGCTTGAGGCCTTGGTGGACGAGGCTGCGCTCGATGATCTCGTCGTAGCGCGCCACGTCGTTGTTGCCACCGGAGAGGATGCAGACGACCGTCCGGCCCGCCACGGCGTCCTCCAGTTGATCGAGCGCCGAGGTGGCGAGGGCGCCGGCGGGCTCGGCCACGATGCCGTCGATCTGATACAGGTCGAGCTGCTCGGTGCACACCCGGCCCTCGTCGACCACGACCCAGCGCCGCACCCGGTCGCGCACGATTGCCAGCGTGAGCTCGCCGGCGGTGCGCACCACCGCGCCGTCGACGAAATCGTCGTCGATGTCGATGGTGACGAGGTGCCCCGCCTCGACGGCCCGCAACATGGCGGGGGCCCCGGCGGGCTGCACGCCCACCACCTCGGTGGCGGCCCCGAGGCCGCCCAGGGCGACGCAGATCCCCGAGGCGAGGCCGCCCCCGCCGACCGGCACGCTCATCACGTCCGGCGCCCGTCCCAGCTGGTCGACGACCTCGAGTGCGATCGTGCCCTGGCCGGCCACGGTGGCCGGGTGGTCGAACGAAGGGACCACGGTGGCGCCGGTGTCCGCCGCGAACGCCGCGGCGGCGGCGTTGGCGTCGTCGAAGCTGTCGCCCGCAAAGCGGATCTCCACCAGGTCGCCCGCCAGCGCCTGGATGCGGGCGACCTTCTGGCGTGGGGTCCGGCGGGGCAGGAAGACGGTGCCTCGGACGCCGAGGTGCCGGCAGCTCCACGCCACTCCCTGGCCGTGGTTGCCGGCGCTCGCGCACACCACGCCGGCGGGGAGCACGTCGTGCGGGAGCGCAGCGATGAAATTGAACGCGCCGCGGATCTTGTAGGACCGCACCACCTGGAGGTCCTCGCGCTTCAGGTACACGGTGGCGCCGTAGCGGTCGGACAGGCGCTCGCTGTGCTGCAGCGGGGTGACGACACCGAGCGGCGCGAGACGCTCGGCGGCGCGGCGGACGTCGTCGATGCCGACGATCTCACGCCACGGGGCGGACAACCGCGTGCCGCCCTCGGCGCCCGCGCTCATCGGGCGCGTAACCCCACGCGTGCCGCGACCTCGCTCATTTCGTCCTTGGCCGCGGCGAGGTCGGCCTGCACGCACGTGACCACCATCCGGTTCACCCCGAGGGTGGCGAGCTTGTCGAGCGTCTCGGGCGTGGCCGAGGTGGACAGGGCGCTGACGGTGAGCTCGAGCGTGTCGGGATCGCGGCCCGCCTTGTCGACCTCCTGGCGCAAGGTGGCGAGCGCGCCTTCGAGCTCGTCGCCCCACAACCCGAGCGGCTGCCAGCCGTCGCCGCGGCGGGCGGCACGGCGGATCGACGGCAGGGTGTGGCCGCCGATGTGGATGGGGATGGTGCGCCCCCCGTACGGCTTGGGGTGGCTGTGGGCGCGGTCGAACGAAAAGAACTCGCCGTGGAACGACGACCCCTCCGGTTCGGTGTCGGCCCACAGGGCGCGCATGGCGTCGATCGACTCGTCGGCGCGCCGGCCGCGGCTGGCGAAGTCGGTCCCGCACGCCTCGAGCTCCTCGCGCAGCCACCCCACCCCCACGCACAGCCGCACGCGCCCTTTGCTCAGGCGGTCCACGGTGGCGAGGCGCTTGGCGAGCACGACCGGATGGTGGGCCGGCAGGACGAGCACGCCGGTGGCGAGCCCGAGCTCGGTCGTCACCCCGGCCAGGAAC
The DNA here is from genome assembly GCA_035294855.1 of Acidimicrobiales bacterium. Classification (GTDB taxonomy): domain Bacteria; phylum Actinomycetota; class Acidimicrobiia; order Acidimicrobiales; family UBA8190; genus DATGKD01. Next base: position 2,625 of record DATGKD010000124.1, read on the forward strand.
GCCAGCAGGTCGACGGGGTCGGGGATGGCCGTGTCATCGGGAAGGGGCATCCGGCCCGACGACGCGTACGGGTACCGGCTGGCGTAGCCGCCGATGACGAGAGGGTGCTCCACGACGACGATCGACTCGAAGCCGAGAGCCTCGATGTGGCGGCCGAACGCGGCCATCCACTCCGGGTCGGCGCACACCCCGCTGCGCACCGGTGGCAGCGCGGCGTAGGCGAGCGTCACGACCGGCCCCTCTCGCCCACCGGACGATCGTCGCGCCAATCGAGCCGCAGCTCGCGCTGTGCGAAGCGCCATTCCCCCTCTTCGCGGACGTAGAGGTCGTGGTAGCGGACGGCGATCACGTACAAGCGGGGCACGCCGTCGTGCTCGTAGAGGTGGTGGGCGAGGCACGTGGTCTCGCCATGGGCGCGGTCCGCCGTGTCGAACGTGACGACCTGTCCACCGACGACGTGGGTGGTCGCCTGGTAGGGGCGCAGCCCCTCGTCGAGAGCGGTCTCGATCTCCGCTTTGCCCTGCCGCACCGTGGGCGGGGTGTCCGGCCGGCGCGAGAAGTGCGCCACGAGGCGGCCGTCGGTCGCGAACAGGCCGGTGACACCGGCGACGTCCCGACCGTCCACGCCCGACGCGTATGCGTCGACGAGCGCGCGCAGCGCGAGGCGATCGGCGAGGCGATCGTTGCGGTTCAGTGTCCCGGGCTCTGGCAAAGGATTCTCACGAACCTGCACACTCCGTGGTCGTTTTGACCACCGGTAGGGGTCATTCTGGCGGATCCTTCAGCGCGGCGCGTTGACGCGCCGATGGTCGATCGGGAGGGGGTCGGCATGACACTGGCGGAGCGATGTGACGAGATCGTGCGCCTGATCGACGCCACGTTGGCCGAAATCACCGTGTCCGATCGCCCCGTGTCCGATCGCCCCGTGTCCGATCGGCCCGTGTCCGGTCCCACGGTCTCCAAGGATTGCGTGCCCGGGGCTCGAGCCGTGACGGCTTCCGATTCGCGCCGGCTCCGGGCCGCACAGCCGATCGATCCCGCGGCATAAGCGCCCGAGCCGTTCCTTCGGGCTCCCGGGTCCCCCCGCACCGGCCTCCCAGTCCATTAGGGAATCTCACAGAAAACCCACAGGCTGGGCGGGCAGGCTGGTAGACGGAGGTTCCTTGTGAACGACGCCAGCCGCATCCTCGTCGTCGACGACGAGCCGAGCATCACCGACCTGCTGACCATGGCCCTGCGCTACGAGGGCATGGAGGTCCACGTCGCGCACCGTGGGCGCGACGCGCTCGACGCCATGGTCGACTTCCGCCCACACCTCGTCGTGCTGGACGTCATGCTGCCCGACCTGAGCGGCTTCGAAGTGCTCGAGCGGATGGGCCGCGACCGCATCGGCGGGCGCCTGCCCGTGCTGTTCCTCACGGCGCGCGACACCCTCGACGACAAGCTGCGGGGATTCACCCTCGGCGGCGACGACTACATGACGAAGCCCTTCAGCGTGGAGGAGCTCATCGTCCGGGTGCGCGCCATCCTCCGCCGCGTCCACGGCAACGGCAAGGCCAGTCGTCTCGCGGTCGCCGACCTCGAGCTCGACGAGGAGAGCCACGAGGTGCGACGCGGGTCGGTCTCCATCGACCTCACGCCGACCGAGTTCAAGCTCCTGCACTACCTGCTGCTCAATACCGGTCGGGTGGTGTCGAAGTCGCAGATCCTCGATCGGGTGTGGAATTACGACTTCGACGGCAACGCCAACGTGGTCGAGATCTACATCAGCTACCTCCGGAAGAAGATCGACTCCCTCGGGCCGCGCCTCATCCACACGATCCGGGGCGTGGGGTACTGCCTGCGGCCCTCGGGCGAGTAGGCGCGGCAGGCGCGCGCGGTGACGCTTCGTCTTCGCCTCCTCATCGTTCTGGTCGGCCTGGTGTCTGCCGGCCTCGTCGTCGCCGATGTGGCGACGTACGCGTCACTGCGTTCCTATCTGTACTCCCAGGTGGACACCCAACTTCAAGGCGACGCTGTCTCCATCGGCACACAGTTGTTGCAAGGAGCCGGGCGTCGAGTGGGGCCCGTGCCCCCTCCGGGGATCTGGGTGCAGGTCCGGGATCAGAGCGGGACACCCATCGGCTCTGCGGTCGCCTATCCGCTGCCGGCGCCCAACCTCCCCCTGCAGTTGCCGGGCTCGGGCGCGAACGAGTCGAGAGCGGCTCTGTTCGACGCCTCCAGCACGGGAAGCGCCCCCGTCAACTACCGCGTGTTCGCCGAGCCCCTCGTCGTCGCCGGGCAGCAGCTCGGAACGGTGGTCGTGGCCATCCCGCTGAACGACCTCCACCACACCCTGGGCCGGCTGCTGCTCATCGAGCTCCTTGTGACGATCGCCGTCCTGGCCGGCGTGGGAGCGCTGGCGTGGTGGATCGTGCGCCAGGGGCTGCGGCCGCTCTACGAGATGACCACGACCGCCGGTGCCATCGCCGGTGGTGACCTGTCGCGCCGGGTGGAGGAAGTCGACGAGCGCACCGAGGTCGGGCAGCTCGGTCACGCCTTCAACACCATGCTGACCGAGATCGAGCTCGCCTTCGCAGCCCGAGCCGCGTCGGAGGAGCGCCTGCGCCGGTTCCTCGCCGACGCCTCCCACGAATTGCGCACGCCGCTCACGTCCATCCGGGGCTACGCGGAGATCTTCGACCGTGGCGCGCGGGACCGCCCCGAGGACCTCGCCACGTCGATGCGTCACATCCGCGAGGAGGCCAAGCGGATGAGCACGCTGGTCGACGACCTGCTGCTCCTGGCCCGGCTCGACCAGCGGCGTCCGCTCGCCCGCGACGACGTGGACATCGCCGCGGTGGCGCGCGCCGCCGTCGATGCCGCTCACGCCGCCGACCCCGACCGCCCGATCGGCTGCACCGCCGCTGCCACGGTCGCCGTCACCGGAGACGCCGACCGGCTCCGTCAGGTGATGGACAACCTTCTGTCGAACGCCGTGCAGCACACCGCGCCCGGTACGCCCGTCGACGTGCGGGTGGGCGCGGACGGCCCCTGGGCGCTGGTCGAGGTGAGCGACCGAGGGCCGGGCATCCCCCCCGAAGAACAAGCCGGGATCTTCGAGCCCTTCCACCGGGCAGACCCGAGCCGCGACCGGGCCACCGGGGGCGTGGGGTTGGGCCTCGCCATCGTGTCCGCCATCGCACACGCCCACGGCGGCGCGGTCGGCGTCGTGTCGAACGGTTCCCGGGACGCGCCGGGAGCCACCATGCCGACCGGCCCGGACAGCGGGAGCGGGAGCGGCATCGGGCCCGGGGCGACCTTCTGGGTCCGGATCCCCCTCGTGCCCGGGGCCGTGCCGCAGCCCCCAGAGGACGGCACCTCGCCCGGTGGCGACGGCGACGACGCCGTCGTCGGCAGCTCGCACGAACGCAGCGGCGCGACGTGAGGCGTCGACAGGCGCGCCGCCTTCGGGTGGCGGCCGGTGACGCCAGAGCCGCTACTCGCGCGCCATGTTGTTGAAACGCGCGTAGCGATCGACGAACGCCAGCTCCGTCACCCCTGTGGGCCCGTTGCGGTGCTTGGCGATGGCGACCTCCGCCTTGCCCCGGTCGTTCGACTCTGAGTTGTACAGCTCGTCGCGGTAGAGGAACAGCACCACGTCCGCGTCCTGCTCGATCGAGTTGTGGGCGACGATGCCGTTGGCGAGGAAGTTGTGCGTGCCGGGCACCGTGGCGTCGAACACGGGCGCCTCGCCCTTGTCCACGATCGCCACGATCTGGTCCCACCAGACCGTGTCCGTGGACTCCTCGGCGTCGGCACCGTCCTCGGTCGGCCTGGCGAGCACGGTCAACGGCCCCGGGCGCTCGTCGAACGCGACCGCCGGCACCGACGACGGGTGCCGCCCGCGGCCGGAGAGCACGGGCGTCACGGCGGCGGACCTGTCACCCGTCATCACGCCGCGCCGGGCCGAGGCGGCGTCGAGGCGCTCGGCGGCGGCATCGGCGGCGGGTGCGCCCGCTCCGAACACGCCGATCTCGGCGAGGAAGAGCCGCTGGGCGCCGGGCTCGTGCACCGAGACGTGGTGCGCCGGCGCGCAGCGCCCCCCGGCCGCCTCCACGACCCGGCTCGCCACGCCGAAACGCAACAGCAGGGTCTGCACGTCCTCGGCAAGGGCGCGGCTCGACGTCGTGAACCGGCAGCGAACCCGCTCGTGCCGCCGGTCGGGCCAGATCCCGCCGGAGGTCGACCACAGGTGGCGCAGGAACGTGGCCAGCTGGTCGTCAGGGAGCGAGAAGACCGCCGCCGGGACGGCGACGTCGGTGCGGCGCCGGCCGTGGAGCCCGAGGTGGACGAGCCAGTCGAATACGTCGGTGCACCGCCGGTTCCGGCCCCGCCGCGACAGGAAGGTGAGGCGCTGGCGCGGTCCTTGCTGGGCGTGATCGACCCGGAACCCGAACCCCTCGACGGCCCGGGCGACGACGTGGGCGTGCGCCGGATCGTCGGTCGTGTACGTGGGAGGCGTGCACAGCGGCGTGCGCCCCGCTCCGACGAGATGGGCGAGGACCACGACTTCGCCGGGGGGCATCGCCACCGGGCGCAGCGGGGACGGGAGCCGGCGCGGCGTGGCGAGCAGCTCACCGGGGGCGAGATCGGCGACGCTGCGCCACCCGCCGGGCGTGCGGAACGGGTGATTGGCGCTAGCCGTCACCCGTCGGCCGGAGGCGAGGCGCAGTTCGAACACCGGCTTCGTGCCGCTCGAGAACACCTTCGACATCCGGCCTGCGACCGTGCGCATCTGCGCGTCCAGGGTCCACACGGGCACGTCAGTGGCGCCCGAGGCGATCATCTCTCCGAGGGTCACCTCCTGGCCCGAGTCGGCACGCGTGACGCGGGTGTCGGCGGTGAGGCATCCCGACTCGCGCAGGTCCGCCAGCACGGGCCGTTTGTCCTGGCGCATCTCCAGGTTGCGCGACAGCTGGGAGAGGGCGATGACGGGCACGTCGAGCTCGCGCGCCAGCACTTTCAGGCCCCGGCTGATCTCGGACACCTCGACCTGGCGGTTCTCGGCGCGGCTCTTGCCGTGACCGCTCATGAGCTGGAGGTAGTCCACGACCACCAGCCCGAGCCCGTCGCGCGCCTTCAGCCGGCGCGACTTGGCCCGGATGTCCATCACGGTCAGGTTGGGGTTGTCGTCGATGTAGATGGGGGCGTCGCCCAGGCGGCCGATGGCGTCGGAGATCCTCGGCCAGTCCGACTCGAGCAGACGGCCGTTGCGCATGCGCGAGGCGTCCACGTGCGCCTCGGAACACAAGAGGCGCTGGGTGAGCTCGAGATGGCTCATCTCGAGAGAGAACAAGAGGACCGGGACCCGGGCGTGCACGGCGGCGTGACGGACGATGCCCAGGGCGAAGCTCGTCTTCCCCATGGCCGGGCGGGCGCCCACCACGACGAGGTTGGACTTCTGCAACCCCGCCAGGCGGTCGTCGAGGTCGGCGTACCCGGTGGGCACCCCGGTGATGTGCTCGCCGCGCGCGAAGAGGTTCTCCAGATGGTCGAGGCTGTCCGCCAGGAGGTCGCGCAGCGGTGCCATGGTGTCGACCATTCGCCGCTGGGCGACCTCGAACACCATCGCCTCGGCACGGTCGACGACCTCGGCCACGTCCTCGGGAACGCTGTAGCCGAGCTCGGCGATCTCACCGGCCACCGCCACCAGCCGGCGCAGCAGGGAGTGCTCCTCGACGATGTGCGCGTAATGCGCGGCGTTCGTCGTGGACGGCGTGTTCACCTGGAGCGAGATGAGAACCGACGCGTCGCCCACCGCTTCGAGAAGTCCGGAACGCCGCAGCTCGTCGGCCACCGTCACGGGGTCGGCGGGCTCGCCGCGCGCGTACAGCGCCATGACGGCGGAATAGATGTGCGCGTGGGCCGGCTTGTAGAAGTCCTCGGCCACGCAGGCTTCCATCGCGGCGGCGATGGCGTCGCGCGACAGCAACATCGCCCCGAGCAGGGACTCCTCGGCATCGAGGTCGTGCGGCGGGACGCGGCTCCCGACAGGCAGCCTGCGGACGGCCGCACCTTCCACGGGTCGTGTCACCATCCGTTAACCATGCCGATCGCGCGCGGCGTGGGGAAGAGGAAAAGGGTGAGGAAAACCCTTGTGGCTTGGGGAAATTTCGCCCTCTGGGCGGGGACGACGCTGTGGAAAGGATGTGCGCGTCGGGGCCAGGGGTGGGGACAGCGCGTCGCGTCCGCAACGGACTGCAATCGTCGCACGCCAGGACCGTATTCCCCGGCTGTGACAATCAATCGCGACGCTCAGGTCGCGACGCGCCGGTCGCGGCGCGACGGGTCCCGCGCTCGAATTGCGAGAGCCCCGTCAGGAGCCGGCGACGACCTCCACGGTCAAGGGGGCCTCGACGTCGCCGTGCAGGCGGACCGGGACGACGTGTGTGCCGACCGACTTGATGGGCTCGACGAGATGCACCTTGCGACGGTCCACCACGACACCGGTCTGTTTGGCGACGGCGTCGGCGATGTCGGACGCCGTCACCGAGCCGAAGAGCCGCCCCTCGGCGCCCGCTCGGGCCGACACCGTCACCTGTGCACCTGCGAGGACACCGGCCACGGTCTCGGCCGCCGCGCGGTCCTGGGCGTCGCGCAGGTCGCGCGCGCGCCGCATCGCCGCGGCCTGGGACTCCACGCCGCTGCTGGCCACGAGACCGCGGCCCGTGGGAACGAGGTAGTTGCGGGCAAACCCGCGCGCCACGTCGACGATGTCGCCTCTCTTGCCGACGCCCTCCACGTCGTCACGCAAGAGGACCTTCATGAGGGGCGGCCCTCTCCCGACGTCGCCTCGGCCTGCTCGGCATCTGCTCCGTCGGCCCCAGCGCCGCCGGTCGCCACCGCCTCGACCGCGCCCGCCCCTTGCTCAGGTGACCCCGACGCGGCGGCCTCCGCGCTGTCGGCGTCGCGGCTGGGACGCGGCGTCTGCTCGGCGTCGCCCCGGCCGCCCCGGCCGCCGAAGCGATCGCCCCGGCCACCGCGACGACCGCCCGAACGTTCGGTCATCGTGCGCTGCGTGTAGGGAAGGAGGACCAGTTCGCGGGCCGTCTTGATGGCGAGCGCGATCTCGCGTTGATGTTGTGCGCAATTCCCCGAAACCCGTCGGGCCCGGATCTTCCCCCGGTCGCTCATGTACTTCCGGAGCATGTTGACGTCCTTGTAGTCGACCCAGTCGATCCGGTCCCGGCACAGCGCGCAGGGCTTCTTCTTCGTGCGGCGGGCGGCGTCCTTGGCGCTCCGGCGGGTCGACCGCTCGGTGTTGCGTGCCATCTCAGAACGGCTCCTCGTCGAACCCGTACCCGCCACCGCCACCGCCACCGCCACTGCCACTGCCCGCGGTGGCACCCGCGGGGGCCCGGCCGGCGGATGCGCCCTCGGATGGGCCGCGGCGCTCGTTCTTCGTCACCTGGGCGGTCGCCCATCGCAGGCTCGGGCCGATCTCGTCGGCCACGACCTCCACCTTCGACCGCTTGTCGCCGTCGGGCGTCTCCCACGAACGCTGCTCGAGGCGTCCGGTGACGATGACCCGCGACCCTCGCGCCAGGCTCTCGGAGGCGTTCTCGGCCATCTCCCGCCAGCACACCACGTCGAAGAAGGAGGTGGCCTCCTCCCACTCCTGGGTCTGGCGGTTCTGCCA
>DATGKD010000125.1:0-20296 GCA_035294855.1 Acidimicrobiales bacterium
GGGCTCCCAGCCTCGATGCGTCGGCAAAGAAGGAGTCGACCGGTCGGGGTGAGTGGAGCGTTACGGTGGGACACGAAGACCTCCGGGTTGGCGTGCTGGATTCGACACCTGCACACCTACTTCCGGAGGTCTTCGTTTTGGTGGATCCTCACGGCGTCAACAACGTCTGTGGGAAGTACAACTAGCCCGCCCGGCCCGGGCTGTCGGGGAACGGGCACGCGCGAAGCCGGCACGCGTCTTCGCGTGCCGGCCGGCGCAGCCGCCCCCACACCCCGCGCTGCCCCCTCTGGGGACGCGTCTGCCCCCGCGTCCCGGCGACCCGAGCCGAACCCGGTGCGGTGCGAAACTCGCACCGAGCCCGAGCCACGGGTCGTTGTCGCCGCTGAACCGCTCGTTCGGACGACGTGGGCAGTGTGCAGGATCCCGATCAACCGCCCCCCATGGGAACCTCAACAACGGGGCAACACCGGCCACCTTCGTGCCCCGCCCCGGGGCTTCCGCCGGATGTTCACGCACGTGGGTGCCCCCGCCGCGACACGCGCCCCCGAGGCCGTCGGTACGCTTCGGTCCCAGTCACCCACCGACAGAGCCGCCACCGGCTCGGTCCCCCGAGGAGGCTCACCGAACCGTGCTCTTCACGCGCCGCGTCCGCGTGGCCTCCGCTGCCCGCGCGGCGGCGTCCCGGCCTCGGCGCGCCCGGGCGAGGCGTCTGGCTGCCGTGGGCGCCGCCCTGGCCGCCGGCGCGGCCGCGGCGTCGTGCGCCACCACGGACACGCACCGGGCGAGCACCCCCGGCAGGCAGGCGGCGACCACGACGAGCACGCTCGTGCCCGCGACGGGGGTGCCCCTGGGCGTCTACGGCGGCCCCGGCGACCCGGGGTCGGTGGCCAAGTTCGCGCGCCTCACCGGCACCAGGCCGAGCCTCGGGTCCGACTACCTCCCCTCGAGCAAGGGCTGGTCGGGTATGACCGAGGCGGGACCGCTCGCCGAGTTCATCGCGCCGTGGCAGGGGCGCGGGTACCGCCTCGTGCTGGGCGTGCCCATGATGCCGAGCGACCACGGCAGCACGCAGGGCTCGCTCGCCGGCGGTGCCGCCGGCGCGCACGACGCGCAATTCCGGACGCTCGCGGAAACGCTCGTCTCCTACGGGGAGGGCGACGCCATCGTGCGCCCCGGTTGGGAGTTCAACGCCAACTGGTACCCGTGGGCCGTGTCCGACCCCACGAGCGCGGCTCACTACGCGGCGTACTTCCGCCGCATCGTCACCGCGATGCGCTCGGTGCCGGGCGCGGCGTTCACGTTCGTGTGGAACTTGACGCCCGGCTCGTCCCCCGTCGACCTTACGCTCGCCTACCCGGGCGACGCGTACGTGGACTACATCGGCCTCGACGTCTACGACCAGGTCTGGGACGTGGCGCAGGACCCCACCGACGCCTGGAACTCCTACCTCACCGAGGACTACGGGCTGCGGTGGCTCTCCTCGTTCGCCGCGCAACACCACCGACCCCTCGCCATCCCCGAGTGGGGGCTCGCCGTCCGCTCCGACGGGCACGGGCTCGGCGACGATCCCGCCTTCGTCGCACACATGTCGGACTGGCTGGTGGCGCACCACGCAGCATTCTCGAGCTACTTCGACCTGAACGCTCCGGACGGGGAGCACGACATCACCGACGGCCACTTCCGGCATTCGCTCGCCATGTTCAAGCGCGCTTTCTCCACGACGCGCGAGGCCGTGCTGCCCGCGAGCAGCTGAGGCGTGCGTGCCGCGCGCTCGGCCCGGTCGGCGCGATCAGCGCAGGGCGAGCTGGCCCGGCGTGAGCGGCGCCGGGAGCGCGCTGTCGCCCATGAGGAAGCGGTCGACGCCCGCGGCGGCCGAGCGCCCCTCGGCGATGGCCCACACGATGAGGCTCTGCCCACGCGTCATGTCGCCGCAGACGAACACGCCGTGGCGGCTGGTGGCCCACTGGCTGTCACACGCCACGTTCCCGCGCGGATCAAGCTCCAGATCGAGCTCGGCCACCACGCCGTTGCGCTCGGGCCCGAGAAAGCCCATGGCGAGCAACACGAGCTGGCACGGAATCTCGAACTCGCTCCCGGGCACGTCCTCGAAGCGCGTGCGGCCGTCCTCGACGCGCATGACGACCTCGTGGCCCCGCAGGGCGGCCAGCCCACCGGCGCCGTCGTCGACGAGCTCGTCGGTGGTGACCGAGTAGACCCGGTCGCCGCCCTCCTCGTGGGCCGAGGACGTGCGGAACACGAGCGGCCAGGTCGGCCACGGATTGTCGTCGGGCCGTGCGTCGGGCGGCCGGGGCAGGATCTCGAACTGCCGCACGGACTTCGCCCCCTGGCGGTGCACGGTGCCCAGGCAGTCCGCGCCGGTGTCGCCGCCGCCGATGATGACGACGTCCTTGCCGGTGGCGGTGATCGGCGAACGCTCGAGGGCGCGCTCGCGCACCAGGTTCGAGGGCTTCAGGTAATCCATGGCGTAGTGCACGCCATCGAGGGACCGGCCGGGGACCTCGAGGTCTCGGGGCAGCGTGGCCCCGCCGGCGAGCACGACGGCGTCGAACTCCGCCGCGATCTCGAGCGCGGAGACCACCGTCACATCGGGCGCGCACGCCCCGGAGGGCGGACCAGCCGGCGGCGCTCCGACCGACGTGGAACAGCGGAACGTCACCCCTTCGACCCGCAACTGCGCCAGGCGGCGGTCGAGGACCGCCTTCTCCATCTTGAATTCGGGGATCCCGTAGCGCAGGAGCCCCCCGGGGCGCTCGGCGCGCTCGAAGACCACGACGCGGTGCCCGGCGCGCGCCAGTTGCTGCGCGCACGCCAGGCCGGCCGGACCCGATCCCACGACCGCCACCGACCTGGTCGTCCGCGTCTCTGCCACCTGGGGCTTCACCCAGTCCTCGGCGAAGCCGCGCTCGGCGATCTCGTACTCGATGCGCTCGATGGTCACCGGGTCGGCGTTGATGCCGAGCACGCACGAGCCCTCGCACGGTGCGGGGCACAGCCGGCCCGTGAACTCGGGGAAGTTGTTGGTGGCGTGCAGGCGCTCCAGGGCGAGGTACCAGTCACCGCGGTAGACGAGATCGTTCCATTCCGGGATCAGGTTCCCGAGCGGGCACCCTTCGTGGCAGAAGGGGATGCCGCAGTCCATGCAGCGCGCCCCCTGGCGGCGCGCCTCGTCCTCTTCGAAGACCTCGTACACCTCGCGCCAGTCGCGCAGGCGCACGGGCACCGGCCGGCGCGCCGGCAGCTTGCGGGGGAACTCGAGGAATCCGCTCGGCTTGCCCATGTCTGCTCGTGCCTGTGTCCTCTGCGCCCCGTCAGCCGTGGGCCGCGGCCATGACGGCCTTGTCGATCGACGTTCCCGCCTCGAGGGCCCGCTGGGTGGCTTCGAGGACGCGCCGGTAGTCGCCCGGCATGACCTTCACGAAGTCCGAGGTGGCGTCGTCCCACGCGTCGAGAAGTCGCGTGGCGACGGCCGAACCGGTCTCGTCACGGTGACGGGCCACCGCGTCGCGTAACCACGAGCGGTCCTCGTCGTCGAGCGGTTCGAGGTCCACCATCTGCGGGTTCACGCGCTCGGAGAAGTCGCGACCCGGGTCGTAGACGTAGGCGATCCCGCCGGACATCCCCGCGCCGAAGTTCCGGCCCGTCGGCCCGAGGACGACCACGCGGCCACCGGTCATGTATTCGCAGCCGTGGTCGCCCACCCCCTCCACGACGGCGACCGCGCCGGAGTTGCGCACGCAGAAGCGCTCGCCCACCTGCCCACGGATGTAGCACTCGCCCGCGGTGGCACCGTAGAGGATGACGTTGCCCGCGATGATCTGCTCCTCCGCCGCGAACGGCGAGCTCTCGGGCGGGCGCACCACGATGCGACCCCCCGACAGGCCCTTGGCCAGGTAGTCGTTGGCATCGCCGGTGAGCCGCATGGTGACGCCGCGGGGGACGAAGGCGCCGAAGCTCTGCCCCGCCGACCCGCGGAAGCTCAGTGTGATCGTGTCGTCGGGAAGGCCCGAGCCGCCGTGGCGTTTGGTGATCTCGTTGCCGAGCAGCGTGCCCACGGTGCGGTCGACGTTCGTGATGCCGAGCTCCACCGACACGGGCGTGCCGTCGTCGAGCGCGGGCCGGCAGGCCTCGAGGAAGCGGTGGTCGAGGGCGCGGTCGAGCCCGTGGTCCTGGTTGCGCCGCTGGCGGCGGTCGGTGGGCGGGCCGGCGTCGGGCTCGGCGAGCACCGGCGACAGGTCGAGGCCCTTCGCCTTGTAGTGGTCGACCGCCGGCACCACGTCGAGGAGGTCGACGCGGCCCACCGCCTCGTCGAGCGACCGCAACCCGAGCGCGGCGAGATGTTCGCGGACCTCCTCGGCGATGAACTCGAAGAAGTGCTCCACGAACTCCGGCTTGCCCGAGAAGCGCTTGCGGAGCGTGGGGTTCTGCGTGGCGATCCCCACCGGGCACGTGTCGAGGTGGCAGACGCGCATCATGATGCACCCCGACACGACGAGCGGCGCCGTGGCGAACCCGAACTCCTCGGCGCCGAGCAGTGCGGCGATCACCACGTCGCGGCCCGTCTTCAGCTGCCCGTCGACCTGCACCACGATGCGGTCGCGCAACCCGTTCGAAACCAGCGTCTGCTGGGTCTCCGCCAGACCCAGCTCCCACGGGAGCCCCGCGTGCTTGATGGACGACAGCGGGCTCGCGCCCGTGCCGCCGTCATGGCCCGAGATGAGCACCACGTCGGACTTGGCCTTGGCCACCCCGGCGGCCACGGTGCCCACGCCCACCTCGGCCACGAGCTTCACGTGGACGCGCGCCGCCGGGTTCGCGGACTTGAGGTCGTGGATGAGCTGCGCGATGTCCTCGATCGAATAGATGTCGTGGTGCGGGGGAGGCGAGATGAGCCCCACCCCCGGCGTCGAGAACCGGGTCTTCGCGATCCAGGGGTACACCTTCTTGCCCGGCAGCTGGCCGCCCTCCCCCGGCTTCGCCCCCTGGGCGATCTTGATCTGGAGGTCGTCCGCGTTGACCAGATACTCGCTCGTCACGCCGAAACGCGCCGAGGCCACCTGCTTCACCGCGCTGCGGCGCAGGTCGCCGTTCTGGTCGGGCACGAACCGCTCGGGGTCCTCGCCGCCCTCGCCCGTGTTCGACTTGCCGCCCAACCGGTTCATGGCGATGGCGAGCGTCTCGTGCGCCTCGGCCGAGATCGACCCGTACGACATGGCCCCGGTGGCGAAGCGCTTCACGATGGCCGACACCGGCTCCACCTCGGAGGTCGACACGGGCTGCCGGTCCCCCGGCCGGAACTCGAGCAGCCCCCGCAGGGTGGCCAGCCGGCGCGCCTGGTCGTCCACGAGCTGGGTGTACTCCTTGAAGATGTCGTACCGCTTGGCGCGCGTGGCGTGCTGGAGCTTGAACACGGTGCGGGGGTTGAAGAGATGGAGCTCACCTTCGCGTCGCCACTGGTACTCGCCCCCCACCTCCAGCTCGCGGTGCGCACGCTCGTTCGGCCGGTCGAGGTGCGCCAGCCGGTGCCGCTCGACCACCTCGCGCGCCAGGCCGTCGAGGCCGACGCCCTCGATGCGGCTCACCGTGCCGGTGAAGTACTCGTCCACCACCTCGCGCGACAGGCCCACGGCCTCGAAGATCTGCGCCCCGGTGTACGACGCCACCGTGGACACGCCCATCTTCGACATGGTCTTCACCACGCCCTTGCAGGCGGCCTTGATGTAGTTCGCCCGCGCCTGGCGCGGCGAGATGCCCTCGGGCTCGCCGGTCGGCGACACCCGCTCGAGCTGGCCGTTGCCGATCATGTCGTCGAGGGTCTCGAACGCCAGGTACGGGTTCACCGCCGACGCGCCGTACCCGATGAGCAGCGCGATGTGGTGCACCTCGCGCGCGTCGCCGGTCTCCACCACGAGCCCGACGCGCGTGCGCGTCTTCTCGCGCACCAGGTGCTCGTGCACGGCCGCGGTCAGCAGCAGCGACGGGATGGGCGCCAGCCGAGCGTTCGAGTTGCGGTCCGACAGGATGATGATGTTGGCGCCCAGCGCGATGTTGATGCTCACGCGGCGGCGCACGTCCTCGATGGCCGCGGCGAGCGCCTCGCCTCCCCCGGCGGGGTCGAAGAGGCCGTCGACCGCGTACGCCTGGTACCCCGGTGTCTCGCCGTGCTCGTTGACGTAGCGCAGCTTGGCGAGCTGGTCGTTGTCGATGACGGGCACCGGCAGGATGATCTGGCGGCACGACCCGGGCGTGGGCTCGAGCAGGTTGCCCTCCGGCCCGAGCTTGGACCGCGTGGCGGTGACGAGCTCCTCGCGGATGGCGTCGAGCGGCGGGTTGGTCACCTGCGCGAACAGCTGCGTGAAGTAGTCGAACAACAGGCGCGGCCGCTCCGACAGCGCGGCGATGGCGGCATCGTGGCCCATGGAGCCCACCGGTTCGGCGCCGTCGGTGGCCATCGGGGCGAGGATGAGTCGGAGTTCCTCGTTGGTGTAGCCGAACAGTCGTTGATGGGTGACGACCGAGGCGTGCTGGGGCGTGAGCATCATTCTCGGCGGGAGCTCGTCCAGGGTGACCTGGCCCTCTTCCAGCCAGCGCCCATAGGGGTGCTCGGCGGCGAGCTGCGCCTTGATCTCACCGTCGTCGACGATGCGGCCCTGCGCGGTGTCCACGAGGAACATGCGCCCGGGCTGCAGCCGTCCCTTGCGCACCACCTTGGCGGGGTCGACGTCCAAGACGCCCACCTCGGACGCGAGCACCACGAGCCCGTCGTCGGTGACCCAGTAGCGCGCCGGGCGCAGGCCGTTTCGGTCCAGGACGCCGCCGGCCACCGTGCCGTCGGTGAACACCACGGCGGCGGGACCGTCCCACGGCTCCATGAGCGAGGCGTGGAAGCGGTAGAACGCGCGCCGCGCCTCGTCCATGGAGGGGTGGTTCTCCCACGCCTCGGGGATCATCATGAGCACGGCGTGCGGCAGGCTGCGCCCGCCGAGGTGCAACAGCTCGAGCACCTCGTCGAAGGTGGCCGAGTCGCTGCCGTCGGGATCGGCCACCGGGAAGATGCGCTCGAGGTCGCCACCGATGAGCGCCGTCTCGAGCAGCGCCTCGCGGGCCCGCATCCAGTTGCGGTTCCCGCGCAACGTGTTGATCTCGCCGTTGTGCGCCAGGTACCGGTACGGGTGGGCGAGCGGCCACGACGGGAACGTGTTCGTCGAGAACCGGCTGTGCACGAGCGCCAGCCCGCTGTCGAAGGCGGGGTCGGACAGGTCGGGGTAGAACTCGCGCAGCTGGTGACCGGTGAGCATGCCCTTGTAGACGATCGTGCGCGCCGACAGCGACGGCAGGTACACGCCGTCGGTCTCGTGCTCGACGCGCTTGCGCAGGCAGAAGGCGAGCCGGTCGAGGGCGATGGGGTCCGCGGTGGGTCCGGGGCTTTCGGGCGCCACCACCACCTGTTCGATGCGCGGCATGGCGCGGACGGCGGACTCACCGAGGCCTTCGGGCCGCGTCGGCACGGCACGCCAGCCGAGCACCTTCAGGTTCTCCGCCGCGGCGAGCTCCTCCACCCGGCGGCGCGCCTTGGCGGCGTCGTCCGCGTCGGTGGGGAGGAACACGAGGCCCGCGGCGTACCCGCCCGCCTCCGGCAGCTCGAACGGAAGGCTGGCCGCCAGGAAGCCGTGCGGCATCTGGAGGAGGATCCCCGCGCCGTCGCCCGTGGCGACCTCGGCGCCGGTGGCACCCCGGTGAGCGAGGTGCTCGAGCGCGGTGAGCGCCCGGTCGACCATGGCGTGGCTGCGTCGGCCCTGCAGGTCGGCGACCAGCGCGATCCCGCAGGCGTCGTGCTCGAACCGAGGGTCGTAGAGGGTGCGCACTCGGGTCGCTCCGCAGTCGTGTTCGGGGGAGTCGCCTCGTGGAGGCGATCCCGTCTTCGGGGGGTCTTCAGGGAGCGCCCTTACCGGTCACGTGCTCGGCGGGTGGCTCCTGCTGGCGCCCGGGACGACCTTGGCCCTGCTGCAGCCCCCGTAGGATACCTCGCGTGTACCGGCCTCCCTGGCACGGTGCGACCCACTCCCGGCGCGGTGCCTGGCCCGGCCACGTCTGACCGAGCGTCTCGGTCGCACCACGACGCCGTCGTCGTGGGTGGCGGCGTCATCGGCCTGTCCGCCGCATGGTGCTGTGCAGCTCGCGGGCTCGACGTCGCGCTCGTCGACCCCGAGCCCGGACGCGGTGCGTCGTGGGCGGCCGCCGGCATGCTGGCACCGGTCAGCGAGGTCCGCTACGGCGAAGAGCCGCTGCTCGCGCTCAACCTGGCCTCGGCGCGGCGGTGGCCGGCGTTCGCGCAACGACTCGCCGAGGCTGCGGGACAATCGGTCGGTTACCGGCGCTGCGGCACGCTCGTCGTGGCCGTCGACGACGACGACCGGCGCCATGCCGAGGAGCTCGTCGGCTTCCAGCGCGAGCTGGGGCTCGAGGTGGAGTGGCTCACGGGCAGGCGCGCCCGGGACCTCGAGCGCGCCGTGGCGCCGGGCGTTCGGGCGGGGATCTGGGTTCCCGGCGACCACCAGGTGCACAACCGCATGGTCCTGGGAGCGCTGCGCGAGGCAGCCGTCCGGGCGGGAGTCGACGTGATCGGGCGCCGTGCGGTGGCGATCACGATCGACGCCGGTGCGGTGCGCGGCGTCGAGCTCGACCGTGGCGAGGCGCTGCACGCCCCGGTCGTCGTGCTGGCGGCGGGATGCTGGTCCGCAGACGTGGCCGGCTTGCCTGCGCAGGCGCTTCCCGCCATCCGCCCGGTGAAGGGGCAGATCATCAGGCTCGCGCCGACCGAGCGCGCACCCAAGGTGGGGCGCACCGTGCGCGGCATCGTCCAGGGGGCGTCGGTGTACGTCGTGCCACGCGCCGACGGCTCGGTGGTCGTCGGTGCCACCGTGGAGGAACAGGGGTTCGACAACTCGGTCACCGCGGGCGGGCTCTACGAGCTCTTGCGCGACGCCCATCGCGTGGTGCCGGGAATCACCGAGATGTCAGTGACCGAGACGGCGGCGGGCCTGCGGCCCGGCTCCCCGGACAACGCGCCTGTGGTGGGCGCGGTCGACCCGAAGCGCGCCAGCGGGCTCGTGGTCGCGGCCGGGCACTACCGCAACGGCTTCCTCCTCGCTCCGGTGACCGCGGCCGCTGTCGTCGCTCTCGTCGTCGGCGACGAGCCGCCACCGGAGGTCGCCCCGTTCGGACCGGAACGCTTCGTCGCCGCGCCCGCGCGGGCCGGAGGTTGAAGGCAGCGCTGTTGGTCGGCCTGGGGAGGCGGCGCACCCGGGGCGCAGCCGGCGCGCGTCGGAGGTCGGGGGCGGTGCCATGCTGGGTCGCATGGGCGATGCCATCGCGCTCGGCGGTGCCGAGGTCGACATCACCGTGAACGGCCATCCCGAGACGGTGCCTCACGGCACCACCGTCGCGGACCTGGTGCGCGCGTGGTGCCCGTCGCCGGACGGCGTCGCCGTGGCGTGCAACCGCGCCGTCGTCCCGAAGAGCGAGTGGTCGTCGCGGCCGCTGGCTGCTCGCGACCGGGTCGAGATCGTCACCGCCGCGGCAGGGGGCTGAGTGACCCGGGCCCACGAACCACTCGTCGTCGCCGGGTGCGAGGTCTCGTCCCGGCTCGTGATCGGCACGGGCGGACTGCCGAGCCTGGACGTCCTCGACGCCGTGGTCGAGGCGTCGGGCGCGTCGATCGCCACGGTGGCCGTGCGCCGCGTCGACCCGGCGGCGCGCGGGGGGATCCTCGACGTGCTGGCCGCCCGGCACGTCGACGTGCTCCCGAACACCGCCGGCTGCTTCACCGCGGACGAGGCGGTCCTCACCGCCAAGCTGGCGCGCGAAGCGTTCGGGACCGACTGGGTCAAGCTCGAGGTCATCGGGGACGAGGACACGTTGCTCCCCGACGCGCTCGAGCTGCTCGACGCCGCGGAGCAACTGTGCGACCAGGGATTCGTGGTGCTCCCGTACACCAACGACGATCCGGTCCTGGCCCGGCGCCTCGAGCAGGCGGGGTGCGCCGCCGTCATGCCGCTCGGCTCCCCGATCGGCAGCGGCCTCGGCATCCGCAACCCGCACAACATCGCGCTGATGGTCGAGCAGAGCTCGGTACCGGTGATCCTCGACGCCGGCATCGGCACGGCCTCGGACGCCGCCCTCGCGATGGAGCTCGGCTGCGCCGCGGTCATGGTGGCGAGCGCCATCACCAGGTCGCGCGAACCGGCGCGCATGGCCCGTGCCTTCCGGGCCGCGGTCGAAGCCGGCTACGACGCCCGGCTGGCGGGACGCATCCCTCGCCGCTATCGGGCGCGTGCCTCGAGCCCCACCGAGGGCCGCCCCGACCTCTGAGGCCGGCCCGTCTCGGATCCCCTCCGATCCCTGTGCCTGCCGGCTCCTCCTGACTGACGCTCGCTCGACCGGTGCCTACGCTCGAGGAGTGGACCCGCCCGTCGCGTTGACGATCGCCGGGTCCGACTCGGGTGCAGGGGCCGGGCTCCAGGCCGACCTCAAGACCTTTGCCGCCCTCGGCGTCTTCGGCACGTCGGCCGTCACCGCCGTCACCGCCCAGAACACCGCCGAGGTCCGCGGCGTGGTCGCCATCGAGCCGGCCTTCGTCGACGAGCAGATCGACACCGTGCTGGCGGACATGTCCGTGGCGGCGGTCAAGACGGGCATGTTGGCGTCGTCCGCCACCGTGGCCGCGGTGGGGCGGTGGGCCGCCGCCGGGCGCCTCCCCAACCTGGTGGTGGATCCCGTCCTCGTGGCGTCGACCGGCCGGGAGCTCCTCGACGACCGAGGCGTGCGGGCCTACCTCGAGCATCTCATCCCGCGCGCCGTCGTCGTCACCCCCAACACCCGCGAAGCGGCGCTGCTCACCGGCGCCCCCGTCGACGACCTGGCCGGCATGATCGGCGCCGCGCACCGCCTCGCCGAACTCGGTCCCCGCGTCGTCGTCGTCACCGGAGGCCACCTCGGGGGGGACGCCGCTCCCGACGTCGTCGTCGCCGACGGCGAAGCCCTCGTGCTCGACGGGGCCCGGATCGACACCGGCAACGACCACGGCACCGGGTGCACCCTGGCGGCGGCCACCGCTGCGTATCTGGCCAGAGGCGTGGGCGCCCTCGAGGCGGTCCGGGGCGCGAAGGCGTTCGTCACCGTCGCGTTACGGGGTTCGGCGCCGTGGCGGCTCGGGCGCGGCCACGGCCCGCTCGACCACTTCGGGTGGGGCTCAGGGGGAGGCGGCTCCTCGAGCGAGGGCCCGGGGGCGACGAGCGAGCTCGACGCCCCCGCACCCCCGCACGGGCCCACGCGGTGGGCCCACGCCCCCCGGGACGCAGAACCGACTTCCGGTACGACCCCCCGAACGGGACCCGCAGGTCCCTGACGTCACTGTAGGGCGACATCAACGGTTCGTCAACGCGTCCAGTAGAAATCCCGTCACTCTGCGAAGTCAGCAACCCGGGGTCGGTGTCCGGTCGCAAGGGGTCGGGCGAAGTCGCCCCGCGTGGCACATCGGTACACTCGCCTCACCGGCCCGAGAAACCACCGTCGGCGTCTCCCGCCGGCTTTCATCATGTCGATCCCCCAGCCCTCCGGCACTTTCGACTCAGGGGGCGCCGGTCCAGACCGGGCAGGCGGTCCCCAACCGAACGGTCACGGCACGGTGCCCCCGGGCCTGACGACCGACTCGGGGCGTCCCCCGGGCCCGAGCACCCGTCCGGCCCTCATCGTGGTCGGCGTGACCGCGGCGCTGTTCGTGGTGGGGGCCGTGGCCGGAGGTCTCGTCAGCGAGGGTGCGGGGCCGGGGCCCACGCGGTCGCCGGTTTCGACTGCCCGTGACGCCGGCCTCACGGCGGCGCCCGCGCGCCCGCTGCTGGGCGCCATCGAAACCCCCGGCGAGCCTCCCACGGACCTCCTCGCGGCGTTGGCGGTCCCCCGCGGGACGACCTCGGTCTCCGGATCGTCGGTCAACCACGGGGTCGAGCTCTACGACCGATCGATGCAACTGACCGTGCCCGCCTCCCAGGCAGCCGCCATCCGCTTCTTCCGGGCCCAGCTCCCCTTCGACCACTGGCGTGTCGTGAGCGCCGGTCTCGTCGCCGGTGGCCCGGGCTACCGGGTCCTCGCCCAACACCCCGCCAGCGACGGGCAGGAGTGGGAGGTGGGCGTCACCGTCGCGCCCACCACGTTCCCGGCATCGACCGCACCTTCCCGTGCGGCGGCCGCCGGCGCTCCCCCGGCGCCGGCGACGCCCCCCTCACCCTCGGGGTCCGCCGGCGAGACGACGCCCGTGACCCTGCGCCTCTACGTGGTGTCCGATCAGCAGTAATCAGGTGAGCGAGGAGATGCCCTCAGGACGCTGCGCCTCCTGCCAAGGGCTCGGTCCCGACCGCGGCGGAGACGCGTCGGTGCGGCGCGTCATGTTCGCCGTCTGAGCCGGTCCCACCGTCGTCGCCAGGGCGGTGGGAACCGCCGTCGCTGTGGCCGTCACTGTGGCCGTCACTGTGGCCGTCGCCGTCGCCGGGTGCTCCGGCTCGGCGGGCCCGGTCGGTGCCGTGCGCCGCCCGCACGAGGGCGCGAGAGGCGTCGGCGATCCCGAGCGCGTCGGCGAGCTCCTCGCCCTTGAGCAACCACGCCCACACGAAGAAGTCGAGGGGATACAGCAGGTAGCCGACGCGCGTCGCGGGAGCGAGCAGGATGGCCACCAGCATCACCCACCCGATCAGACGTGACAGGGCCGCCGGGGTCCGGGGTCGATGGCGCACGAGCACGTAGGCCATCGCCGCCAGGCCGACGGCCGCCACGAGGATCGTGAACGCCCGATGGAAGCCGGGGAAGATCGACACCACCACATGACCGATGAGGGGGCTGCCCGCGGGTGAGCTCACTCCCGACAACCCCAGCGGGAAGCGCACCACGTTGTCGATGAACGCCGGCAGGTTGGCTGCCGCGGTGGGGACGACCGCGGGGATCATGACCCCCGCGATGCCCGCCAGCACCAGGAGCTTGGGACGACGACCGCGCTCGCCATCGCGGTCGCGCGCCGCCAGGAAGGCAAGTGCCGTCAACGGCCATGCGGTGATCTTCATCGACGACGCCACGCCCAGCGTGATCCCCGCCGCCAGCGGGCGGCGTCGTTGCAGGAGCACGAGCCCGAGGAGCATGAGCGCGGCGATCGGAAGGTCGTCACCTCCGGTTGCGAGCGGCAGCGCTGCCGTCGGCAGCACCGTCATGCTCTGCAGCGCCAGCACACGCGGGCCCGTCGGGCCACGGCACAGCGCGAGCGCGGCGATCACCACCAGGATCGTGATCATCGAAAACGCCACGCGGGCGTCGGTGAGGCGGAGGGGCGCGTGCGTGGTGCGCGGGCCGCCGAACAGGCTCATGAGCGGGAGGTACGGGTTGTAGGCGTCGTACGCCGGCTCCCCGGGGGGCGGCTTCGGGTGGGAATGCGGCGTGATGCGCTGGTAGGGGTCGTGGCCGTGGAAGAACGCGTGGGCCGATTGCTCGACCACCGCGACTTCCGGCTGGACGTGGGTGGCTCCCCCGGAATCGGTCCGCCACAGGACTTCGAGCGACAGCGGCAGGAGGGTCGCGCCCACCAGCACCACCAGGAAGATGAGCGCGCGCGGGCCGGTCCAGTGCCAGCCGGGGCTGCCCTCGCCGCTGCTCGCGGCGACGGGCTGGGCTCGACCCTCCTGGTCGGTCTGCTGCGCGAGGCGCGCCCGTCGACGGTTGGCGTACCGCACCGCCAGCGCCGAGGCCAGCGCGCCGAACGCGTACGGCCCGACCGCCAGGCGGCCCCATTGTTGGTACAAGGGGATCGACGACGCCTGCGCCGTGGTGATAGCGAACAGCGCCGAACCCGCATAGAGGACGGCGTCGCGCTCCTGGGGGTTCCACGACCCCGCCACCCGGGCCATCCGGGCCAGGGGGCTGTTGGCCATGGGTCAATCGTAGGCGGGCAGGTCCTCAGGAAGCCGTCTCGAACCCGAGCACCTCGCCCACGAACGCCAGCTCGAGGCGAGCGGCTTCCTCGAGGGTGTCCGCCCGGCGGAAACCGTGGCCCTCGCCCGGGAACACCACGTGGTCGCACCGCACCCCTCGGGCGCGCAGGGCCTCGGCCAGCAGCGACGCCTGCTCCGGCGGGACGACGGGGTCGTCCGAGCCTTGCAGGAGCAGCACCGCGCCCCCGATCCGCTCGGGGTGCAGCGCCGGTGACCGGTCTTCGTAGACGGCTGCGGCCTCGGGCCAGGGCCCGACGAGGCCGTCGAGATAATGGGACTCGAACTTGTGCGTGTCCCGAGCGAGCGCGCGCAGGTCCGTGACGGGGTAGGCGAGGACCGCGGCGGCAAAGGGCCCGCCGGGAACGAGCGCACGGAGCGCCGTGAGCCCCCCGGCACTCGAGCCCTTGACCACGATCCGCCCCCCGTCCACGCGGCCCGCTCCCACCAGGTGGCGCGCGGCGGCCACGCAGTCCTCGGCGTCGGCGACGCCCCACCTTCGGTCGAGGAGGCGGCGGAAAGCACGCCCGTGACCCGCCGAGCCCCGATAGTCGACGGACGCGACCGCCACCCCCCGGGTGGTCCAGAACTGCACGGCGGGATCGAACGCCGCGTCCACTGCCGCGGTGGGGCCGCCATGGCATACGACGACGAGCGGTGGCAACGAGCTCGACGGGCCTTCGAGTCCGTCCCCGACCGGTGGGTGGAACAAGAGATACGCGTGCTCCCCCCGGGTCGTGGGGAACGACATCGCTTCGGGGGCCGACACCCAGGCGGCGGGCATCGCACGCGCCGTCGGCCGGCGCACGACGCGAGCCGGGCGCGCGGCGGAGTGCAGGCTCACCGCCCCGATCGCGGGCGGCTCGTGCGGCGTGGCCCCGATCATGACGACCTCGTCTCCCAGCACCCGCAACCCGCCGATGGCGGTGTACGGCTGGTCGAGGACGTGCAACCGGCCACGGGCCTCTTCGAGGACGCCCACGTGGTCCCGGCCGTCGCGGCGGAAGCGGCAGACAAGGTCGCCCCCGGCCGAGAAGTCGAGCGTCGTCTGGCCGAGCACCCAATCGGGCGCGTGGAACTCCGCCTCGTCGGCGCACATCCGGACGGGATCGCCGCCGCGCTCCGCCCGAAACGGCTGCCACCATCCGTGACGGTCCGACACGAACCACAGAGCACCGTCGGGAGCCCAGGTCGGCTGGCCGACCGACTCCGCGGGGCCGCCCGCGACCAGCCGGCCGCCGCTCAACGACGGCGCCCCGTTGCCTGCGGCGACCACCGTGGCCACCCAGAGCTCGGTGCCGTCCCAGGGCATCTGAGGGTGGTCCCACGCCAGCCAGGCGAAGAGCGCGCCGTCGGGGCTGGGTCGCGGGGCGGCGAAGAAGTCTCGGCCGGCGACGAGGACGACGGGAGGAGCGCTACCGGACTTGTGCACCGCCACGATCTCGTCGAGCACCTCCCCGGCAGGCGTGTGCCGCTCACGAACGGCGACCAGCCAGGGACCGCCCTCGACCGGGCGGACGTCGGCGTAGCGGTGCACTCCGCCCGGGGGCGCCTCCGGCGTGAGACGCACCGAGCCATCTCCCCCACGTCCGCCGTCTCCCCCACGTCCGCTGTCTCCCCCACGTCCGCTGTCTGTGACCTCGGCGCGCCACAAGGCCTGGTCGGCGTACGAGGTGTAGATGACGACATCGTTAGCGGCGAGAAATGCACCCCCGCCGTACTCGTGCACACGCGAGCGCGCGTTTGCACCAGCCGGGGTGACCTCGCGGGGCGCGGTGTCGGGCGCGGCCCGCATCACCGCCACGCGCCCACCTTCGAGCGGACGGCTCTCCGACCACCAGCAAGCCGCGCCACTCACCTGGGGACCCGACAACGAGACGCGCCCCGCGGCCAACGCTACGGGCGTCAGCGGCGACGGCCAGGTGCCAAAGGGAGCGCGCCGCACGGGAGCCGTAGGCTACGCGGATGCCCACCGATCCGCCCTCTGACCGCGACCCGGGTGTCGACAGCTCGTTCGCCGCCTTCGTCGTGCGCCGCACCGACGACGGGACCACGTCGGGTGTGGAGCAACTCGGGCCCGACGACCTGCCCGAGGGCGAGGTTGTGGTCGACGTGGCGTGGTCGTCGGTCAACTACAAGGACGCCATGGTCACCGTGCCGGGCAACCGCGTGGCCCGCGTGTCACCGCTCGTCCCGGGGATCGATCTGGCCGGCCGCGTCCTCGCGAGCGGCGATCCGGCCGTTGTGCCCGGCACCGAGGTCCTCGCCCACGGCGGAGAGCTCGGCGTGTCCCGCCATGGCGGTTTCGCCGTGCGGGCGCGCGTCCCCGCCGAAGCCGTAGTCGCGTTGCCCGCAGGCCTGTCGGCGCGTGACGCCATGACGATCGGCACGGCAGGGTTCACCGCGGCGCTGTCGGTCGACGAGCTGGAACGGTTCGGGCTGTCTCCCGGCGACGGTCCGGTGCTCGTCACGGGCGCGTCCGGCGGGGTGGGCTCATTCGCGGTGGTCATCCTGGCGGCACGGGGCTACGAGGTGGTGGCGAGCACCGGCAAGACCGACGAGCACGCCTGGCTCCAGGCCCTCGGCGCGGCGGACGTCGTGGGACGCGATGCCATCGACGACGCCGGTGAGCGCGTGCTCGGCCCGGAACGCTGGGCGGGAGCGGTCGACTGCGTGGGCGGTCGGACGCTCGCGCGGGTGGTGAGGTCGCTGCGCTACGGCGCGGCCGTCGCTGCGAGCGGCCTGACGGGCGGGGTCGGCCTCGACACCACCGTGTACCCGTTCATCACCCGGGCGGTCGCACTCCTCGGGATCGACTCGGTCCGCACGCCGCCCGAACGGCGCCGCGCCATCTGGGCGAGGCTCGCCGGGGACATGCGCCCCCGGCACCTCGACGACATCGTCGCCGCCGAGATCCCCCTGAGCGGCCTGGCCGCCACGCTTGCCGATGTCCTCGAGGCCAAGGTGCGGGGCCGGGTCCTCGTCCGTCCCGGAGGCTGAGCACCACCTGAGCTCAGGGGTGAGGCGGAGCGGTGGTCTGGACCTCGGGCGACGCCGACCCGAAGACCGGGGAGACGGTGACGGTCCCGTGGTTGCACACCGACATCGCCGTGCTCACCACGACGTGGGTGGTGGCGCCCGGGGGGATGAACTGGATGGCCGTGGCCATCTCGCACGAGGTCTCGCCGGCCACCGTGACGTCGGAGTACCCGAGGTTGAAATACGCCGTCCCGCCCGCAGGGAGCATCACCGACGACGAGGAGAAGTTCGTGAAGGAGTAGCTGCCGGCACGCACGACATTCGTGGGCAGCGCGGCGCCCGACGAGCCCAAGAGCAGCGCCCCGGGAAACCCGTCCATGGTGCACGACGTGGTCGAGATGTCGCGGAGGCTGAAGGTCAGCTCGAACGTCCCGGCGGCACCCTCGCTCCCGGACAGTGAGGCCGAGAGCGCACCCCCTTGGCACGCGGTCGAGGAGCTACTTGCCGTGGACGTGGTCGTGGAAGCGGGTGCTGCGGACGTCGACGTCGACGACGTCGTCCCCGTCGTGGAGGTGGCACCGTGGTGCGGCGACGAGCACGCTGCGAGCCCAAGACCCAGCACGCCGGTCACGACGAAGGCCGCGGGGAACCCCCGTCGGAGCGCTCGCTGCGTGCTCATGGACATCGTCTGGTCTCCATCGGAGTGCCGCCTCCGGCGCGATGGGGGGAGCACCGCCCGTGGGGCTCGCCCGGACGAGGCCGGGTCGCCCGGACGGCACCGCCGGCCGTGTCGCTCAGGAGCTGAAGTCCTCGGGTCGCACGGTGTCGAGGAACTGCCGGAACTCCCCCACGAGCTCGTCCGGCGTGGAGGAGTCGCCGTCCTCGTCCTCGTCCTCGGAGGGGAGCAGGATGCCTTCGGCGTCCATGAGGTCGTCGGCGACGAACAAGGGGCTGCCGGTGCGCACCGCGAGCGCGACTGCGTCCGAGGGCCGGCTGGAGACGCTCAGGGCGTCGCCGTTGCGCTTCAGCTGCAGCTCCGCGAAGTACGTCGCGGAGCGCAATTCGGTGATCACGACCCGTTCGAGGGTGGCGCCGAGTGAATCGACGACGTCTCGCAACAGGTCATGCGTCATGGGCCGGGGCGTGGCCACGCCCTGGATCGCGAACGCGATCGCGGTCGCTTCGGGCGCCCCGATGAAGATCGGCAACGTTCGACCCAGGCCTTCGGCCTCAGTGAGCAGCAGTACGGGCGTGTTGGACTGGAGGTCCACACGAACCGCGCTCAAACGCACCTCCACCATGCCTGCAACTTACCGCCCGTAGAGGGATTGGACATGCGCGTCGGGGTCGGTTTCGAGCGCCTGTTGGTCGCCGACGACAACGAAAGGCAAGTTCCTGTACCGCCCGGCCACGTCGAGTCCGTACCCGAGGAGCAGGTCGTCTGTGGCCTCGAATCCCACGAACCGCAAGGTCACCGGGACGATCCTCCGCGTCCGCCGGTCGAACAACGTGCACACTTCAAGTGACGTGGGCCCCCGGCGGCGCAGCTCCCCTGTCACGTAGGTGCTGGTGAGCCCGGTGTCCACGATGTCCTCGACCAGGACCACGTCTCGGCCGTGGACGTCGTGGTCGAGGTCCTTGGTGATCCGAACGCGCCCCGTTCCCGCCGCATAGTCGGAGATGCCGAGGAAGTCCACCTCGCACGGCACCGTCACGCGGCGCGCGAGGTCGGCGAGGAAGAGCATGCTGCCCTTCAGCACCGCCACGAGCAGGACGCCCTCGGGATAGGCGTCGGACACCTCCCGGCCCAACCGCTCCGTCGCTGTGGCCAGGTCGTGGGCGCTGTGGAGGACCCGAACGCCCTCCGCAGTGGTCACCCTCCGAGCTGCTCGCGCAACGTGGTGCGAAGGAGGACCTCGCGCAGCTGCTGACCCAGGCGCGACAGCTCCGCGGCGGCGCTGTGGGCGCGTTGGCGCGACTCCGGGTTGCGCTGCTTCAGAAGCGGGAGGACCACCTGTTCGACGAAACCCGCCTCGCGTTCGGCCGCATGCTTGTGCAGCCGTAGGTGCCGCGCTTCGACGCCGAACGCCGCGAACCCGGCGGCCAGCCGCGCCACGATCAGTGCATCCTCGTCGTAGTACTCCACGCCCCCCACGACGCGCCCGGACAACAGCCCGTACGACTGAAGCTCCTTGACGGACGCCACGTCGAGGCCCGCGGCGGTGGCCAGCTCGTCGTCGGTCATGCTCGCTCCGGACAGCGCGTGCAGCGGCGCCGGCGTCGTACCCGTCGACGGATGCCGTGACCCCCGCCGCGCCCCGGCCCTCGGCGCGTCACCGCCTGCCGGGCTGCGTTCGTGATCGGGCACATCCTCGCCGCGCACCGGGGCGACCCGCGCCGCGCGCGTGGGCGGCCCCTGAGGCGAGACCATGGCTTCGGGCTCCGGCCGGGCGTCACGTTCGGGCCGGGTTGCGGAGGAGGCGTCGGCAGCCGACTCGGTGCGCCGATGGCCTCCCACGAGCACCGGTTCGACCTGACGGGGCGCGGGACTTGCTCCCTGGGCCTGCGAGCGCCGCTCGCGGCCGTTGCCGGCGCCGGCGTCCTCACCGGGGACCTCCTGCTCCAGGCGCCCCTTGATCACCTTGAGCGGGAGGAAATGCTCCCGCTGCTGGCGGAGCACCCAGCGCAGCCGCTCCACGTCGTGGTCGTAGAACTTGCGGTAGCCGGACGGGGTCCGTTCGGGGTTCACGAGCCCCTGGCTCTCCAAGAACCGGATCTTCGAGATGGTGACGTCGGGGAATTCCTGGCGCAGCAGCGTGAGGACATCCCCGATGGACAGGAACGAGCGGCTCACGTGAACGGCTCTCCGCGAGGCGTTCTCACTCGTCCGCCGCGGCCAGGTAGACGAGCTTGAACTTCCCGATCTGCACTTCGTCGCCCGAGGACAGCACCGCCTCCTCGATCCGCTCACGGTTGACGTAGGTGCCATTGAGGGAGCCCACGTCCCGCACGGTGTACCCCCCGTGGTTCTTGACGAACTCCGCGTGGCGACGCGACACCGTGATGTCGTCCAGGAAGATGTCGCTTTCGGGGTGTCGGCCCGCACGCGTGACGTCCGTGACAAGGTCGAAACGAGTCCCGGCGTTCGGGCCACGCTTCACGACCAAGAGGCCCGCGCCGCTCGGTCGGTCGGGAAGCGTCACGGTGAGGTCCTCATCGGTCGCCTCACCTTGGGAATCCACAGGATGCAGCGTCACCGTGGTGTCCGCGGG